>NZ_JBKJYW010000059.1:0-6721 GCF_046715635.1 Serratia sp. (in: enterobacteria)
AAGGTAGGGGAAATTCAGATACAAAAAAACACCCGTTAAGGTGCTTGTCTGATGTTATCAAGATTGGTTGCGGGGGCCAGATTTGAACTGACGACCTTCGGGTTATGAGCCCGACGAGCTACCGGGCTGCTCCACCCCGCGTCCGTCTTGATACTGATATTATCGAACCAACCCTTCATGTGATACCGCTATTGCCGTATCGGTTGGTTGCGGGGGCCGGATTTGAACCGACGACCTTCGGGTTATGAGCCCGACGAGCTACCAGGCTGCTCCACCCCGCGTCCGATGGAAGCGCACTATACTCTCCAGGCATTTTGTTGCAAACCCTTTTTGCATATAATTCACCGAAAGCCATTTTTATGCTGCATTAGTCCCCAATTTGCGTTTTTTTTCATCATAATCATCTGGCTGGGAATTTTTAGCGGTAGCGATTCCTTTATCTATGGCCGTTTGTTATCGTTCAGCCAGTTTACCCGTATCCATTGGGTATGGAACATATCAGTCTGAGAGAGTGTGCAATGAAAGGACGTTGGGGCAAATACCTGCTCGGTGGGTTAGTGATTGCGGTACTGGCCGGTTGTTCGTCAAAACCGACCGACCGGGGGCAGCAGTATAAAGATGGTCATCTGGATCAGTCGCTGGAGTTGGTGAATCGCCCCAATGCCAGAGGCGCCCCGATCAACGGCCAGGATTACTCCAACCAGCTGATGGAGATTAAATACGCTTCGCCGTCGCTGTTTAACCGCAATAACTCCACCTATCAGGCGGTGCAAAACTGGATGGCGGCGGGGGCGGATACGCGCCAACTGAACCAGTTCGGCCTCAGCGCCTATCAGATGGAAGGTGTCGATAGCTATGGCAACGTCCAGTTCACCGGCTATTACACCCCGGTGCTGCAGGCGCGTTATACCCAACAGGGCGAATTCCGCTACCCTCTGTACAGCATGCCAGCCAAAGGTAAGCGCCGCCTGCCGGATCGTGCTGGTATCTACTCAGGGGCGCTGGACAGCCGTTACATCATCGCTTACACCAACTCCCTGATGGATAACTTCATGATGGAAGTGCAGGGCAGCGGCTATGTCGATTTCGGCAACGGCCAGCCATTGGTGTTCTTTGGTTATAGCGGCAAGAACGGCCATGCTTACCGCAGTATCGGCAAGGTGCTGATCGATCGCGGTGAAGTGGCCAAGGCCGATATGTCCATGCAGGCCATTCGCCAGTGGGCGGATACCCACAGCGAAGCCGAGGTGCGCGAACTGCTGGAGCAAAACCCGTCGTTCGTGTTCTTCCACCCGGTGCCTTTTGCTCCGGTGAAAGGGGCCAGTGCAGTACCGCTGATTGCCAAAGCCTCCGTGGCTTCCGATCGCTCCTTGATCCCTGCGGGTACTACGCTGCTGGCAGAAGTGCCGTTACTGGACAACAAGGGCAAGTTCACGGGAAAATATGAAATGCGTCTGATGGTCGCCCTCGACGTGGGCGGAGCTATCAAGGGCCAGCACTTTGACATGTACCAGGGGATTGGCCCAGAAGCCGGCCACTCGGCAGGGTTCTATAATCACTATGGCCGGGTCTGGGTATTGAAAGGCGGCAATCCTGGGGCGCAGCTGTTCAGCGCCAATCAACCTTTGACCGCATCGAGTGGTTCCCAGCTGGTTACTCGCTGAGAACGATGGCATATAGCTTGACCCGCAGGGCCGGATCTTCCGGCCCTGACTATTTGCAACCAAGGTAAGTAAAGCGAAATGAGTACAGCCTATTCAGAGGCCTATCTACAGCGTTTTGGCGGCACGGCACGCCTGTACGGCCAGCCGGCTTTGGCACTGCTTGCCCAGGCGCACGTTTGTGTGATCGGCATTGGTGGGGTCGGTTCATGGGCGGCTGAAGCGCTGGCACGAACCGGCATTGGCGCGATCACCCTGATCGACATGGATGACGTATGCGTCACCAACACCAACCGGCAGATCCATGCTTTGCGCCAGCATGTTGGCCAGTCGAAAACCGAAGTGATGGCGGAACGGATCCTGGCGATCAACCCGGAATGCCGGGTAACCTGCGTGGATGATTTTATTACCCCGGACAACGTTGCCGAGCTGTTGAACCATAATTTCAGCTATGTGATTGATGCTATCGACAGCGTGCGGCCCAAAGCGGCGTTGTTGGCCTATTGCCGCCGCTTCAAGATCCCGGTGGTGACTACCGGCGGTGCCGGTGGGCAGATCGATCCTACGCAGATCGCCGTGGCCGATTTGGCCAAAACCATCCAGGATCCGCTGGCAGCCAAGTTGCGTGAAAGGTTGAAGAACGACTTTAACGTGGTGAAAAACAGCAAAGGCAAGCTGGGGATCGACTGCGTCTTCTCCACCGAGCCGCTGGTATATCCGCAGCCGGATGGTTCAGTGTGTGCCTCACGCAGTACCGCAGAAGGGCCGAAGAGAATGGATTGCAGTGCGGGTTTTGGTGCGGCAACCATGGTCACCGCGACCTTTGGCTTTATTGCCGTCTCCCACGCGTTGAAGAAGATGGTGGCAAAGGCGGCACGTCAGGCATAGCTGGCAGCGATGGCGTGAACCCTGGCCGCCAAGGCTGTCAGGCCGCTGGCTCGGGTGGCGCTGAGCTGGGCACGCAGCGCCAGGCTATCAAACAACGCCAGGGGATCGATGGCTAATACCTGCTGTGGCGTTTTGCCTTCGACTGCGGTCAGCAGGATCGCCAGCAGGCCGCGGACAATGCGTCCTTCGCTGTCGCCATAAAAATGCAGCGTCCCATCAGCCAACAGCTGGTGCCCCAACCAGACCCGGTTTTCGCAACCGGTCAGTTCCATCTCCGTTTGCCGCAGATCGGCCGTCAGCGGTGGCAAGCGTTTCGCCAACATGATCAGTTGGCGGTAACGGTCTTCCCACAGCGTCAGCGCGCTGAAGGTTGTTATCAGCGCCTCGGCGGTGATTTCACGGCCAAAAGGGTGAGGGGCAAGCATCGGTTCTCCGTTTTGCATTTTATTCCGCCAGTAATTCGATGGCATTAACTAGCGCTATGACCAGAGCATCGACGTCTTCCTGCGTATTATAAGGCGCAAACGACGCACGTAACGTTCCACTGACCCCTAATGCGGCGATGAGGGGCTGGGCGCAGTGCTGGCCCGCACGTACCGCGATGTTTTGTTCGGCTAACAGGGTGACGATATCGCTGTGATGGATCCCGGCGATATCAAACGCCAGCAGGCTGGAACCGGAACTGCGGAAGCTGCGAAAGCCAGGTAACTGCTGCAAACGCTGTTCGGCATTTTGCGCCAGGGCACGGCTGTATTGCTCGGCGGCGGCCATATCCTGCGTTTCCAGCCAGCTCAATGCGGCGCTGAGCCCAAGCACTCCGGCAATATTCGGCGTACCGGCTTCAAAACAGTGTGGCGGTTTTTGTGGCGTAAAGCCGCTGAAAGAAGCCTGCGTCAGCATTTTCCCCCCGCCTTGCCACGGCCCCATTTGGGCCAGCAACGCGGTTTTGCCATACAACGCACCAATGCCGGTTGGGCCATAGAGTTTATGCGCGGAGAAAGCGTAGAAATCGATATCCAGCCGCTGAACGTCGGCAGGGCAATGCACAATGCCTTGTGCGCCGTCGATCATTACTACTGCATTCACCGCATGAGCCAACTCAATAGCCAGCGCGATATCCGGGCAGCCTCCCGTGACGTTGGACATTTGCCCAAGGGCCAGAATGCGGGTTTTCTCGCACAATAGGCCAGGGAGCAGCGTCAAATCGGGCAGGCGATCGGGGCCAATCGGCAGCTTGACCACTTCGGCACCGGTCTGTTCTGCCACCATTAACCACGGGATCAAGTTGGCATGATGTTCCGCCTCACTAACCAGGATCTGATCCCCGGGCTGCAGACGTGGGCGAGCATAGCTCTGCGCGACCAGATTGATGGCTTCCGTGGTGCCGCGGGTCCAAACGATATCGTCCGCACAAGGGGCATTAATCAGGGTGGCGACCTGCTGGCGTGCCTGCTCAAAGCGCTGGGTCAAATCCTGCGCCGCACGATGTTGGCTGCGGTGTACGGTGGCAGCATCTGCGCTGTAAAACTGCTGCGTGGCTTCGATCACCGCCTGCGGTTTTAGCGCGGTGGCGGCACTGTCCAGATAAATTCCCGCCTGTTGAAGGGCCGGGAACTGGCTGTGGAACAAGGTGGGCTCAAAAGGCTTCATCGGCTGATTATCAGTGGTTTTGTCAGCCATTGATCCTGTCCTATTTTAGCGTCAGAGACAAGTTATCCCGATCAATTGTCGCTGTTTCCTGGAAATCTGACGAAAGTTTGTTATGCTGAATATTGGCACGCGAATGAGTTACTTAAATAACAGAAATTAGTTTTACAGCATTTTTATCTACAAGGAGTCAAAAATGAACAAGACAGCCGCCGTTATCTCTGCCCTGATGCTTACATTTACCCTATCAGCCTGCTCAAGCAACTACGTCATGCATACCAGCGATGGGCGCACCATTGTCGCCGATGGAAAACCTAAGGTGGATAACGATACCGGGATGATCAGCTACAAAGATGCCAACGGCGTTGAGCAGCAGATTAACCGTGCCGATGTGAAGGAAATGGTTGAAGGTAATCAGTGATTTCCAGCTAATACAGTAATTTTCAGGCAAAAAAAAGCACCGCGAAGTTGGCGGTGCTGCATAAAATCACTATGGACAGACAGGGTAAATGTACAGGAAGTGAAAAACAGTAGCCTAGCTACCATGTCCGAATTGGCGGACAAATTGCAAACACAACATCACAACCACAAGCCAAAAGTTCATCGGCGTCTTCGACACCCAATCCCTTTTCGTTCCGGCCCAGGAAGTGTCGCCACTATAGGTATTTACTGGCGCATGCTCAACGGACAATTTATAATGGCTCGGATTAAAAAAACTAATGGCAATAGTCCATGCGGATGGGCTAGTGGCGTTAGGTATCGTGCAGCCTAATCTCGTTTGCGAAACCCGGTGGTCATTTGTTACATAAATGTAACTAAAGCCGATGAATGGCAAATTGGCCGCTCTGGCGTGTCCCTGCGCTCGCGGCATTTTTCGGCACAGTTTGGCGGCGGTAAGGGCGCGTTCAGCCGACAACGCCGCAGTTTGCAATACAAAAGGGTCAATGAATGTCTAAACGTCTCCCTCCTCTTAATGCTCTGCGGGTTTTTGACGCGGCAGCCCGCCATTTGAGCTTTACCAAGGCGGCAGAGGAGCTGTTTGTTACCCAGGCCGCAGTCAGCCATCAGATCAAGTCGCTGGAGGATTTCCTGGGGCTGAAACTGTTTCGACGGCGTAACCGTTCGCTGCTGCTGACGGAAGAGGGGCAGAGTTATTATCTGGATATCAAAGAGATTTTCTCTTCGATCAATGAGGCAACACGCAAGCTTCAGGCACGCAGTGCCAAGGGGGCTTTGACCGTCAGCCTGCCGCCCAGTTTCGCCATTCAGTGGCTGGTGCCACGTCTTTCCAGCTTTAACTCAGCTTATCCGGGGATCGATGTGCGCATCCAGGCCATTGACCGTGAAGAAGAAAAGCTGGCGGATGACGTTGACGTGGCGATCTTTTATGGACGTGGCAACTGGCCAGGGGTGCGCGCCGAGCGTTTGTATGCGGAATATCTGCTACCAGTTTGTTCTCCCAACCTGTTAATGGGCGATCATGCACTGAAAGTGCCGGACGATCTGGCTTATCATACGCTTCTGCATGATACTTCACGCCGCGACTGGCTGGCATATACCCGGCAGCTGGGGTTACAGCATATCAACGTGCAGCAAGGGCCGATCTTTAGCCATAGCGCCATGGTGGTGCAGGCGGCCGTTCATGGCCAGGGGATTGCGCTGGTCAATAACGTGATGGCGCAAACCGAGATCGAAGCCGGTCGGCTGGTCTGCCCGTTTAACGACGTGTTGGTAAGTAAAAACGCTTTTTATCTGGTATGTCATGACAGCCAGGCAGAACTGGGTAAAATAGCCGCCTTTCGCCAATGGATCTTGGCGCGTGCGGCCAGCGAACAGGAGAAGTTCCGCTTTCGCTACGAACAATAGGGCCGGCTGCGGTGACGTTGTGGCTGGTTAATCTCGATTAAGGTGAATAACGATGAATAGTCGTTCTATGCTGATTTTTGCTGCTATCAGTGGCTTTGTCTATGTTGCTCTGGGCGCGTTTGGTGCGCATGTATTGAGTAGTGCGCTTGGGGTCAATGAAATGGCCTGGATCCGCACCGGACTTGACTACCAGGGTTTCCATACTCTGGCGATCCTGGGGCTGGCGGTTGCCATGCAGCGTCGGGTCAGCCTGTGGTTTTACTGGAGCGGAGCGCTGTTGGCGCTCGGCACCGTGTTGTTCAGCGGCAGTCTGTACTGTCTGGCGCTGTCTCACCAAAAGGTTTGGGTTTATGTCACGCCAGTCGGCGGGACCTGTTTCCTGATCGGTTGGGCATTGATGTTGATTGGCGCTATGCGTCTGAGGAAAAAGGCCGAGCGCCATGAATAAGATCGCGTTGTACTGCCGCCAAGGCTTTGAGAAAGAGTGCGCGGCGGAAATCACCGACAAGGCCGCCCAGTTGGAAGTGTTTGGCTTTGCCAGGGTCAAGGACAATAGCGGCTATGTGCTGTTTGAATGCTACCAGCCGGACGATGCCGATCGCCTGGCGAAAGAAATCCCGTTCCGTGAGCTGATCTTTGCCCGCCAGATGTTGGTGGTG
>NZ_JBKJYW010000060.1:0-2857 GCF_046715635.1 Serratia sp. (in: enterobacteria)
CACGCCCGCATGAGGGCGTGGATGCGATCGTGCTGGCCAGCCAACTGGTGACGGCGTTCCAGAGTATCACCAGCCGCAACATTAATACGTTGGAGTCCGCCGTTGTCAGCGTTACCCGTATTCAAGGTGGTAATACCTGGAACGTGTTACCCGAAAAGGTGGAACTCGAAGGCACAATACGCACGCACTCTGCCGATGTACAGCGCCAGGTTGAAGGGCATATCCGCCAGATCGCAGCCGGGTTGGCTGCCGCTTTCGGTGCAGAGATTGAGGTGGCGTGGTTTGCCGGGCCGACCATGCTGATCAACGACGAAAAATGGGCAACCTTTGCAACCGACGTTGCTCAGGCAGAAGGATATCAAACCCAGACTGCCGCCCTGCATATGGGAGGCGAGGATTTTGCTGCCTATCTGCAGCAGATCCCCGGGGCGTTTGTCAGCATCGGCAGCGCCAGTGAATACGGCCTGCATCATCCGGCATTTAGCCCTGATGAAGCCATGATTGAAGACGCCGCACGCTATTTTTCGGCGTTGGCCGAAAAAGCACTGCAAGTTATCTGACAGAGTGAATCAATACCAAGGGAAATAGCGCCTTTGGGAAATCTATTGTCTGAAAATGAGGATTAAACATGTCTTTAAACCGACAACTGCGCCTGGGCTCAATATTACACGGCGCGTCTGGCAATATGTCCGCATGGCGACACCCGGCAGCACAGGCAGATGCCAGCATTAATTTTGACTTCGTCAAAAAACGGCCATTAAGGCCGAAGAGGGAAAGCTTGATTTTCTGTTTGTGGCAGACGGTTTATATATTAATGAGAAATCCATACCGCATTTTTTAAATCGTTTTGAGCCACTGACGGTATTATCTGCGCTCGCCGCTATTACCAGCCGTTTGGGTTTGGTGGGCACCGTATCAACTTCCTACAGTGAGCCCTTCACCGTGGCACGTCAGTTTGCCAGCCTGGACCATCTGAGCAACGGCAGAGCTGGCTGGAACGTGGTGACCTCACCGCTGGAAGGATCGGCAAAAAACTTCTCCCGCGAAAAGCATCCTGAGCATGCATTGCGTTACCGCATTGCCGATGAATACCTGGAGGTGGTGAAAGGGCTTTGGGACTCTTGGGAAGAAGAGGCATTTACTCGCGATAAAGCCACCGGCCAATATTTTGATCCCGCTAAATTACATACGCTGGATCATCACGGTGACTTTTTCCAGGTGGCTGGCCCGCTGAATATTGGCCGCACGCCACAGGGCCGGCCAATTATATTTCAGGCTGGCGCTTCGGATGATGGAAAGCAATTAGCGGCGCGCCATGCCGATGCTATTTTTACCCACCATGAAACGCTGGAAGCGGCACAGGAGTTTTATCGTGACGTAAAAAGCCAGCTTGAGCGCTTTGGCCGCCGCCCGGAGGAACTGCATATTTTCCAGGGTGTCAGCCTGATTGTCGGAAAAGATGCCGAGGATGTTGAACGCCAGTATCAGGTGACCGCAGCCCTGGTTTCCATCAAAGACGCGCTCAACTACCTTGGCCGTTATTTTGAGCACCACGATTTCAGCCCATACCCGCTGGATGCGCCCTTCCCCGATGTAGGTGAGCTCGGGCAAAACAGCTTTCGCAGCACCACCGATGAAATCAAACGCAATGCCCGCGAACGTGGCCTGACGTTGCGCCAGGTGGCGCTGGAAGCCGCAACTCCCCGCCCACGCTTTCACGGTACGGCGCAACAGGTTGCCGATGGCCTGCAAAACTGGTTCGACACCTTTGCGGCAGACGGCTTCATTATCCAGGGCGGCACGCCTGATACCTTCCCGCGTTTTGTCGATGAAGTGGTGCCCATTCTACAAGCTCGCGGTCTTTTCCGTACGGAATACCCGGGCACGACACTGCGTGAAAGTCTGGGTCTGACATCGCCAGCTAATCAGTTCGTCCCGCAATAAACCAATAACGATAAAAGAGGCAACGCTATGCAGAAAACCCTATTACTCCTGGCGCTGGCGCTTAGCCCTGCCGCCTGGGCACAGAGTGTGACGATTAACGGCGCAGGCGTCAGCCTGGAGGCGAACACAGCGCCGATCAATACCAAGATAAATCCGCAGGCCGTGGCCCAATTGCCGCAGGGTTATCACTTTGCCGTCCCTGGTAAATTCACCGTCGCGGTGTCAGCGCTCAATTCACCGCCGCTGACCGTGTTTGCCGAAGATAACAAAACGCTGTTGGGCAGCGAGGTCGATATCGCCCGCCTGGTGGCGGATAGCCTGGGGCTGGAACTCAACGTCGTCCCAACTTCCTGGGAGGATTGGCCGCTTGGCGTTTATTCCGGCAAATATGATGCGGCCATCAGCAATATTACCGTCACCCGGGAGCGCAAAGAGAAATTCGATTTTGCCACTTACCGTAAAGACTCACTCGGGTTTTACGTCAAATCCGACAGCCCGATCAAGACCATAGAGAAAGCAGAAGATATTGCCGGGCTGCGCATTATCGTCGGTTCTGGCACCAACCAGGAAGCCATTCTGCTGGCCTGGGACCAGGAAAATCAGCAAAAAAGGTTGAAGCCTTTTACCCCGATTTATACCAAAGACGACGCTGCCCAAACGCTGGCATTGCAGTCTGGGCGCGCCGATGCCTTCTTTGGCCCGAACGTAACTGGAGCCTGGAAGGCGGCACTCACCGGCAAAACCCGTCTGGCCGGTAGCGTGGACGGTGGCTGGCCAAAAGCGGCACATATCGCAGTGACGCTGAAAAAAGACGGTGGCCTGGTGGCACCGGTACAAACCGCGCTGAATGGCGTTATCAACAATGGGGATTATGAAAAAGTGCTTAACCGCTGGGGTGAAGGCATTGAGCGCC
>NZ_JBKJYW010000061.1:0-20603 GCF_046715635.1 Serratia sp. (in: enterobacteria)
ATCAGAAGGACTTGAGCGGTTACTCCCTTGGGCAGGGGGGCTATTACAGCCCGCAGCAATATGTTTCGCTGGCGGTGCCGGTGAACTATCGCCAGCGCACGGAAAACTGGTCGTGGGAAGTCGGGGGCTCGGTGTCGATCTCGCACTCGAAAACCAACGATGAAAAACGTTATCCCCTGCAAGGGCTGATCCCAGACTCCCTGCCAGACAAGGACGCAGTGGAAAGCGGTGGCTCCTCCTCCGGCGTGGGCTACACGCTGCGAGCCCTGATCGAACGCCGCCTCAGTTCACATTGGACGCTGGGGGCCGGTATCGATATTCAGCAGGCAAAAGACTATACCCCGAGCCATGCGTTGATTTATCTGCGTTACTCGCTCGCCGGTTGGCAGGGCGATCTCGATCTGCCACCGCAGCCGCTGACGCCTTACGCCGACTTCAAGTAACGTGAAATGGTCGATTCGTGGTGTCGCCCACAGGGTAGTTTTGCTACCCTGTGACTGTTCCGGCTAGGATAATACCGAAACCCGCGCTTTTCCCGCTGCCACCAAGCGGTTGGTAAGGTAAACACGTGAGGCAATCGAGTATACTCAAGCCGCTTATCCAGCAAGCATTATTTCCCCTTATCCCAGCACCTCTTTGCAGGCGCTGATACGGAGCTGCTGTCAGGCACAGGGCTAAGCTCCCGTGGGGGAGGGGTAGGGTGAGGGCGTCATTACTCTCTTTCCGTTGTTTTTGTTTTTCAGCCAAATCTAGAGGTACAGGTTTTTGCGGGTCAGGCGTTCATTAACGATTAAGCAGATGGCAGCGGTGTCTGGTGTGGCACTGGTGACGATCTGTATCTTCATCGTGATCCAGTTATTCCACTTTGTGCAGCAGCGCAGGGATGACTATGCCCAGCAACTGGAGAATGTGGCCCAAGCTGTGCGCCAGCCTCTGGCAGAAGCCGTGTTGCGGATGGATGTGCCGGAAACCAAACGCGTGCTCAACTCTCTGCTGCCGGTGGGGATCCTCACCCGAGCGGATATCGTGCTGCCGAACGAGTTTCAGGCGCTGCATGCCAATTTTCCGCCGGAACGCCCGGTCCCTGCGTTAGTGGCGCGTATCTTTGAGCTGCCGGTACAGATTTCGGTGCCGCTCTATTCACTGCAGCGGGTGCCTGCCAATCCTCAGCCGCTAGCCTATCTGGTGTTGCAGGCCGATTCGTACCGCATGTACCAGTTTATTCTCAGCACGCTATCGACCATGCTGTCGACCTATCTGCTGTTGGCGCTGATCCTGTCGATCTCTGTCAGTTGGTGCATGAACCGGTTGCTGGTTTATCCGTTACGAGCCATGGCGCGCGAGCTGGAAAATGTCTCTCAGGAAGATATCCCTTACCACCAACTGATGTTGCCTACCCAACATCAGGACGATGAATTAGGCTTATTGGTACGCAATTACAACCGCAACCAGCAAACTCTGGCCAAGGCGCATACCGCCATGAACCGCCTCAGTACCCATAACTCGATGACCGAATTACCCAACCCGGTGCTGTTTGCTGCGCTGCTGGAACAGCATATTGCTGCCAGTATGCGGCCGCCGCGCTTTAATCTGCTGGTGGTGGGTATCGAAACCCTGCATGAAGCTTCCGGCGTGCTCAACCCGTCAATGCGTGAAGCGCTGTTACTGACGCTGGCGAAAAAGCTGCGTCAGGTGATCGGTGCGGACTGCGTGCTGGCACAGCTGAGCGATGCCGAGTTTGCCATCCTGGCGAAAAATACCGAGCAGCCCATTCACGCCATGCAGTTGGCCAGAAGAGTGATGGCCGCCATTAATGCGCCGCTGAACCTGCAACAGAAAATGCAGCTGCGGCCAAGCGCCAGTATTGGTATTGCCCATTACCCAAATCCGGGGGAAAGTGCGGAGCAACTGCTGCGTAGTGCCACCTCGGCCATGATGTCGGCGCATCGTGAAGGTAAAAATCAGATCCTGTTCTTCGAGCCTTGCCTGACCGAAAAAACCCAAAAGCGTCTGACGCAGGAAAGCGAAATCCTGCAGGCCTTGGAGCAACGTCAGTTCGCACTGTTCCTGCAACCTCAGTGGGACATGCAAACCAATCAGGTGACCGGCGCGGAAGCCCTGCTGCGTTGGCAACTGCCCGACGGACAGGTGATCCTCCCGGCGGAGGTGATCCCGCTGGCGGAGGAGTTGGGCGTGATTGTGCCCCTGGGTAACTGGGTGATGGAAGAGTCATGCCGTATCCTGGCCGCGTGGCAATCCCAGGGCATCACGTTACCGTTGGCAGTAAATATTTCGCCAATCCAGCTGCAGCATCAAGACTTTGTGCCTCACCTGAAACGGCTGCTGGACGAGCACCAGATCGACCCGCATAAGCTGTTGCTGGAAATCACTGAGACGGTACGTATCCACGACCTTGACAGGGCGCTGGAATTGCTACGGGAATTGCATGATTTAGGCGTGTCGATCGCCCTGGATGATTTTGGCATGGGCTATGCCAGCCTGAATTACCTCAATCGTCTCAAATCTCTGCCGATCGATCTGATTAAAATCGACAAAAGCTTTATTGATGGCCTGCCAGAAGACGATGCGATGGTGCGGATTATCAGCTCGATTTCCGAGGTGCTTAACCTGCCAGTGATGGCGGAAGGGGTGGAAACCGCCGTGCAGCGAGAGTGGTTGTTACAGCACGGCATTCGTACTGGTCAGGGTTTCCTGTTTGCCAAGCCATTGCCCCGTAAGGAGTTTGAGGCGCAGTTTGCCTCTGTTGCCAAAGCGTGACCTCCGTGGAAAAACCGGCAGTGAAATTTGTTTCTAATGTGTTAATGTTCACATAAATCAGATCTTTATCTCAACCGCACAAGCCATTCCCTTTACCCTATCCGTAAATTCAGGATCGTAGAGTAGAGGGAACGACCTCATGGCTGATATACCACTTAAATCTTCCACTTCATCACCCGCCACCCGTAGGGGCCTGTATATCCTGGTGGCAGACCTGTTGCTGTTTGTGGTTCTACTGCAAACTCTGCCGTTTAGTGCCAAGGAGAATATGGGTCTGGCCCTGCTGATGTTTATCGGCATTCTGTGGCTTACCGAGGCCGTGCACGTCACCATTACCGCGTTGCTGGTTCCCATTATGGCGGTAGGGATGGGCATGATGAATGTGGATAAGGCGCTGGCCTCCTTTGCCAACCCCACCATTTTCCTGTTCTTCGGTGGTTTTGCCTTGGCTACCGCATTGCATATCCAGAAGATAGACCGGCTGATCGCCAACCGGCTGCTGCTGCTTGCCCAAGGGCGGATGCTGGTGGCTGCCCTAATGCTGTTTGGCGCCACTGCTCTGCTTTCCATGTGGATCAGCAACACCGCCACCGCGGCCATGATGCTGCCGTTGGCGATGGGCATCCTGAGTAATCTGGATCGTCAACGTGAACATAACACCTACGTCTTCCTGCTATTGGGTATTGCCTACAGCGCCAGCATTGGTGGGCTGGGTACCATGGTTGGCAGCCCGCCCAATGCTATCGCGGCGGCCCAGTTGGGGTTGGATTTCATCGGCTGGATGAAGTTTGGTGTGCCGGTGATGCTGGTATTAATGCCGCTGATGGTGGCCACACTTTATGTCATGCTGCGGCCAAAACTGAGCCACCGTTTTGAAATCAAACTGGAAAGCTTCCCCTGGACGCCAGCACGCCAGATGACGCTCGGTATCTTTCTGCTCACTGTGGTGTGCTGGATTTTCAGCAGCCATATCAGCGCTGCCCTGGGAGGATTGAAGCAGTTTGATACCGTGGTGGCGGTAGGTGCTGCGGTATTGATCGGGATCAGCGGGGTGGCCAGTTGGGCGCAAATCCAGCAGAACACCGAGTGGGGAGTGCTGATGCTGTTCGGCGGCGGGCTAACGTTGAGCGTGATCCTGAGAGATTCAGGGGCTAGCGCCGTGATGGCGCACGGCATGGCAACGCTGTTTGGTGCCAGCCACTGGTTTATTATCATTCTGGCCGTGGCGACCTTCATCATCTTCCTGACCGAATTTACCAGTAATACCGCCAGCGCGGCGCTGCTGGTGCCGGTGTTTGCCACGGTTGCCGAGGCTTTGGGGATGCCTTCGGCACTGCTGACCATTGTGATTGGCATCGGAGCTTCCTGCGCCTTTATGTTGCCGGTGGCGACCCCGCCGAATGCCATTGTCTATGGCACCGGGGAAATCCGGCAAAGTGAAATGGTCAAGGTCGGTTTCTGGCTGAACATACTCTGCGTACTGGTGGTGAGCCTGTTCGCCTGGTTTATCTGGCGCTGAGTTTTTATCCTCCCGCCGGGTACTTTTCGGGCGGGAGAGTCGGTTTTATTGCTCAGTCAAAAACTAGTTTCTAGCGCTACTTAATCTGAGTTAATACAGAGAAAAGCTTCCGTAACGTTGGAACTTGTACATTGACTGACGCGTTTCAGCTCTTAAATTCACACCAATAGGCCTGGATCCCTCCAACAAGTTATTTCCATGTTGTTATGGGGGTGTTATTTTCCGCGCAAGCGGTAAACAGGACGGACGAGTGATTGTCCGCCTGCCGCGTTGTCCCCCCCCAAAGGATGTGCTAATGAAAACAACTATATTTAAGAGCCTCTATTTTCAGGTGTTAACAGCGATTACGCTGGGGATCCTGCTTGGCCATTTCTACCCTGACCTTGGTGCCCAGATGAAACCCCTGGGCGATGGATTTGTTAAATTAATCAAAATGATTATCGCTCCGGTGATCTTCTGTACCGTGGTGACCGGCATCGCGGGCATGGAGAGCATGAAGGCCGTGGGCCGTACCGGGGCGATTGCTCTGCTGTACTTCGAAATCGTTAGTACCATTGCGCTGCTGATCGGCCTGGTGATTGTTAACGTAGTGCAACCAGGTGCCGGGATGAACGTCGATCCGGGAACGTTGGATGCTAAAGCGGTGGCGGTCTATGCCGAGAAGGCTTCTGAGCAGGGGCTCGTGCCTTTCCTGTTGGATATTATCCCGGGTAGCGTGGTGGGTGCCTTTGCCAGCGGCAACATCTTGCAGGTGCTGCTGTTTGCGGTGCTGTTCGGTTTTGCCCTGCATCGCCTGGGTGAGAAAGGCCAGGTGATCTTTAACGTCATCGACAGCTTCTCCCGCGTAATTTTCGGCATCATCAATATGATCATGCGCCTGGCTCCGCTGGGGGCCTTTGGTGCCATGGCGTTCACTATCGGTAAATACGGTGTGGGCACCCTGCTGCAACTGGGCCAACTGATTGTCTGCTTCTATGTCACCTGCTTACTGTTTGTGGTAGTGGTACTGGGCTCGATTGCTCGCTACAACGGCTTCAGCATCTTCAAATTTATTCGCTATATCAAAGAAGAGCTGTTGATCGTACTGGGGACCTCGTCTTCCGAATCAGTGCTGCCACGCATGCTCGATAAAATGGAAAATCTGGGGTGCAAGAAATCGGTGGTAGGCCTGGTGATCCCGACGGGCTACTCGTTCAACCTTGACGGTACCTCGATCTATCTGACAATGGCGGCGGTGTTTATCGCCCAGGCAACCAACACCCATATGGACATCATGCATCAGGTGACCTTGTTGGTGGTGCTGCTGCTCTCCTCTAAAGGGGCGGCAGGGGTGACCGGTAGTGGCTTTATCGTACTGGCAGCGACCATTTCGGCGGTAGGGCATTTACCATTGGCCGGCCTGGCTCTGATCCTCGGTATCGACCGCTTTATGTCCGAAGCCCGTGCCTTGACCAACCTGGTAGGTAACGGCGTGGCGACGGTAGTGGTGGCCAAATGGTGTAACCAACTGGATGAAAAACAGCTGCAAGATGTGCTGAACAACAAAACAGGAAAGGTTTCTACTGACAAACAGCTGCCTTCTGCCTAAGTTTTTTCCTACCCTCAACATCGGCTGCCACTGGCAGCCGATGTCATTCCCCCTTGCTTATTGTTCATTTTTTCTCCATAACACCCTACAGCTATTATTTTTCACTGTGATGAGTGACATCCGCCAAGGCGCGCGGTCTAACAGAATGGTACACTTTGCGCTTTCTGCCCGACGGTGAAATTCAGGGTGTGATTGTTGCTGTGCCACGCACAGTTCAGGCCGTACTCGTCAGCATCGTGGCGAGACGATGCCTTATATTCCAGTGAGCGGAATATCCGTATTTGCATAAAAAATTGGCTAGTCATTAAGTAGGGGTTCACATGCAGGGCACCAGAATTCGTCTTTTAGTGGGTGGGCTGCTGTTGGTTGCGGCCAACGGTAGCGTGCACGCTGAAGCACTACAACCTGATCCTGCCTGGCAGCAGGGGCAGCTGAATAACGGTTTTTCTTGGCAGATCCTTGATACACCACAGCGCCCGAGCGATCGCGTTGAGTTACGCTTGATGGTCAATACCGGGTCGCTGGTGGAGTCTGCCCAGCAGATCGGTTTTGCTCATTTGCTGCCGCGTATTGCGATTACGCGCAGCGAGAGTTTTACCCAGCCGCAGCTACAGTCGTTGTGGCAACAGAGCGTGGACAGTGAACGGCCATTGCCGCCAGCCATCAGCTCTTATGATTTCACCATTTACAACCTGAGCCTGCCCAATAATCGCCCCGATCTGTTGAAAGAAGCGCTGGCCTGGTTGGCGGATACCACGGGCAAGTTGGCCATTGATGAGCCAACGGTAGAAGCGGTGATGAACGCCAATATGGATCCTATCGGTACCTTCCCGCCGAATCCCAAAGACACCTGGTGGCGTTATCGCCTGAAAGGCTCAACGCTACTGGCACACGATCCGGGTCAGCCGGTAAAGCGGCCAGTCAATATCGAGCAGTTGCAGAAATTTTATCAGCAGTGGTATACCCCGGACGCCATGACGTTATACGTGGTGGGTAAAGTTGAAAGCCGCAGCCTGAGTGAGCAGATCAACAAAGCGTTCTCGCCTCTTCAAGGCAAGCGTGAAACACCGGCAACCATGCCAACCCTGACTCCACTGCCACAGCAGCCAGTCAGCCTGATCAGCGATCAGGTGAAGCAGGATACGCTGTCAATCATGTGGGATACGCCATGGCATCCGATTCGCGATTCGCAAAGCCTGAGCCGTTACTGGCGCAGTGATATGGCCCGTGAAGCCCTGTTCTGGCACATTCAGCAGGTGCTGCAAAAGAGCGATCAGAAGAATATCAAGCTGGGCTTCGATTGCCGCGTGCAGTATCAACGCGCCCAGTGTGCGATCCACCTGAATTCACCGAATGACAATCTGAACAACGGCCTGGCCTTCATTGCCCGCGAATTGGTCAATGTGCGTAACAACGGCCTGTCTCAGGATGAGTACAATGCCTTGCTGGCACAGAAAACCGATCAGTTGAGCAAACTGTTTGCCACCTATGCCCGCACCGACACCGACGTGCTGATGAGCCAACGTCTGCGTTCACAGCAAAGTGGCGTGGTGGACATCGCTCCCGAGCAATACCAGAAGCTGCGTCAGGCCTTCTTGTCGTCGCTGACGCTGGAATCGCTGAACCAGGAGCTGAAGCTGCAACTGTCGCAGGATGCCACCTTGGTGCTGTTACAGCCGAAGGGGGAGCCGGAGATGAATATGAAGCAGCTACAGGAAACCTATAACGGCATCATGGCGCCAGCACCGGCCGTGGTGAGCGAAGAGCCAAAACCGGCGGACGCGGCTACCACAGCACCGGAAGCCAGCGCACAGTAATCATTGACCCCTCACCCCAACCCTCTCCCACAGGGAGAGGGAGCTGGTCCGGTGTGGTGGTCATGTACTGTGATAGATATGTTCCCTACGTGAAGGGAGCTGGTACGGTATTGTGATCGTTCTGTTCCCACGTAAAAGGGATCTGATTTGGTGCCGTGGTCAGGTAATTTTCTTTAGCTGATTGCTAGCTCGATCGGTCCCCTCTCCCTGTGGGAGAGGGTTAGGGTGAGGGCCCTAGTTGCGATACAGCACCTTGATGATGTGATAGCCGAACTGGGTTTTCACCGGGCCATAGGGCTTGAGCAACGGAATGCTGAACACCGCCTTATCGAAGGCAGCGACCATAGTCCCCTTGTTGAACTCACCCAGGGAGCCGCCGTTGCGTTTGGACGGGCAGCTCGAGTATTTGCGCGCCAGCGTATCAAAGCTGACGCCGCGCTTGAGTTTGGCCAACAGTTCGTTGGCCAGCGTTTCGTTATCCACCAGAATGTGCAGCGCGCTAGCGGTCTTTGCCATTATTTTTCCATTACCGTCATGCAGAATTTTTCGCCATTATACCTGTTTTATCCTATGAATTTCGAGTTGTAGCTAGGCGACAAGAGCGTAAATCCCCAGGAGCTTATTTTCGATAAGTGACTGGGGTTTACGATCGCAGGTAACAACGCTACAACTTGAAAGGCGACGGGTATAAATCTGAGCGGCGCTTTCTGCTACAATCCTTCTCCCCCAGCACACCAATATTGAGCAATAAAGCGCCATGCGATTAAACCCCAGCCAACAACAAGCCGTCGAATTCGTTACCGGGCCTTGCCTGGTGCTGGCCGGTGCCGGTTCCGGCAAAACGCGTGTGATCACCAATAAAATCGCCCACCTGATCCACCAATGTGGCTATCAGGCCCGGCATATTGCCGCCGTAACCTTTACCAACAAGGCGGCGCGGGAGATGAAAGAGCGTGTGGCGCAAACCATGGGGCGCAAAGAGTCGCGTGGCCTGATGATCTCAACCTTCCACACGCTGGGGTTGGAAGTGATCAAACGCGAATACGCCTCGCTGGGAATGAAGTCCAACTTCTCGCTGTTTGACGATCAGGACCAGCTCGCGTTGCTGAAGGAACTGACCGAGAAGTGGCTGGAAAACGACAAAACTCTGGTGGCACAGCTGATTTCGACCATTTCCAACTGGAAGAACGATCTGGTGGATCCGCAACGGGCAATGGGGCTGGCGCGCTCCGAGCGGGACAAGCTGTTCGCCCACTGCTACGGGCTGTATCACGACCATATGAGGGCCTGTAACGTCCTGGATTTTGACGATCTGATCCTGTTGCCCACCTTGTTGCTACAGCGTAATGAGGAGGTGCGCGAGCGCTGGCAGAACCGTATTCGCTATCTGCTGGTGGATGAATATCAGGACACCAACACCAGCCAGTACGAACTGGTAAAACTGCTGGTGGGTAACCGCGCACGCTTTACCGTGGTGGGGGATGACGATCAGTCAATTTACTCCTGGCGCGGTGCGCGTCCGCAGAACCTGGTGCTGTTACAGGAAGATTTCCCGGCGTTGCAGGTGATCAAGCTGGAGCAGAACTACCGTTCCAGCGAACGTATCCTGAAGGCCGCCAACATCCTGATTGCCAACAACCCGCACGTATTTGAAAAACGCCTGTTCTCCGAACTGGGCTATGGCGAAGAGTTGAAGGTGGTCACGGCCAACAATGAAGATCACGAGGCCGAACGGGTGGTGGGGGAACTGATCGCCCATCACTTTGTGAAGAAAACCAATTACGGCGACTATGCGATCCTCTATCGCGGAAACCACCAGTCGCGGGTGTTTGAAAAAATGCTGATGCAGAACCGCATACCGTACAAGATTTCTGGCGGCACGTCGTTCTTCTCACGCCCGGAAATCAAGGACTTGCTGGCTTATCTGCGGGTGCTGACCAACCAGGATGATGACAGCGCCTTCCTGCGCATCGTCAATACGCCGAAGCGGGAAATCGGTCCGGCGACGTTGCAGAAGCTGGGGGAGTGGGCCAATCAGCGTAACAAGAGCCTGTTCCGCGCCAGTTTTGACCTCGGCCTTGGCCAGTATCTGACTGGCCGAGGGCTGGAGTCGTTGCAGCGTTTTACCCATTGGATGGAAGGTATCATCCAGATGGTGGAGCGTGAGCCGGTGGCAGCCGTGCGCGATCTGATCCGCGGCATCGACTATGAAAGCTGGTTGTTTGAAACTTCGCCCAGCCCGAAAGCGGCCGAAATGCGCATGAAAAACGTCAACACGCTGTTTGGCTGGATGACCGAGATGTTGGAAGGCAACGATCTGGACGAACCGATGACGCTGACCCAGGTGGTCACGCGCTTTACGTTGCGTGACATGATGGAGCGTGGTGAAAGCGATGAAGAGCTGGATCAGGTGCAACTGATGACGCTACATGCTTCCAAGGGATTGGAGTTCCCCTATGTATTCCTGGTGGGGATGGAGGAGGGGTTATTGCCGCATCAGAGCAGCATCGATGAGGATAATGTCGATGAAGAGCGGCGTTTGGCCTATGTGGGGATCACTCGCGCCCAGAAAGAGCTGATTTTCACCCTGTGCCGCGAACGTCGCCAATACGGCGAGTTGGTGCGCCCGGAGCCTAGCCGTTTTCTGTTGGAACTGCCGCAGGACGATCTGGCCTGGGAGTCGGAACGCAAGGTGGTTAGCCCGCAGGAGCGGATGGAAAAAGGCCAGAGCCATTTGGCCAGTGTGAAGGCGATGTTGGCCAAGGCCAAGGGCGGTAGCTGAGGCAGGAGCGTTTTTAAGACTGCTCTTCCAAAAACAGTGGCCAGTGGGCATAGCTCTGCCAGTGGCTTTCCTGATCCAGCGCCTCTGCGCGCAGCGGATGTCGCTCCAACCAGCCGTGCGGCAAAATCACATGCAACTCTTCATCATTGGCGCGCAGGCGTACCGCAGGCAGGGTATCGTCACGGCGGCGGCTGGCAAAGATGATGGCCAGACGTAACAGACGACACATACGCTGTGCCACACGGGGCGGCACGGCATTCTGTTGGCTCAACAGTGGCAGATCGAGGGCATTGCTCTGGTTTTGCAGCAGCGTGGCTAACAGTTTTTTCTGTGCTGGGGTAAAGCCGGGTAAATCAAGATGACTGACCAGATAGGCGGCATGTTGAGGAGCCTGTTTGAAATCGACGCTCAGGCCGATTTCGTGGATCAGGCAGGCCGCATGCAGTAGCTCGCGACATCGCGTATCCAAATGCCATTCGTTGGTGGTCTGTAAACAGAAGTTCGCGGCCAACTGGCTGACGCGTTCGGCCTGAGCGATATCCAGCAGGTAACGGCGTTGCAGGTTACGCAACGTGCGGCTGCGGATATCCTGCTCGACCGGCAGATGCAGCATGCCATACACCAGCCCTTCGCGCAGAGCGCCACCGGCCAGCGTCATGCTTTCGATGCCCAGTTCCTGGAAAATGGCCAGCAGTATCGACAGGCCGCTTGGGAACACCAAGGCACGTTCCAGCGTCAGCCCTTCGATTTCCAGCTCTTCCAGTTTGCCACACTGGATGGCTCGCTGTTTTAGCTGCCGCAGTTTGGGCAGGGTAATACGTTCGTCCATCCCCTGCGCCACCATGATTTCCTGTAGCGCTTGCACGGTACCGGAGGCGCCGACACAAATCTGCCAGCCATGTTGACGAAGTTGTGGGGCGATCGGCCGCACCATTTCACGCGCGGCCTGTTCGGCGGCTTCGAAGTTATCCCGCTCCAGATTGCGATCGCTGAAGAAGCGCTCGAGCCAGGTGACACAACCCATCGAAAGGCTATACAGCTGTGCGGCCTGCGCACCCGTACCGGCGACCAATTCCGTGCTGCCACCCCCAATATCGACCACCAGTCGCTGGTCTGGGCCGCCAGTAGTGTGGGCGACGCCGTGGTAGATCAGGCGGGCTTCTTCTTCGCCGCTGATGACCTGAACGGGGCAACCAAGGAGGGTTTCGGCGGTTTGCAGGAATTCAGCCGCGTTGTTGGCCAGGCGTAACGTTGCGGTGGCGACGACCCGAATTTGATCGCGTGGGATATCCTGCAGGCGTTCCGAGAACAGCCGCAGACATTGCCAGCCGCGCTGCATGGCTTCCTGTGACAGGTGATTGTGCTGATCCAGCCCGGCCGCCAGGCGCACTTTGCGCTTGATGCGGGCCAGCGTCTGGATACTGCCAGCCACCTCACGTACCACCAACATATGGAAACTGTTGGAACCCAGATCGATGGCGGCATAGAGGGTGCTGGAACCTGGCATAGTCGTCTATTAGCCCGAACGTTTACGGTTGTTACGCGGCGCACCACCACGACGTGGCGCAGAAGAGTTACGGCGCGGGCCGTTGTTGCCACGTGGGCGCACCAGGCGCTTCGGTGCAGGCAGATCGCTCATCAGCGCATCGCTATTGTACTTGCTCACAGGAATGCTGTGGCCGGTATAGGTTTCGATGGCTGGCAGGTTAAGCGCGTACTCTTCACAGGCCAGACTGATGGAGTGACCGCTTTCGCCCGCGCGGCCAGTACGGCCAATGCGGTGCACGTAGTCTTCGCAGTCGTCCGGCAGATCGTAGTTGAAGACGTGAGTCACCAACGGGATATGCAGGCCGCGTGCGGCGACATCGGTGGCGACCAGGATATCCAGATTACCCTTGGTGAAGTCGTCCAGAATACGCAGGCGTTTTTTCTGCGCCACGTCGCCGGTCAACAGGCCTACGCGGTGACCGTCGGCAGCCAGATGGCCCCAGATGTCTTCACAGCGGTGCTTGGTGTTGGCGAAGATGATGCAGCGGTCCGGCCACTCTTCCTCGATCAGCGTCTGCAGCAGGCGCATTTTTTCTTCGTTGGAAGGGTAGAACAGCTCTTCCTGAATGCGGTGGCCAGTTTTCTGTTCCGGTTCAACTTCCACATATTCGGCATTGTTCATCTGCTCAAAGGCCAGTTCGCGAACGCGATAGGACAGGGTGGCAGAGAACAACATGTTCAGGCGTTGATCGACCGCAGGCATACGGCGGAACAGCCAGCGGATATCTTTGATAAAGCCCAGATCGTACATGCGGTCGGCTTCATCGAGCACCACAACCTGGATAGCACCCAGGTCGATATAATTCTGTTTGGCGTAGTCGATTAAACGACCGGTGGTCCCCACCAGGATATCCACGCCGCTTTCCAGCACTTTCAGCTGTTTGTCATAGCCATCGCCACCGTAGGCCAGGCCAAGCTTCAACCCGGTAGACTGCGACAGGGCTTCTGCATCGGAATGGATCTGCACCGCCAGTTCACGCGTAGGCGCCATGATCAAGGCGCGCGGCTGGTTGGTCTGGCGACCTTCTTTCGCCGGGTGGGACAGCAAATAGTGAAAAGTAGACGCTAAAAATGCCAGCGTCTTTCCGGTACCGGTTTGCGCCTGACCTGCAACGTCGCGCCCACTGAGGGTGAGCGGCAATGCTAACGCCTGGATGGGCGTGCAGTTGTGAAACCCTTTTTTCTCAAGGGCTTCAATGACTAACGGGTGCAGGGCGAAGTCGGAAAACTTCTGTTCGGTCAAGTGTGTTTTGCTCATAGTGTGGTAGAATATCAGCTAACTATTGCTTTACGAAAGCATATCCGTTGAAATAAAAGCGGTGAAATAAAATCACCCAAGTTGGTTTGATGCTACACCAACAAGGTAGACCTAATCCTGTGGAGTAGAACATGAGCGATAAAATTATTCACCTGACTGACGACAGCTTCGATTCCGATGTGCTGAAAGCCGAAGGGCCAATCCTGGTCGATTTCTGGGCTGAATGGTGTGGTCCGTGCAAGATGATTGCTCCGATCCTCGACGAGATTGCCGAAGAGTTCGCCGGCAAGCTGACCATTACCAAACTGAACATCGATCAAAACCCGCTTACCGCGCCTAAGTATGGCATCCGCGGTATCCCGACGCTGTTGTTGTTCAAGAACGGTGAAGTGGCAGCGACCAAGGTCGGCGCGCTGTCCAAGGGCCAGCTCAAAGAGTTCCTGGACGCGAATCTGTAATTAGGGCGGGAAGCCCCGTGACGGGCGTCTGGAGGGGGATTTTCATTCACCGCTAGACGCCTGCCAAGAAGCGTGTTAAGTTTAACCATACTGCATTTTGAACTTGCCATAAGTATTAAATCTAAAGAGTCAGAATCTAAGCATTACTCTACGTTGAACCATCGGCACTAGCATTTCACTGTGAACCGAGCCCGTGTTTTGACGATCAAGCGGTTTTACAAAAATCAGTTTTAAGGCACCTTCGATCTTAAACCGTCAGCGTGTGCGCCCCAGCTAAGCCATTTCTTACTGCGGCGGCCCAAGCAGCCCGGCGATCGAACGTCCAGTAACAGGCACGCATACCCTATGAATTTCACGTTGTAGCTTGAAAGGTTATGGGTATAACACGCTGCCATACCATTCACGATACTAGTTCGAGACACACCCCGAGTTTAAGAACCCCCACTATGAATCTTACCGAATTAAAGAATACGCCGGTTTCTGAGCTGATTACTCTCGGCGAAAATATGGGGCTGGAAAACCTGGCCCGCCTGCGCAAACAGGACATAATCTTCTCTATACTCAAGCAACATGCGAAAAGCGGAGAAGATATCTTCGGTGATGGCGTGCTGGAGATATTGCAGGATGGATTTGGTTTCCTCCGTTCCGGAGACAGTTCCTACCTCGCAGGCCCCGACGATATCTACGTTTCTCCCAGCCAAATCCGCCGCTTCAACCTCCGCACAGGTGACACCATTTCCGGTAAGATTCGTCCGCCAAAAGAAGGCGAGCGCTATTTTGCCCTGTTGAAAGTTAACGAAGTTAACTACGACAAACCGGAAAACGCCCGTAACAAGATCCTGTTCGAAAACCTGACGCCACTGCACGCCAACTCACGTTTGCGTATGGAGCGCGGCAACGGTTCTACCGAAGATCTGACGGCTCGCGTACTGGATTTGGCTGCGCCAATCGGTCGTGGCCAGCGTGGCCTGATTGTGGCACCGCCGAAAGCCGGTAAAACCATGCTGCTGCAGAACATTGCGCAGAGCATCGCTTACAACCATCCAGACTGCGTGCTGATGGTGCTGCTGATCGACGAACGTCCGGAAGAAGTGACCGAGATGCAACGTCTGGTAAAAGGCGAAGTTATCGCTTCTACCTTTGACGAACCCGCCTCTCGCCACGTACAGGTTGCCGAAATGGTGATCGAGAAGGCCAAGCGCCTGGTCGAACACAAAAAAGACGTGATCATCCTGCTGGACTCCATCACTCGTCTGGCGCGTGCCTACAACACCGTAGTACCTGCCTCAGGCAAAGTGCTGACCGGTGGTGTGGATGCCAACGCCCTGCATCGTCCGAAGCGTTTCTTCGGTGCGGCTCGTAACGTTGAGGAAGGCGGCAGCCTGACCATCATCGCTACCGCACTGGTCGATACCGGTTCGAAGATGGACGAAGTGATTTACGAAGAGTTTAAAGGTACGGGTAACATGGAGCTGCATCTGGCGCGTAAAATCGCCGAGAAGCGTGTCTTCCCTGCTATCGATTACAACCGTTCCGGTACGCGTAAAGAAGAGTTGCTCACCACCTCTGAAGAACTACAGAAGATGTGGATCCTGCGCAAGATCATTCACCCAATGGGCGAGATCGACGCGATGGAGTTCCTCATTAACAAGTTGGCGATGACCAAAACCAACGATGAATTCTTCGACATGATGAAACGCTCATAAAGAAGTAAAATATTCGAGGAACGCCACGCCTAGTCGTGGCGTTTTTTGCTTTTGGCGGATACGATGAGTAACAGTAAAGGAACGTAAGTTATTTTTACGACTTATTGAGAACTCATCTTATTTGCGCCTGTTTTCTCGTTAATGCGTTAAAGCAAGACACGTCTTGGGTTTTGATAAGTGTGGATCCTATGTCATAGGAAATGACTGAAAGGTCGCTGGGTCATGTGGCGCGGTTTGTTAGCCATGTTAAGCTGCCTAATCTTCTTCTGAGATTTGTTAACCGTGAACTTACTCACTATGAGTACTGAAATTCTTTTTGTTTTTCTGTTTTCTCTGGCTTTTTTATTTGTTGCTCGCAAGGCAGCAAAATCTATTGGTTTGGTTGATAAGCCTAATTATCGCAAACGTCATCAGGGGCTGATCCCGCTGGTGGGAGGGATTTCTGTTTACGCTGGCATCTGTTTTGCCTTCCTGATCTCCGACCAGACGATTGCACACAGCAAACTCTACCTCACCTGCGCCGGTGTCCTGGTATTCGTCGGGGCGCTGGACGATCGCTTTGATATCAGCGTCAAGATCCGCGCCACTATTCAGGCGCTGGTAGGCATTGCCATGATGGTATTTGCCGGCCTTTATCTGCGCAGCCTTGGCTATGTGTTTGGTGGCTGGGAAATGCAGTTGGGGCCATTTGGCTATTTGGTGACGCTGTTTGCCGTTTGGGCGGCGATTAACGCCTTTAACATGGTCGATGGCATCGATGGCCTGCTCGGCGGCCTCTCATGCGTGTCGTTCGGCGCGATGGGGATCCTGCTGTATCTAGGCGGCTATAGCGAGCTTGCCTTCTGGTGCTTCGCCATGCTGGCGGCCATTGTTCCCTATATTTTGCTCAACCTTGGCATCCTTGGTCGTCGCTATAAAGTCTTTATGGGGGACGCCGGCAGTACGCTGATCGGTTTTACCGCCATCTGGCTACTGGTGCAAAGTTCGCAAGGGCCAAATCATCCGATCAAGCCGGTCACCGCGCTGTGGATTATCGCCATCCCGCTGATGGATATGATTGCCATCATGTATCGCCGTCTGCGTAAGGGCATGAGCCCGTTCTCGCCAGACCGTCAACACATCCACCATTTGATTATGCGAGCGGGCTTTACGCCTCGTCAGGCCTTTGTGTTGATCACCTTGGCAGCTGCACTGTTGGCGGCGATTGGCGTGATAGGCGAACGCCTGACTTTTATTCCTGAATGGGTTATGTTGGCATTATTCTTGCTTGCATTCTTCTTCTATGGCTATTGCATTAAACGTGCATGGCGCGTCGCGCGTTATATCAAACGTCTCAAGCGTCGCCTGCGCAATGCAACGAACAATAAGCAAGTACCTTAACCTGAGGCTTTAGGGCAGTGATGAATCCTGAAACAACATCTGACAAGAATACCCCGGTAGTCGATAACGAACTCGATATCCGCGGTTTGTGCTGTACCCTGTGGCGCGGCAAAAAATGGATTATCGGTTTCGCAGTGTTGTTTGCTGCCGCCGCGCTGATCGTTTCCTACCTGGTGAAACAGGAATGGAGCGCCACGGCGATCACCGATAAGCCAACGGTGAATGCGTTGGGGGGATATTACTCTCAGCAGCAGTTCCTGCGTAATCTGGATCTGCGGACGCTGCCTGCGGTCGCCAGCGATCAGCCAGGCATCGCCGATGAAGCCTATAATGAATTTATCATGCAGTTGGCCGCCTATGACACGCGTCGTGATTTCTGGTTGCAAAGCGATTACTACAAGCAGCGCCAGGAAGGGGATGCCCGTGCCGACGCGGCGTTGCTTGATGACCTGATTAACAATATCCAGTTCACGCCGCGCGACGATAAAAAAGTGCTGAATGACAGCGTGAAACTCACTGCCGAGACTGCGCCAGACTCCAACCATCTGCTGCGTCAGTATGTTGCCTTTGCCAGCCATCGTGCGGCACAGCATCTGAACGAAGAGATCCAGGGAGCCTGGGCGGCACGTACTACCTCGATGAGTGCACAGGTAAAACGCCAGGAAGCGGTAGCCGATGCGGTGTATCAGCGTGAACTCAAGACCGTGCAGCAGGCGCTGAAAATTGCCGAGCAGCAGGGGATTAGCCGTACGCAGACCGATACGCCAGCCGAACAGCTGCCAGACTCCGATCTGTTCCTGCTGGGCAAACCTATGCTGCAGGCCCGTCTGGAAGGTTTACAGGCTTCTGGCCCGGCTTACGATGTGAGCTACGATCAGAACCGGGCGATGCTGGCAACCTTGAACGTTGGTCCAACGTTGGATGCCAAATTCCAGACCTACCGCTATTTACGTACGCCTGAAGAGCCGGTGAAGCGTGATAGCCCACGTCGGGTATTCTGGCTGATTATGTGGGGCTCGATTGGTGGTCTGATTGGTGCAGGTGTGGCCTTGGTACGCCGGCCACGTAGTTAATCCATAATATAATAATTTCGCTGTTGGGCACTCAGTGCCCAACTTTGCAGGTTCTCCTGCGCTTCACCGACCAAAAGAGATTCGCTGTGAAAGTGTTGACTGTTTTTGGCACCAGACCGGAAGCCATCAAAATGGCACCTCTGGTACATGCTCTGGCTCAGGATGATGCCTTTGAGTCAAGAGTCTGCGTTACGGCACAGCATCGCGAGATGCTGGATCAGGTACTGCGTTTGTTTGAAATCGTACCGGATTACGACCTGAATATTATGAAACCTGGCCAGGGGCTGAGTGAAATCACCTGCCGCATTCTGGAAGGGTTGAAGGGCGTAATGGAGGAATTCAAACCAGACGTGGTGTTGGTTCATGGTGATACAACGACCACCATGGCGACCAGCCTGGCTGCGTTCTATCAACGTATCCCTGTGGGGCATGTGGAAGCGGGTCTGCGTACCGGTAATCTCTATTCTCCGTGGCCTGAAGAGGCCAACCGCAAGTTGACGGGGCATTTGGCGATGTACCACTTTGCGCCAACCGAAAACTCACGGCAGAACCTGCTGCGTGAATCGCTGCGGGATGACCATATTTTCGTCACGGGCAACACCGTGATTGATGCGCTGCTGTGGGTGCGGGATCGCATCATGCACAATCCGGAACTGCGCACCAGCCTTGACCAGCGCTATCCTTTCCTGGATGCCAACAAAAAACTGATCCTGGTAACCGGTCACCGCCGCGAAAGCTTCGGTGGCGGGTTCGAGCGCATTTGTAGCGCCTTGGCCGAGATTGCCTGCCAGCATCCTGAGGTACAGGTAGTCTATCCGGTGCACCTCAATCCCAATGTCAGCGAGCCAGTCAACCGCATTTTGAAGGGTATCGATAACGTCATTCTGATCGATCCGCAGGATTACCTGCCGTTTGTCTATCTGATGACGCGCTCTTATCTGATCCTGACCGATTCGGGTGGTATTCAGGAAGAGGCACCCTCACTGGGTAAGCCGGTGCTGGTGATGCGTGATACCACCGAACGACCTGAGGCGGTAGATGCGGGCACGGTACAGTTGGTGGGAACGGACGTTGCTAAAATTGTTGATGCGGTAACCCGGCTATTGACCGATGAAGGTGAATACCACGCCATGAGCCGGGCGCATAACCCATACGGTGACGGGCATGCCTGCCAACGTATCCTAGAAGCTTTAAAGAATCATCAGGTGACACTATGAGTTTTAACACTATTTCAGTTATTGGTCTGGGTTATATCGGCTTGCCAACGGCGGCGGCGTTTGCTTCCCGCAAGAAAAAAGTGGTGGGCGTAGATGTTAACCAGCATGCGGTAGATACCATTAACCGCGGTGCCATCCACATCGTCGAACCCGATCTGGATCGCGTGGTAAAAGAAGCGGTGGAAGGCGGTTATCTGCAGGCAGTGAACAAACCGCTAGCGGCCGATGCGTTCCTGATCGCCGTACCAACGCCGTTCAAAGGGGATCACGAACCCGATCTGGCCTATGTTGAAGCGGCCGCCAAGTCATTGGCACCGGTACTGAAAAAAGGTGATCTGGTGATCCTGGAGTCCACTTCACCGGTGGGCGCAACCGAACAGATGGCCCTGTGGCTGGCAGAGGCGCGTAGCGATCTGAGCTTCCCGCAGGATGCCGGTGAGCAGGCCGATGTGAACATTGCCTACTGCCCTGAGCGCGTGCTGCCTGGGCAGGTGATGGTTGAGCTGATCCAGAATGACCGCGTGATCGGCGGGATGACGCCAAAATGCTCCGAGCGCGCTAGCGCGCTGTACAAGATTTTCCTTGAAGGTGAGTGTGTGATCACCAACTCGCGCACCGCCGAGATGTGCAAACTGACGGAAAACAGCTTCCGCGACGTTAATATCGCGTTCGCCAACGAGCTTTCGCTGATCTGTGCCGACCAGGGTATCAACGTGTGGGAACTGATCCGCCTGGCTAACCGCCATCCGCGTGTCAACATTCTGCAACCTGGCCCTGGCGTGGGCGGGCACTGTATCGCCGTTGACCCTTGGTTCATCGTGGCGCAGAACCCGCAGCAGGCTCGTCTGATCCATACCGCGCGCCTGGTTAACGACGGTAAACCGCTCTGGGTGGTCGATCGCGTCAAGGCGGCTGTGGCAGATTGCCTGGCGGCGACTAACAAGCGCGCTTCAGAAGTGAAGATTGCCTGCTTCGGTTTGGCGTTCAAACCCAATATTGATGACCTGCGTGAAAGCCCGGCGGTTGAAGTGGCTCACCTGATTGCCGATTGGCACGTGGGTGAAACCATGGCGGTCGAGCCTAACGTTGAGCAACTGCCGAAGTCATTGGCGGGCCACGTTACGCTGAAAAAATTGCCTGAGGCCTTACAGCAGGCGGATGTGATCGTGATGCTGGTCGATCATAAAGAATTCAAGGCGATCAGGCCGGAAGAGATTAAGCAGTCCTGGATCGTGGACACCAAAGGAGTTTGGCGTTGAAACGTATTTTGGTCACTGGCGGGGCCGGATTTATCGGCTCTGCCGTAGTAAGACACATCATCGAGGGTACCCGCGACAGCGTGGTGGTGGTTGATAAGCTCACCTATGCCGGTAACCTCGAGTCGCTGGCGGGTGTGGCGGACAACGAGCGCTATGCTTTCGAGCAGGTAGATATCTGCGACCGTGCCGCACTGGACCGCGTATTTGCGCAGTACCAGCC
>NZ_JBKJYW010000062.1:0-9369 GCF_046715635.1 Serratia sp. (in: enterobacteria)
CCCTGAGTTTCCTGAAATCGCTGCACGATGTTCTGTGCCTGAAGCTGTAACGCAGCAGAGAGTGGCAACATAGTGTATGACCCGTTCTGTGGCCTGCAGCCCGGCAGGCCCGCTGGAGTTAACGAACCGCGCCGTTTAACCAGAATGGCGCATGGGATAATGCCTGTTTGCGGCTGGCTTCATACCAACCCTGCCGACGTTCGGCAATGGCTGATTGCAGCTCGCGCCAGCTGTCGATATACGGCCCGGTTTCGCTATCCGGATAGGCACCAGAAAGCAGAATAAACGCCAGCACCTGGCGCGTCAGACGGGGCAGTTGCTCTTGATATTCATCTTCATTCAGGGTGCGCGTAAAGGCTTCTTTCAGCTCTGCGGCGCTACGGCCCAGCATAATGTCGCTAAAACGCTTGAATGAACCCTCCAGCTTAGCCTGCGATTTGTCATCGATAAACGGCTGCCATGCGCTGGTGATCAACCACGATGTGAGTGCCAACTTACATTGCAGATACTCCGTGCCGTAGCACAGCTCCTGCGGTTGAGTGGTTTTATCCACCAGCAAAGGTTCCAAAGCCGTCAGCCGAGCACGCAGATCGGTGCTTGCCTTGCGCGGAACCAATCCGCCAAAGATCACCAACGCCTGGCGGATCAGACCGATCGCTTCCATTACCGCGCGGCGTGCCTGTTTATCGCCACGCAGCCACAGCTCTTCGTGATACTGCCAGTGGCTCAACGCCAGCTCGAAAGCGGCTACCATGCCCTGTTCTACCGTGGATTTAGGTGCAGGCTTCAGCACGCTTAATGGGCGTAACTCACGTTCGGCATTGCCCTGCGCCAGATGATAGCCCCGAGCCGCTTTGCTGAGGCTGCCCTGGCGTAAACCACCCTGTTCCGCTAGTGCGGTTGCCAATGCCAGCAAATCACCCGTCTCACCGCTTTTTAGCTCCAGCTCCAACTCGCATAATGGTTCAGCCAGTTCACCCGCGCGTACTTCGCCCTGATCGAGGCCAATCTCGATCTCGCTTGCGCCGTAAGTGACCACCCACTTTTCACGCACAAAGTCGGTGCGGAACAGCGGCTGCAACGCCTTTTGCAAGGGAGCCAGCTTGCAGCCCTCCGGCCAGATATCCGCCGGGAATTTTTTCAGCGCCAGCGCGGGTTTGGCGATGGCGACGTTATATTCCGGCCGCTGGTGCAGCCCACCCACCACCGAACCAGCGGTTTTGATGGTCATTTCATAGCTATCGTCAAAACCGCGGATACGCAGGCCCATATCATGATTGCGCAGAAAGTTGTCGGCGGTTTCATAGTAGATATTGGTCAGCTTCTGTGGCGCAGAATGCTGATTGGGCCAGGCGGCAATCCGCTCCGGTAGGCTGGCAATCGCTGCGGGGGAAACAATAAACTTCAGTTCTATTTCAACGCTCATAGTTCTTTTACACCAATAGGTTAGGCATTCGCGTGAGTCTTCACGGCGGCGGAGTTGCCGGCCGCACTCAGCCCGACGACGCACAGTGAGAGTATCTTACCGCGATTCCCCCTGACTTGACTCTGCCAACTGCAGAAAAAACCTGTTACGTTATAGAATGCTGCGCAACTGACGGGATTTAGCATAGTAGGATAGTTCCCATTCCGGTTTTAGCGTTGCGCCGTCAGACTGAACGCTCTACTATCGTTCCATAAATCCACGCAGAAACGATGACATAATGCAGAAATTACGCCTGATTTGCCTTGCCGTGCTAAGTTTTAGCATCACTTGGGGCGCACATGCCGAAGATAAACGCTATATCTCCGATGAATTAAATACTTATGTCCATAGCGGCCCAGGTAACCAATACCGTATCGTCGGCACCTTGAATGCCGGTGAAGAAGTCATGCTGTTGAGCGTCAATGACAGCACCAACTATGGCCAGATCCGCGATTCCAAAGGACGCAGCGTCTGGATCCCGTTGGATCAGCTTAGCCAGACGCCAAGCCTGCGCACTCAGGTGCCAGAGCTGGAACAGCAGGTGAAAACCCTGACCGACAAGCTGGCCAATATTGATAATAGCTGGAACCAGCGCACTGCCGAAATGCAGCAGAAGGTAGCCGCCAGCGACAGCACCATCAGCGGCCTGCAACAGGAAAACCAGGATCTGAAAAATCAGCTGGTTGTGGCGCAGAAGAAGGTGAATGCGGTGAATCTGCAACTCGACGACAAACAGCGCACCATTATCCTGCAATGGTTTATGTACGGCGGCGGCGTTGCCGGCGTTGGTTTGCTGCTCGGTCTGGTGTTGCCACACCTGATCCCACGCCGCAAGAATAATCGCTGGATGAACTGATTGCTGTTCCGCCAGTTTAAGCGCCTACGGGCGCTTTTTTATTGCCTGACGCATCCGCAGCCCAATTGATGTAATCTGATCAAATGAACCACCTATCTATACCCTATGGATTTCAAGCTGCAGCTAGGCGACAAGCTTGTTCATCCCCAGGAGCTTACTTTTGTAAGTGACTGGGGTGGACAAGCGCAGGTAACAACGCTGCAGCTTGAAAGACGACGGGTATACAGCATTTAGGAGTTAAATCGTGAATATTTACCTGGTCGGCGGGGCCGTCCGTGACACCCTGCTCAACTTACCGGTGTTTGATCACGACTGGGTGGTGGTCGGCGCAACGCCTGCCGATCTGTTGGCTCTTGGCTATCAGCAGGTGGGTAAAGACTTCCCGGTATTCCTCAACCCGCAAACTCATGAGGAGTATGCGCTGGCCCGCACCGAGCGCAAATCCGGCCAGGGTTACACCGGATTTACCTGCTACGCCGCACCGGACGTGACGCTGGAAGAGGATCTGCTACGGCGCGATCTCACCATCAACGCCATGGCACGGGGTGATGATGGAGTATTGGTTGACCCCTATAATGGCAAGGCCGATCTCGACGCCCGCCTGTTGCGCCATGTTTCCGACGCTTTTGGCGAAGATCCGCTGCGAGTGTTACGCGTGGCGCGTTTTGCCGCCCGCTTTGCCTCTCTGGGCTTTACCGTCGCCCCTGAAACCAGCGCACTGATGCAGCAGATGGCGGAAAGTGGTGAACTAGCCTCCCTGACGGCGGAGCGAGTATGGAAAGAGACCGAAAAGGCATTACAGAGCCAGAGCCCGCAGGTGTATTTCCAGGTGCTACGCGACTGCGGAGCGTTGAAAGTGCTGTTCCCGGAAATCGACGCCCTGTTTGGCGTGCCAGCACCTGAGAAGTGGCACCCGGAAATTGATACTGGCGTACACACGCTGATGACGCTGGCAATTGCCACCCAGCTCAGCCCCGAGGTGGATATCCGCTTCTCGGCGCTGTGCCACGATCTCGGTAAAGGCATCACGCCGCAAGAACTCTGGCCACACCACTATGGCCATGGTCCTGCGGGCGTCAGGCTGGTAGAGGAGCTTTGCCAACGGCTGCGAGTGCCTAATCCAGTACGTGAACTGGCGAAGCTGGTGGCGGAGTATCACGACCTGATCCATACGGTCAACAAACTGCGGCCAGAAACGCTGTTGAAACTGTTTGATGCCATCGACGTGTGGCGTAAACCGCAGCGGCTAGAACAGATGATCCTCACCAGTGAGGCCGATGCCCGCGGGCGTACCGGTTTTGAAAACAACCCTTATCCGCAGGGCGATTACCTACGCCAGGCCTATCAGGTCGCCAACGCAGTTTCGGTCAAAGAGGTGGTGGAAAGTGGCCTGCAGGGTCTGGCGATCCGCGACGAGGTCAAACGCCGCCGTCAGCAGGCGCTGGCGGAATGGAAGAAACAGCAGGAACCTCAGTCTTAAGTTCAACGGATGCCGCATGCGGTTCAAGCGGGCACAGCATGCGGCGCCCCCGACCTACCCCTCCAGCACCAACGAATCACGGCTGATTTCAGCGATACTTTTCGCCCCCGTGAGCGTCATCGCTACGTACATCTCTTTTTTGATCAAAGCGAGCAGGTTTTCCACTCCCGCCTGTCCTGCTGTTGCCAGCGCATAGAGATAAGCGCGCCCAAGCAGCACGCTATCAGCTCCGAGTGCGATCATACGCACCACGTCTAACCCGCTGCGTATCCCGCTGTCTGCCAGGATGGTGATATCCCCCTTCACCGCGTCTGCAATCATCGGTAGTGCACGGGCAGAGGAGAGCACCCCATCCAGTTGGCGACCACCGTGGTTGGAAACCACAATCCCGTCGGCACCAAAGCGTACGGCATCACGCGCATCGTCGGCGTCGAGAATGCCCTTTATCACCATCGGCCCCTGCCAGAAATCACGGATCCATTCCAAATCACTCCATGAAATCGAAGGGTCAAAGTTGGCCCCCAGCCACCCGATATAATCTTCTAATCCGGTGGGCTTTCCGAGGTAAGCGGAAATATTCCCCAGATCGTGTGGACGCCCATTCAGGCCAACATCCCACGCCCAGGCTGGGCGGGTAAAGGATTGCCAATAACGCCGTAGTGCGGCATGTGGGCCACTCATTCCCGAATGCGCATCGCGGTAACGAGCGCCTGGTGTCGGCATATCCACGGTGAATACCAAGGTGGTACAACCTGCAGCTTTTGCCCGCTCCAAGGCATTACGCATAAATCCACGATCTTTCAACACATACAGCTGAAACCACATGGGCCGCTTGATGGCCGGTGCCACCTCTTCGATTGGGCAGACCGAAACAGTGGACAGCGTAAACGGAATGCCATGTTGTTCTGCGGCCCGCGCGGCCTGCACCTCGCCACGGCGAGCATACATGCCACACAACCCTACCGGGCCCAAGACAACTGGCATGGATAAGGTTTCGTTAAACAATTTGGTTTCCAGGCTGAGTGCCGACATGTTCTTCAGCACTCGCTGTCTCAATGCGACCTGAGCCAGATCTTCGACGTTACGCCGTAAAGTGTGCTCGGCATAAGCGCCGCCATCGATATAGTGAAACAGAAACGGCGGCAGTTTACGTTGCGCCGCAGCGCGATAGTCCGTAGCGGCTGAGATAATCATGGATCACCCTCCCTTATTACAGTGAATTTTCATCAGGTAAGCGGGTAATACGCGCCTGCCTGGCCTCATCTTCATGCGGATTTTTAATGGTGGAATGCACGAATCCCAGGTGAGATTTAGCCGCTTTACCCGCCCGTTCAGGATCGCCTGCCAAGATCGCCAGCAGCAGTTCCTCGTGCTGTTCAGTCAGCCGGGTGAAGATCGTCGGCTGGGTGTACATACGCTGGCGGCTATGCATGACGGAGGAGCGCATTAAATCGAAAAAGCCGCGCATGGTTTGCAGTAACACCACGTTGTGTGAAGCCTCGGCAATCGCCAAATGGAAGCGCACATCGGCCTGAGCGGCAAGGTCAGGATGATCGCTCTCCTGAAGCGCTAACATGGCGTCAAAGCAAGCCTGTAGCTTCTCTTTGTCTGCGGCGGTGGCGCGCATTGCCGCGTGCCAGGCGGTGCTGGCCTCAATGGCGTGGCGAGCTTCCAGAATGTCATAACGATAGTCAGGATCGTCGGCAACCAAGGTTATCAGCGGTTCCACGATGCATTGCTCCGACCAGGGGGAAAGCTCGTCGCAGACATAGGTTCCGCCGCCACGTCGGCTGATGAGCGCTTTTTCACCAATCAGTTTTTGAATCGCCTCACGTAAAGAGGAACGCGAGACGCCCAACTCGTTGGCCAACTGGCGCTCAGCAGGCAAGCGCATCCCCATTTCCAGTTGGCGTTCGCGGATCATCTCCTTGATACGTTCAACCAAACGAGCGGCCGAGCGTAGTGGATCAGTGGGTTGAAGATTTGCCGTCATGGGATCATCCAGGTCAGCCAGTAAGCCTGAAGCGTAGTAATAACCCCCACCATACAGGTGAAGATCAGGCTGTGTTTTACCGTAAAGCGGAACAGGTCAGACTCTTTCCCCACCAACCCCACGGCAGCACAGGCAATCGCGATAGACTGTGGTGAAATCATTTTGCCTGTGACTCCACCGGTGGTGTTAGCCGCAACCAACAGCACATCCGAAACGCCAATTTGCTGGGCAGTGGTGGCCTGCAGAGCGGCAAACAACGCGTTGGACGAGGTGTCGGAACCGGTCAGGAACACGCCCAGCCAACCAAGGAACGGTGAGAAAAAGGTAAACGCACTGCCGGTATGCGCCAATGCCAGTGCCAAGGTTGCCGACAGACCGGAATAGTTGGAAATAAAGGCAAAGGCTAACACCATGCCAATGGAATAGATGGGCAACATCAACGCCTTTAGCGTTTCAGCCAGCGTAGTGAGCGCATCTTTGGGCTTCATGCGCAGGTAAATGACAGAGGCGATCGCAGCAACCATAATGGCGGTGCCGGTGGCAGAGAACCAGTCAAGTTTGAAAACGGCGACATAAGGCGTGATGTTTGCCACCACCGGCGGCATTTTGGCCACCAGCTTATCCAGAAAAGGCACCGGAATAGAGAACACCCAATCGTACAGCGCACCACCTTGAGCGAACAGCGCTTTAAACGGAGGGATGCTCCACAGGGTGACCGTAGCGGTCAGAAAAATAAACGGCATCCAGGCGCGAATAATCTGCCCCAAAGCATAGTGCTGCTGCACCAGCTTTTGGTCGGCGACGACCCCCTAGGCATTATCAAAACGAAACAGGCGTTTTGGCTGCCAAACGCGCAGAAACAGCGTCAGGCATACCAGTGAAACCAGCGAGGAGATGATGTCTGGCAACTCTGGCCCAAGAAAGTTGGAGCTGAGATACTGCGCCAAGGCAAAGCTTCCCCCCGCCACGACCACCGCAGGCCAGGTTTCTTTAATGCCGCGCCAACCGTCCATAATCGCCATGATCCAGAACAGCACGATAATCGTCAGGAACGGCAATTGGCGCCCAACCATCTGGCCGATTTCAAAGCTGTCCAACCCGGTCACCTGGCCCGCAACAATAATCGGGATGCCCATAGCGCCGAAAGCCACCGGGGCGGTGTTGACGATCAGGCAAAGCCCTGCGGCATACAACGGATTGAACCCCAGCCCAACCAACAAGGCGGCGGTAATGGCTACCGGTGCGCCAAACCCGGCGGCACCTTCCAAAAAGGCACCAAAACAGAAGCCGACGATCAGCATCTGTAAACGTTGGTCGGGGGTGATAGAGAGAATGGAAGAGCGGATGATGTCAAACTGCCCGGTTTTTACCGAAATCTGGTAGACAAAAACCGCGGCAATAATGATCCAGGCTATCGGCCACAGCCCATAGAAAAAACCATAAACCACCGCAGCGAGCGCTCGGTCAATGGGCATGCGGTAGAGGAATAATGCCACCAGCAAAGCTATCCCAACGGTTAACGTTGCTGCAATATGCCCCTTGAGCTTCAGTTTAATCAACGCCAAGAAAAAAAACGCAATAGGCAGTGCCGCGATCGCACTTGATAGCCAAATATTGCCAATGGGATCATAAACTTGTTGCCAGACTTCCATGTAGATAACTCCCGCGATTATTTACATACTCCTCCGCTTAATGGGTCGTACCAACAGGGCGAAGTCATATAATTGATAACTAATAGTTAACTTATTGTTAAAAACATGCAATGTGTCTGTTTGGTTTTTTGCCGTTTATGTGCCAGCGGTTTACATTTCTCCGGCATTGGTCGGACCAAAAGGGGGAGAAGGGGGTGCTAAATGAGCAAGATTAAGCAGCACTATTATTTGGGGATCCCTCGCGCTATAGCCTGCTATAATGCGTGCATTATGTCGTGTAGATAACACGTAACCCATCACAGGAGAGCACACCATGACAGTAAAAGTACGCAATACACAAAGCGTCACAATGACTGTAGAACGAGGCCTGCTTAACCGGGCACGTGATGCAGGAATTAACCTTAGTGCCACTTTGACTGCCGCACTAGATGCCGAACTACGTCATCACGCAACGAAAAAATGGCAGGAAGAAAACAGAGGGGCTCTTGAGGCGTTAAATCGTTTCCATGATGAACACGGCTGCTTTAGCGATGAGTACAGGACTTTTTAACGATGCAATTCACCGTCTACTACAATCCCGGAAAAAGCGTCGTTTATCCCCTGCTACTTGATGTAACGAGCGATATTATCGGCCAGTTAAACCGCCGTATTGTGATCCCACTGTTGCCTGTTGAAAAATATCCGGGCAGCAGTCGCCCAGACCGGATGAATCCGGTAATCATGCTGACGGACGGCAAAGAATACGCCGTAATGGCTCATGAACTTGCAAGTATTCCTGTTCGCGCTTTGGGTGCTGAGTTCTGCAATGCGGCGCAATACCGCCCGCAGATAAAAGCGGCAATAGATTTTCTCATTGATGGAATTTGAAGCCACTGGTAGCGACCAATCGAATGCGCCAATACAAGTAATATGAACATAGTGGGCAAAGAGCCCACTATTGGAGAAGAGAAAACGTTCGAGCTGGTGCCCGGATTAATGAATGAACACCATGTAGACCGCCGCCGCAACGACAAAGCGGTAGATGGCAAACGGCACAAACGAAATACGCTTGATCAGCTGCAGGAAGGTCTTGATCGCGATTAGTGCCACCACAAATGCGGTGGCGAAACCGACGGCAAACATCGGCAGGTCATTGAGCGTCAGGAAGTGCAGGCTCTTGTACAGATCCAGGCCGCTAGCCCCAAGCATCATCGGCACCGCCAGAATGAAGGAGAACTCCGAGGCCGCATAACGGCTTACGCCAACCAGCATGCCGCCGGAAATGGTGGAGCCAGAACGGGAGAAGCCAGGCCACAACGCCAGACACTGGAAGCAACCGATCATAAATGCCTGACGATAGGTGATATCATCCAATCCGACCGCGCGAGGTTTTTTCGGCTTCAGCCATTCGGCAGCCAGCAGCAACAGCCCCCCAACGACCAAGGCATACATCACGTTTCTCGGTGCAAACAGGGATTTGATCACATCATGGAAGATCAGCCCCAGGACGACCGCCGGGATCATCGCCAGCAAGATATGGCCCAGTTTTAGCCGCCCTGGCGTATGCCCTTCATGGGGGACAGGTTTGCCACCAAAGTGAATGCCGATCAGGCCAAACAGACGCCGCCAGAACACCACAACCACTGCCAGGATCGAACCCAGTTGGATTATAACCTCGAAGGTTTTCGCCTTATCGCCGGTAAAACCCAGCAATTCGCCAACGATAATCATGTGCCCAGTTGAGGAAACCGGCAGGAACTCTGTCAGCCCTTCAACTACCCCAAGAACAAATGCCACAAACAATGAATGCATGTCCGCCATCAGACCACTACCCCATTTCAAATTTAACGCTATTAAAGGTACAAGCACAAAAAAGCGGCAATGTTCAATACCTTGCCGCTTAAACAATTCTAGTTACAGACCAGCATATCGGTCTTTAGTTGC
>NZ_JBKJYW010000063.1:0-6121 GCF_046715635.1 Serratia sp. (in: enterobacteria)
CCGAACAAGTGTTCATGATGTCCCCGGTCTGTACACTCCCACCGGGAGAGGGGACGGAACGTGCCACAACTCTGCTGCTATGTCTGAATCTCATACCATTCCCACATTTTCATTTACACCTGTGCTAGCGCCAGCTGGAATTGGCTCCTGTACCTAACCATAAAACCGCTCTAGCTCCCTCTCCCTGTGGGAGAGGGTTGGGGTGAGGGGCCTTCACGCTCTGCAATACGCGCCACCAACGCGCCCAATAAAAGCAGATCGATCAACAGCGCAATGGCGAAATTCGCCGATGCCTGTGATTGGATCAGCAACGTCACCGACATAACGACACCGATGACCGCTAACGTGACAACACCGGCAGCTACGCTGATGTTAGCTAGCGGCTGCAACAGCGCCGTCGTCACCTGGCTGGCGCTCCCCAGCCCAATGCCGCCGATAACGATCCCCGGCAACATCATCAGCCAATCATTGCGGCCAAGTAACACCAGCAGCAACCCCACGGCAGAAAGCAGCAGGCTCTGCCATAACGCGGCTAGGGTTTTCTGCTTGTGTCCCGCCAGCAAACGCATCAGCGCCCTTCCGCTGACATTGGCTAGCAGCAGCGCTAACCACAGCGTGATGGCAATCTCCGGCCTGCCCCACCACATTTTCAACAGCAAAACGCCTGCCGATATCAACACGCTGTACACGATGGTGCGCGCAATCGCCCCCGGTTGCCCTACCGCACCTGCGGTACCTATTTCTGCTGGTGATCTCATAATGACTCCTGACACTGAGGTGGAGTGATGAATAAATCTCACCCCATTAATCGAATGCCATCAGCCTATCCAAGGTATATAGTCATAACAAACTCATAGTTTTCAGCCTTGGATGAGAAAAATTCAGCTATGAAAAAAATCCATCTTCCCCCGCTGGGCGCTTTGCGCGCCTTTCATGCGGTTGCCAGCTGTTGCAGCTTTAAACAGGCCGGTGAGGAACTCAACGTCAGCGCAACGGCAATCAGCCATCAGATCAAATTACTGGAGTCAATTCTGGCATGCAGGGTCTTCGAACGTAGTGCACGTGGAGTTAGCCTGACCGAAACCGGCGAGATTTTATATGCCGGTACGCAACGCGCCTTTGCGGCTCTGGAGCAGGCCGCTGCACAGATCATGCATTCTCAGCAGCCTCAAGCCCTGACGGTCACCACTACCTCCAATTTTCTGACCCATTGGCTGGTGCCGCGCCTGGCCGATTTCAAGGCGGAATTCCCGGACATCGATCTGCGGTTACATACCAGCGTAGAACGGGTTGACTTAACGCAGCGTACCGTCGATGTCGCCATTCGCTATCGTGAAATGCCGGAGCAAACGTTGCACTCAACTTTATTGTACGAGGATCGCTTTATCGCGGTAGCCAGCCCGTCATTGGCGCTGGCAGATATCGACGATTTACGCGGGGCGACGCTGTTTCACGTGGAAAACCGGCTGGTGCCCGCCGACTCCCCGAGCTGGCAAAACTGGCGGAGGAACTATGGGCCACAGGATCTGAATGTAGACGCGGGGCTGACCTTCAGCGACGAAACCCATGCGCTACAGGCGGCGATTGCGGGACAGGGGGTGGTGATTGCCAGCCAGTTGCTGGCGCGAGATTTGTTACAACGCGGCGTGTTAACCGCCCCATTCGAGATGTCATTACCCGGTGCCCGCTATTACCTGGTTACCACGGAAGAAAACGCGCAACGCCAGGATATCATTGCGTTGCGCGACTGGCTGTTAAGGCAAATAACGCCAGGGATGCCTTATCATACTCACTCATAGTTCACAATCACCTGATTAGAGATCGCCCGCAGCGGAGGGTTTAACGCGCCGCGAGACTTCACGTAATAAATGAAGCGGAACTCGCTGTCTGCGGGAATACCGTTGAAAGCCTCACTGCGGCCACTGCCCGCGCCGAGCGGTAGGCAGCGTGACGAGGTGCAAAGCTGCACCTGTAATCCGGCAGGCGCGCCTGCCAGCAACTGATAACGCCAGCTTACGCTAGTCACCCGAGCCTCGGCCGCCAGTGGATTGGCTGGCCGCAGGCTGGGGGAAACGTCACGCACGCTCCCCGTTTCCAGCGTTACGCCGGTGGCATCGGCGGCCCAAGAGCCCGACACCGCCTGCGCCGCCAACGGAGCGAACAACACCAACAGAGGAAGGTAAACTTTCATCATGCAGCTCCAATGGTTGAGGTCATGCGGATCTGACGTTCGTCGTTGATTTCCAGATTCGACAGCACCACCAACTGCGGCAAGGTACGGCGCAGGAAGCGCGCCAACAGGGCACGTAACGCATGGTTTACCAGCAGCACCGGCGGTGCGCTGAGCATTTCCTGACGTTGCAGCGCCTGTTTGGCCTGATCTAACAAGCGGTCTGCCAAACCCGGTTCAAGGCCGCCGCCCCCTTGCAGGGCCTGCAACAATAGACGCTCAAGCGGCGTATCCAGACCAATAACCTGGATCTCCCCGTTACCCGGGAACCACTGTTGGGTGATGGCCCGCCCAAGGGCCACGCGCACCACAGAGGTCAATTCGAAAGGATCGCTTTGCGTTGGCGCATGTTCCGCCAGCGTTTCTATAATGGTGCGCATATCGCGGATCGACACCCTTTCGGCCAGCAGATTCTGTAGCACCTTGTGCAACGTGGTCAGCGAAACTACCCCAGGTACAAAATCTTCCGTCAACTTCGGCATCTCCTGCGAAACACGATCCAACAGCTGCTGGGTTTCCTGGCGACCAAACAGCTCGCTGGCAAACTGACCGAGCAAATGGTTGAGATGAGTGGCGACGACGGTGCTGGCTTCCACCACCGTGAACCCCTGGATCTGCGCCTGTTCACGCAGTGCGCTATCGATCCACACCGCCTCCAGCCCGAAGGCCGGATCGACGGTTTTGTCACCCGCCAGATCGCCCACCGCATTGCCCGGATTAATCGCCAGCCAGCGCCCCGGATGCGCCTCACCGCTGCCAATCTCCACTCCTTTCATCAGAATACGGTAGCTGGCTGCAGACAGTTCGAGGTTATCGCGAATATGCACCACCGGTGGCAGATAGCCCGTATCCTGAGCGAATTTTTTACGGATGCCACGGATACGCCCCAGCAGCTCGCCGTTTTGCTGAAAGTCCACCATGGGGATCAGGCGATAGCCCACCTCCATGCCCAACGGGTCCTCCAGTTGTACATCAGACCAACTGGCCTCCATCGCCTGCGGATTTTCCTGCGGCAGCGGCGGTTCTTTAACCTTCGGCTGTTGCTGTTCACGCCCGCGCAGCCGCCAGGCCAACGCCAGCAGTGCCGCCGTAAACAGCAAGAACACCAGGTTTGGCATACCAGGAACCATCCCCAACAGCCCCAACACCGCAGCACTCAACACCATCACGCGCGGATTGTTGAACAGTTGGCTCACCATCTGCTCGCCAACGTCCTCATCGGTCGCTACGCGGGTGACGATCACACCGGCCGCCGTCGAGATCACCAACGCCGGGATCTGGGCGACCAGGCCATCACCGATGGTCAGCAAGGTATAGGTTTCTGCCGCAGTACCCAGTTCCATGCCGTGTTGGATCACGCCGACTAACAGGCCCCCCACCACGTTAATCACCATGATCATCAAGCCTGCTACCGCATCACCGCGCACAAACTTGCTGGCACCGTCCATCGAACCGTAGAAATCCGCTTCCTGCGTCACTTCGGAGCGGCGCTTTTTAGCCTCGTCTTCGCCGATCAACCCGGCGTTCAGATCGGCATCGATCGCCATCTGTTTGCCTGGCATCCCGTCAAGGACAAAACGGGCGCCCACTTCGGCAATACGCCCGGCCCCTTTGGTGATCACCATAAAGTTGATCAGCACCAGGATGATAAACACCACGATACCGATGGCGAAGTTGCCGCCCACCAGGAAGTGACCGAACGCCTCAACAACCCGCCCCGCCGCCGCCGAGCCGGTATGCCCCTCCATCAAAATGATCCTCGTGGAGGCCACGTTCAGCGATAGGCGTAACAAGGTTGAGAACAGCAGAATGGTCGGGAAGGCCGCAAACTCCAGCGTCCGCTGGGTAAACATCGCCACCAACAGCACCATGATCGACAAGGCAATATTGAAGGTAAACAGCAGATCGAGGATAAATGCCGGTAACGGCAGCACCATCATCGACAGGATCATCAGGATCAGTATCGGGCCAGCCAGCACCTGCCACTGCGTATCTTTAAAATTACCCGGCAAACGAAGCAGGGAGGCCAAATTAGCCATCTGAGTTATTCTCTCCAGCAAAATCCAGTGCTTGCGGCACCGGTAAACGTTGAGGTTTTTTCGGGATCAGGCCGCCTTCACGCTGCCAACGGCGCAGCTGGTAGACCCAGGCCAGGACCTCGGCCACGGCGGCATACAAGGTCGTGGGAATGTGCTGCCCAATCTCACTGTGACGGTATAGCGCCCGCGCCAGCGGCGGAGCTTCCAGGGTCGGGATTCGATGCTCGTTCGCCAATTCACGGATACGCAAGGCAATCTCTCCTGCTCCTTTGGCAAGGACTTTTGGCGCACTCATGTTCTTGTCGTTGTATTGCAATGCCACGGCGTAATGCGTCGGGTTGGTGACGATCACGTCGGCCTTCGGCACGTCGGACATCATGCGGCGGCGAGAGATGGCCCGCTGTTGCTGGCGAATACGCCCTTTGACATGGGGATCGCCCTCCTGCTGCTTATGTTCGTCGCGGATGTCCTGCTTGGTCATCTTCAATTTCTTGAAGTGGCTCCATAGCTGATAAAACACGTCGAAGGCCACCATCGGCACCAGTCCAAGGACGATCAACATGCCGCAGAAGATCACAATCTGTAGCGCATTGCGCAGTGCGTCCTGCGGTTGCTGGGTGACCAGATGTAGCATCGCCGCCCAGTTGTGCCACAGGTAGAGCCCGGCTACCCAACCTACCAGCGTCGCTTTGAGGATGGCCTTCAGCAACTCCGCTAGCACCTGGGTGGAGAACATCCGTTTTAATCCGGAAATCGGGTTCATGCGCTTGGCATCAAACTTTAGGCTGAAGGCCACGCCGCCCAGCAGCATCGGGGCTGCCAGCGCCACCAGCACCAATCCGGCCAGGATAGGCATCAACGCCCACACCGCCTGACGCAGCAGCATGGCAAACTGGCGCAGCATCTGCTTATCGTTGCTGACCATGTGGTGATCGAAGTGCAGCCCATCCGATAACATCCTCGCCAACTGCTGCGCCATATGGCCGCCTGCGACCCACAATATCGACAACCCGGCAATCAGCATCAGGATCGAGGTCAGTTCACGCGAACGCGCAATCTGGCCCTCTTCACGCGCCTTTTCCAGCCGGTGGGGTGTGGGGGCCTCAGTTTTTTCCATATCACTGTCTTCGGCCAAGGCGAGGGTTCCCATTGCGTGCGAAGAATAGAATTGCCGTCAGCATGCCAAAAAAATGCGGATTTCATTGCGGGAACAACGGCGCAAAAGGCCGGTTATTTCGGGGATGGGCTAGCGAAAAGATTTAGGGCGCAAGGGTGCGCCCTAATAAAAGATCAAAAACCCAGGCTGTCGAGCAGATCGTCCACCTGAGCCTGATTGGCGATCACGCCAGCCCCGTTCTGATCCAACTGCGGGCCATTGAGCAGGCTGTCGTTCGGTCTTTTCTCTTTGGCTGGCTGATCCGGGATGTTTTCCATCAGCACCATCAGCAGCTGCTTTTCAATCTCCTGCACCACGTCCATCATACGCTTGATCACCTGGCCGGTGAGATCCTGGAAATCCTGCGCCATCATGATCTCCAGCAACTGGGCGTTGGTGAATGCGGTGTGCTCCGGCACCCGATCCAGATACTGACGGGTATCAGTCACCAGTGAACGGGCATCTGCCAGCTCGATCGGGTTGGCAAACCACTAGTCCCAGCGCCCTTTAAGCGTATTGGCCTGCGACTCCAACTCCGCCTGTCGGGGTTGTGCCGCTTCCACGCAGTTGAGCGCTCGTTCCGCCGCCTGCGCCGTCATGGTGACCACATAATCAAGACGGTCGCGTGCGTCCGGGATCGCTTCGGCAGCCTGAGCGATAGCCTGATCTAGCCCCAGCTCACGCATGCTGTCACGC
>NZ_JBKJYW010000064.1:0-3611 GCF_046715635.1 Serratia sp. (in: enterobacteria)
CGGATCGGAAACGCGGTACTGCACGTTCATCTCAACGCGCACCACGTTCTCATCGGAGGTCAGCATCACACCGGACGCGGACAGGTCACGGACCGACTCCACGTTAACCGGGCGAACCTGATCGATATACGTCGGTTTCCAGTTCAGACCTGGCTGCACCAGATGGCTGAACTTACCAAAGCGAGTGACCACACCACGTTCGGCTTCTTTGATGGTATAGAAACCGCTGGCGGCCCAAATCACCACCACTGCAACCGCAGCGATGCCGACAATTTTGCCACTGAAGCCCGGCCCGATTGAGCCCGTGCCACCGCTGTTATTACCGTTGGAGCCTTTGCCACCGCCAGTCAGGCTGCTCAATTTCTTGCTCAGCTTGCGGAAGATATCGTCTAAATCCGGTGGCCCTTGATCGCGACCGCCTTTATTGTTACCGCCAGAGTTGCCGCCATTATTATTGCTGCTCCCCCACGGGTCGCGGTCCTGTCCGTTATTACCGGGCTGATTCCACGCCATGTTTTAGCTCCATTATTCTGTGATTGGGTACTTCAGGCTAATGCTTAGCCCACTCTTCTATTGAGCGGGCACACAAATGTAACAGGATATGATCATACGATAAAGTTAATCAGTTCCTGTTCCTGCTTGCAGAGGCGACGCCACTCCACGATCGGCATACGCACCACCACGCCGATACTGCCGTCCTCTTCATTCCACTCTTTTTCGATCGCCTGAAGCTGGTAGAAACGGCTACGAAGACGGCCTGCCTGTGGCGGTAAGCGCAGCTCATAATGCGCGATTTCCCCCGATAAGCGCTCCGTCAACGCCTGAAATAGCAACGGGATACCTTCGCCACTGGCGGCGGACAGCCACACTCGGATCGGTAAATTTTCCTCGTTGCGATCGATACGCGGGACAAAATCATCCAGCATATCTATTTTGTTCATCACTAACAGTGTAGGGATCTCATCCGACTCAATCTCTGCCAACACGGAGTTCACCGCTTCGATGTTTTCATCCACTCGGGTATCCGCAGCGTCGATCACATGTAACAACAGAGAGGCCTGGCGCGTCTCTTGCAGTGTTGCTTTGAATGCGGCAACAAGATCGTGCGGCAAGTGCCGGATAAAGCCTACGGTATCCGCCAACACGGTATCGCCTACGTCCGCCACGTCAATACGCCGCAGGGTAGGATCCAGGGTGGCAAATAGTTGGTCCGCCACATAAACTCCGGCAGACGTAATTCGGTTAAACAGGGTTGATTTGCCGGCGTTGGTGTAACCCACCAGCGATACGGTTGGCACATCGGCGCGGGTACGCGCTCGTCGCCCTTGATCGCGCTGCTTCTCTACCCGCTCAAGGCGCCGTAGGATCAGGCTGATGCGATCGCGCAGCAGACGACGGTCAGTCTCTAACTGGGTCTCCCCTGGCCCGCGCAGGCCAATCCCCCCTTTCTGACGTTCAAGGTGAGTCCAACCACGAACCAGACGAGTGGCAATATGACGCAACTGCGCCAACTCTACCTGCAGCTTACCTTCATGGGTACGGGCACGCTGGGCAAAGATGTCAAGAATCAACCCGGTGCGATCAATCACGCGGCATTCACACAGGCGTTCGAGATTTCTCTCCTGCGCTGCGGAAAGGGAGTGATCAAACAGGACAACAGACGCGCCGCTGGCTTTCACCGCATCTGCAATTTCTTCGGCCTTTCCTTCACCGACAAAGTATTTTGGATGAGGTGCTTTGCGGCTACCAGTAACCACTTGCAAAGCCTCGACGCCCGCAGAGGATACCAGCGATTCGAACTCACTGAGATCTTCTGTATCTTTGTCTTGCGAGAAATAGATATGAACCAGGACGGCCTGCTCACCGGCTTCATAACGGTCAAACAAGCGTGCAACCTCTCAAACGGAACAAAACCGCGAGTTTGGGGGACATAAACAGCACTGCGCTGCTTATGCTCCCCGTCATGGTTGACTCGCAACGCGCTTTATTCAGCGTCATCGCTTTCCTGCTGCGGCTGTTGCGGCGCAGACGGGTTGTTACCATGGTGATAATTGCTGGTGCCGCCGCTGCTCGGGGTGTTGCTGTGGTGCGATACCGGGCGCGATGGAACAACGGTAGAGATAGCGTGCTTATAAACCATCTGGCTCACCGTGTTCTTCAACAGGATGACAAACTGGTCAAAAGACTCAATCTGGCCTTGCAGCTTAATACCATTCACCAAATAAATAGAAACCGGAACACGTTCACGACGCAATGCGTTCAGGAACGGATCTTGCAAAGATTGCCCCTTAGCCATTCTATCTTTTCCTTATTTGTTTGTTGTTTTTAACTAAGAACCTGTCGGCTCAAAATAAACGACCTAAAAAATTTGCGCGCTGAATACTCATCAATTGTACACAATCACTCAACCTATGCACTAACAACCTGTGTTACCGAGTCTAAAGCCTCTCCCGGCTTTTCACTGTCCAACCACCGAACCGACTCCCAACCCCGTAACCAGGTCATCTGGCGTTTGGCCAACTGACGTGTTGCGCAAATACCTCGAAAAACCATCTCATCGTAACTAATCTCGCCAGAAAAATATGACCACATCTGGCGATAACCGACACAGCGAATGGAAGGCAAATCCGTATGCAAATCACCCCGTGCAAAAAGTGCACGCGCTTCCGCCTCAAAACCCGCCGCCAACATCTGATTGAACCGCAGCTCGATACGTTGATGCAACAACTCCCGGCTGACTGGCGCTATCGCAAATTGGTGAACATGATACGGCAACGATTCACCTGAAATTTTAGTCAGTTCAGTTAAAGTTTTACCCGAAATCAAAAAAACTTCCAGTGCTCTGGACAGTCTCTGTGGATCATTCGGATGAATACGTAGCGCGGCAACCGGGTCGATCGCCTGCAATTGGTGGTGCAAAGTCTCCCAACCGTGCTCCGCCGCCTGCTGCTCAATCTGCTCGCGTACCGCGGGATCGGCAGAGGGTAACGGCGATAAACCTCCCAGCAACGCCTTAAAATAAAGCATTGTGCCCCCTACCAACAGCGGAATACGCCCTGCTGCAGTAATATCGGCCATTTCTTGCAACGCATCGGCACGAAAATCGGCCGCCGAGTACGCTTGCGCAGGATCGCGAATATCAATCAAGCGGTGTGGTGCCTGAGCCAACTCTTCTGCAGAAGGCTTGGCGGTGCCGATATCCATCCCGCGATAAATCAGGGCGGAATCGACACTGATCAGTTCTACGGGCAAGCGCTCACGCAGCGCCATCGCCAGGGCGGTTTTGCCTGAGGCCGTTGGCCCCATGATAAAAATGGCTGGGGGATGAGGGTTCATTTCAATGTCAGTCATGCTTAAGTGCTGCCAATGCAGCCTGCAAATCAACGGGTTGTAAAAGAGCGGCAGGAGGGGATTTGACCAGTTGCGGGCAAAGTCGTTCAACTTCTGTCAACAATTGTATCGCTTGCGAGCTGTTCCACACTTGGTGTTCGCTGCCTAATTGGCTGGCGATCCAGATGGATAGCACCGTTGGCGACATCTCCTGATGTTCGGCCAGATAGCCTAACAGCTCGGGTATCAACTTTTGTAAATTTTGTTGGCGTAATGGTAAA
>NZ_JBKJYW010000065.1:0-6564 GCF_046715635.1 Serratia sp. (in: enterobacteria)
GCCTTGGAACGCAGCATTTTCAGCAAAAATTGGGGACGAAGCAGGCGCCACAAGTGGCGCCCCATGTTGTCCGGCCCAACGCTAAAGAAGAAGCTGGCCTGAATATCGTATTTGGCCAACAGTTCCAGCAGGCGCGGCACCCCTTCACGGGTCCCGCTAAAGGTGTCTACATCAACTCGCAGGCCGACCTTCTTCATGCACCATTACCTTCCTTTACCGTGGTACGCAGGAAGTAGTCCAGCGTCTCGGCAACGGTCTGCTGCATGGCGATTGTCGGCTGCCAGCCCAGCAGGCGGTGCGCGTTCTTGATGCTTGGCGTACGGTGCTCAACGTCCTGATACCCTTTGCCGTAGTAGCTGCTGCTCTCCACGTCCTTGAAACCGGCAAATGGAGGGAAATTGCCGCGCAGCGGATGTTCATTGAAGCTGGCCAGCAGCATTTCCGCCAATTCACGAATACTGGCTTCGTTGGTCGGGTTACCGATGTTGACGATCTGGCCATCGCACTGGCCGTCGCGGTTTTCAATAATGCGGTACAGCGCTTCAATACCGTCGTTGATATCCGTAAAGCAACGTTTCTGCTCCCCACCGTCCACCAGCTTGATCGGCGAGCCTTCAACCAGATTCAGGATCAACTGAGTGATCGCGCGCGATGAGCCGATACGCGCTGCATCCAGGTTGTCCAGGCGTGGCCCCATCCAGTTAAACGGACGGAACAGCGTGAACTTCAGGCCTTCTTTGGCCCCATAGGCCCAGATAACCCGATCCAACAGTTGCTTGGAAACCGAATAGATCCAGCGCTGTTTGTTGATAGGCCCGACGATCAGGCGTGAGCTGTCCTCATCAAACTCTTTATCGTCACACATGCCATAAACTTCTGAAGTGGACGGGAAGATGATGCGTTTGTTGTATTTCACACAGTCGCGAACGATTTTCAGGTTTTCTTCAAAATCCAACTCGAATACACGCAGTGGGTTGCGGGTGTATTCGATCGGAGTGGCGATCGCCACCAGCGGCAGTACCACGTCGCACTTCTTGATGTGATATTCGATCCACTCGGAATGAATGCTGATATCCCCTTCCACAAAGTGGAAACGCGGGTTATCCAGGAACCGGCTGATGGCATCAGAGCCGATATCCAGGCCGTAGATATCATAACGATCTTCACGCAGCAGGCGTTCGGTAAGATGGTTACCGATAAAGCCGTTAACCCCCAGGATCAGCACGCGGGTCCGGCGCTTCATCACCGAGCTAGGCTTGGCAGCCAAACGTACGTCACTTACCATGCCCATTTCCAGCGCCAGACGGTTGCCTTGCACGTACAAACCAGACTCGCTCTGGCCAGCCACGATTTCCAACGCCCCTTCACCACAGGCAATCACCAATGGGGCGGTGTTCAACACCGTGCCAGGCTGCTTATCATGAGCGGTTTCCAGCACGCGTGCGCGCCAAACGATCATCTTGCGCTGGCCAAGGTAGCTGAATGCGCCCGGATAAGGTTCGGTGACGGCACGTACCAGGTTGTTGATTTCACGGGCAGATTTGTGCCACTGGATCTCACCGTCAGCTGCGGTACGGCGGCCAAAATAGCTGGCATCCGCTTCGTCTTGCGTGGTTAAGCTAGCCGTGCCGTTTTTCAGTTTCGGCAGTTGTTCTTTCAATACGACCTGCGCCGCTTCCAACACTTTTTTGTGCAGCGTCAGTGCGGTGTCCTGCTCAGAAATCGCTACTTTATACTGGCCAACGATTTCACCGGCATCCGGGCGTTTGACCATTTTGTGCAGCGTGGCACCGGTCTCGGTTTCGCCGTTCACCAGCGCCCAGTTGATCGGGGCGCGGCCACGGTAGCGTGGCAACAGTGAACCATGCAGGTTAAAACCACCTTTAGGAGCCAGAGAAAGGATCTCATCGCTCAACATATTGCGGTAGTAGAAAGAGAAAATGATATCCGGCTGCAGCTCACGGATACGCTCCACCCACAGCGGATGATTGACATCTTCCGGCGCATACACCGGCAGCTCCAGTTCGGCACCCTGGCGAGCAACGGAAGAGAAGAAGTTGTTTTCACCTGGATCATCGGTATGGGTAAAGACGGCCTGTATGTCATAGCCCGCTTCTGTCAGCGCTTTCAAGCCTGCGCAGCCGATATCATGGTAAGCAAATACAATAGCTTTCATCATTCTTCTTCCTGAGTATTTTGGGTGGGTTTTGCACCGACCACTTTCTGGACAAAATAGCGGGGACGAGCACGGACATCGTTATAAATCCGGCCGATGTACTCCCCTAACAATCCCATACCGACAAACTGTGCACCGATAAAGGTGAATAACACCGCAAACAACGTGAAGACTCCGCCTGCCGCCCATTCAGGCCCCAGGATCAAGCGCAGCACGATCAATAGCACCGCCAGCACGAAGCCTGACAGCGCGATCACGCTGCCCACTACGCTGAGCAGACGCAGCGGCGTGGTGGTCAGGCAGGTGATCAGGTCATACATCAGGTTGATCAGCTTCATCAGGCTGTATTTGGAGTCACCGAACTCACGTTCGGCGTGGCGCACCTCGATCTCCGTGGTGCGGCGAGCAAAGGTGTTGGCCAGGATCGGGATAAAGGTACTGCGCTCATGGCAGTGCAGCATCGCTTCGATGATATGGCGGCGATAGGCACGCAGCATGCATCCGTAGTCGCCCATGGATTTGCCAGTCGCACGTTGGATCATCAGATTGATCATGCGGGAGGCCGTCTTACGAAACCAGGAATCCTGACGGTTAGCACGCACGGTACCCACTACGTCATAGCCCTCTTCCGCTACGCTGACCAAACGGGGAATTTCCTCCGGCGGGTTTTGTAGATCGGCATCCAGGGTGATCACCAGATCGCCGCTGACCTGATTGAAACCCGCCATGATGGCGGAATGCTGGCCGTAGTTACGGTTCAGCAGCACGGCAATAATGCAACTGCCTGGTTGTTCCGCCGCGGCGGTTAGCATGGCGGCAGAGTTGTCGCTGCTGCCATCGTCAATCAGAATAATTTCATAAGGTTGCAATAGTTGTTTACAGGCGGCGGTGGTGCGCTCCAACAAGGCAGGTAAACTCTCCTGCTCATTGAACACCGGGATCACCACCGAAACTTTGCTAATAGGTTCAACGCGAGACACGGGAAGACTCCAATACGGAAGACAAGGCATTGACCACGCGATCGACATCGGCTTCGGTCATATCCGGGAACAGCGGTAAAGTACACAGGCGTGCCGAATTCCATTCGGTATTGGGCAATGACAGCTGTGGGTAACGTTCGCGGTAGAATTTTTGCGTATGGGCGGCGCGGAAATGCAGACCGGTACCAACCCCAACTTCTTTCAGCCGTTCCATCAGTTGATCGCGCCCAATGCCGCAACGTTGTTCATCAACACGCACCATAAACAGATGCCAGGCGTGATCGTGCGGATAATTCGGCAAGCTCAATGGCTGGAAAGGCGAGTCTTGCAGCGCGGCCAGGTAATGTTCTGCCAGCACCTTGCGCCGGGCATTCAGCTCTGGTAAACGCGCCAACTGCACCACGGCAATCGCCGCATGAATATCTGACAGGTTGTATTTATAGCCAGGTTCAACCACCTCTGCCTGCGGCTTACGCCCCTGCAATTGGCGGTCAAAAGCGTCAACGCCCAGGCCATGGAACTTCAGGCAGCGGATGCGATCGGCCAGTTGATCGTCATTGGTCGCGATCAGGCCACCTTCCGCACAGGTCAGGTTCTTGATGGCATGGAAAGAGAAAATCGCGGTACCCCGCGCGCCAACCCATTCACCATTGAAACGAGTACCCACGGCGTGAGCCGCATCTTCAATCAAGGGGATATGGTGGCGTTGAGCTACTGCGCGCAGCTCATCCAGCGGTAATGGTGCGCCTGCATAGTGAACGGGAATGATCGCTTTGGTACGTGCGGTGATGGCCGCCTCAACATCGGCTGCGCTGACCATTAACGTGTCGCGGTCAACATCGATCATCACTGGCGTAGCGCCAAGCAATTCGATCATATTGAGGGTGGATACCCAGGTTTGAGAGGGAGTGATGACTTCATCACCTGGCCCGATACCCTGTGCCATCAGGGTAATGTGCATCCCCGCCGTGGCAGAGCAAACGGCAACTGCATGCTTGCAGCCGAAGGTTCGGCAAAACTCGCTTTCCAACTGGTGATTTTGCGGACCGGTGGTGATCCAACCAGAACGCAACACCTTTTCTACCGCCGCAATTTCTTCATCCCCAATTGCCGGGCGTGAAAAAGGCAGGAATTGATCCATAATGAAACCCCAAACGTCTCGATTTTCTTTCAGCCACTGTATGACTTTTACATTTAACGAATAGTAAACGTCGCAAAGAATGATCCTGGGTGGATTAATTGCCAATCTACGTGGCTAAGCTTAACTAAACCTTAAGGGGAAATTATTATCAGGAAACTTTCTGCAAAGCATTGGCGTCTATTAAATATAAATCAACAGCACAATCATTGGGTTATGCCGTTATAATTATTTACCTAATTTAATTTGAACCTAATCAGCGCAGCAGGAAATTGTGATTTTTCAATGAAACTGGCGGGATCGGCAGGAGGCTTTTGAGCCTCCGGCGGGTAATTATATTGAGCGTGTTTACTTTTGGTTTAACTTTTATTTTCCGCTTTAAATAACGGCCAAACATCACTAAGCCGTTTTAGTCATGATCCAGCGCTGTTTCCCCACCGCCTGCAGATGGAAATCCACTTCATAAACTCTGGATAATAGCCCCGGTTCCATTACCTCATGGGTGATCCCCTCGGCCACCAACCGTCCGGCTTGCAGCAACCAGACCCGATCGGCCTGTTGCAAGGTATGATTGAGATCGTGAGCACAGACCAGCGCGCTACGGCCACTTTGGCAAAATTCGCGCAACAGGCGATCGAGCGCCACCTTTTGCGCCACGTCCAGGCTGTTGGTCGGTTCATCGAGCAGCAGCAGTTGGCTTTGCGGGTTGACCGTTGGCCAAACCTGTAGCAACACAGCGGCCAGACGCACCCGTTGCCATTCGCCGCCCGAGAGTTGCGTCAACATGCGGGATAATTTATCCGCCAGCTTCAGGCTACGGGCCAAATACAGGATAGCGTGCTCCAGTTCGCTTTCGTCCGCCCCGGCGGGCTGATGTAAGGCGAGATATTGAAATACCGGCATCAGCGCAACCGGAGGCTGCTGCTGGCACAGATAAGCCCGGTGCCTTGCCAGCTCATTCCCCGCATACGCCTCCAGCAACCGCCCCGACAGGCGGACTTCGCCAGGCCCAGGCAGCATCCCTGCCAATCTGGCCAACAGCGTACTCTTACCCGCACCGTTAGGGCCGATCAGGTGCACCTGCAACCCAGCGGCGATCTGCCCTGAAAACGGCACTAATCGCCCTTCTACCCCTACCTCACTGAGTTGCAGCATGGTTCTCGCTCCGTTACTTGGCCAAGGCCTGTTTGATGGCCTCGGACACCTGCGGATCTTCAGGCGTCATATCCGGTGAGAAGCGTTGGATCACCGTACCATCACGGCCAATCAAGAATTTTTCAAAGTTCCACAGGATATCGCCGGTGTGCTTCGGCGCGCGGCCTTTGCTGCTCATCCGCTCCAGGAAACCACTGCCTTCCGGTGCGACGGCCTGTGGCTGTGCAGCAATCAGTTCCCGATACAGCGGATGACGGCCCTCACCATTGACTTCGATTTTGGCAAACATCGGGAACTGGACGCCAAAGGTGCCACGGCAGAACGCCAGGATCTCTTCATTGCTGCCCGGCTCCTGGCCCAAAAACTCATTGGAGGGGAAGCCTAACACCGCAAAACCCTGCTCACGCCAGGTTTCATAAAGCTTTTCCAGACCTTCATATTGCTTGGTCAGGCCGCATTCCGACGCCACGTTAACCACCAGCAGTACCTTGCCAGCATAGGCGTTCAGCGTGGTAGCTTGGTTCTCGATGGTTTGCAGGGGAATGGCATAAATCGGGTTGCTCATCAGATGTTATCCTTTGGTTTTATTTGCAGGTGATACAGAAAAACGCCGCCGGGCATTACCGGCAGCCGGTTTACCTTACGCTTTTTATCCGAGCCAGTAACCAGATAAAAAGGGGGGCCCCCAGCGTTGCGGTGACCACGCCGATGGGTAATTCCGCCGAAAACAGCGCAATCCGCGCCACCACGTCTGCCACTAACAACACGCCCGCGCCCGCCAGTGCACAGCCAGGCAACAGGTAGCGTTGGTTGGTCAAACCGCTGAGACGCAAAATATGCGGGATCACCAAGCCGATAAAGCCAATTACGCCCGCCAGGGCCACGCTGGTGCCCACCAGCCAGCCGATGGCCAGCACCAGCAGATTACGCCATACGTGCAGGGAAAGACCCAACTGCCGGGCCTGCATTTCGCCAAGGGCCATCAAGTTCAGCACCTTGCCTTGCGCGCATAGCCACAGCAGCGCTGGCAACAGGGCTAACAGCAGCCATTTCTGCCGCCAATCCACCCCGCCGAAACCGCCCATCATCCAGTACATTAGCTGCCGCAGATCGAG
>NZ_JBKJYW010000066.1:0-6019 GCF_046715635.1 Serratia sp. (in: enterobacteria)
TCGTCAATGAAGGATTTACTACGCGGATTGTCGGGTTGGCGGCGAAGGAGAGCGATGCTCTGCTGAACTTCCTGTTTGCGCATATCACCAAGCCGGAGTTTCAGGTGCGCTGGCGCTGGCAGGCCAATGATATTGCTATTTGGGATAGCTACATTGGTCAGGACCGGGTCTGCGTGGAGCACATTCGCGCGCTGCATCGATTGGGCTATCTGCCGCTGCATATCAAAGGGTTAGACGAAGGCAGCAAGGTGAAGATGAAGGTGTCGGTGCTGACCATCACCAATACGCGTGAGGAGTTTTTCTGGCTGGTCAACTACCTGGAGACGGTGATCTCGGCCGAACTGTGGAAAGCTTCCACCAATGCCACAATTGCCCATCATTATCGCAAGATCTGCCAGATGTGGGCGGATAAAACCTGCGATGACCTGGCGCATCTGGATTTCCAATGCCACGACTTTTCCTTCCGCGGCATGTCAGGGATGCATGATGTCGCGCAGGCAGGTACCGGGCATTTGCTCAGCTTCAAGGGCACCGACAACATTCCCGCGGTGCTGTACGCGCAGAAGTATTACCCAACCGTTGATGACTACTTCGTAGCTGGTAGCATCCCTGCCACCGAACATAGCGTGATGTGCATGGGTGAGCAGGCGACGGAGATCGAAACGTTCCGCCGCCTGATTGAAGATCTCTACCCGAATGGGTTGGTTTCCATCGTATCGGATACCTGGGATTACTGGCAGGTGCTGACGGAGTTTACCCGTGAATTGCACAGCAAAATCATGGCGCGCGATGGCCGGGTGGTCTTCCGCCCAGACAGTGGCGATCCGGTGGCGATCCTTTGTGGGACTGGCGATGACAGCGATCACAGTGCGCAACGCAGCGCCGAAGAGAAAGGCTCGGTGGAAGTGCTGTGGGAAATCTTTGGCGGTACGGTTAACAGCAAGGGCTACAAAGTGTTGGATCCCCATATCGGGCTGATTTATGGGGACTCCATCACTCTGGAACGTGCTCAGGAAATCCTGCTACGTCTGGAGGCGAAAGGTTTTGCCAGCTCTAACGTGGTATTTGGCGTGGGTTCCTTTACTTATCAGTATAATACCCGCGATACCTTTGGTTTCGCAATGAAGGCTACCTACGGAGAGGTGAACGGAGTGGGGCGCCCCATTTTCAAACAGCCGAAGACCGACAGCGGCCTGAAACAATCTGCACGCGGTTTGTTACGGGTGATCCGCAATGGGGAAGGGGAATATCAACTGCTGGATAATCAGGACTGGCAACAGGAGCAGCAGGGCGAACTGAAGACGCGCTTCCTGGATGGCAAACTCTATAACCAGGACTCACTGGAGCAGATCCGCCAGCGCCTTGCCAGCCCCTCACACCAACCCTCTCCCACAGGGAGAGGGAGCTGGATTGAGCGCGTGGGAGATTGCAGAGTTAATATTTAACTAGTTGATATAAAAGATTATTGCCAGAGTTAAGTTGTGGCACGAGAGGTCCCCTCTCCCTTTGGGAGAGGGTTAGGGTGAGGGGACGTTAAATCAACTCTCTGCTTCAAACTCCTGGGTCAGATTCTCCAGCTGTTCCTGGGCATCCAGCCAGGTCATTTCTGTTTCTTCCAGAGCCGATTTGGCCTGGCTTTGCTTTTGCAGGCAGGCGGTCAGATCGGCTTTGCGGCTGATGTCGTACAGCGCCGAGTCTGCCAGTTGTTCTTCCACCGCGGCCAATTCAGCACCCAGCTTATCCATCTGCTGTTCCAGCTTGGCGATCTGCTTACGCAGCGGTTGGGTTTGCGTACGGAATTCAGCTTCACGGCGCTTTTGGTCCTTACGTGCCTGGGCACTGTTGCCGTTATCCTGTTTCGGTGCGGCATCCTGCTGCGCCTGCTGCTTTTGCAGATCGCTCAGCCACTGCTGGTAATCGTCCAGATCGCCCTCGAACTGTTCCACCTGGCCATCGTGCACCAGATACAGATCGTCGGTGGTGGAACGCAGCAGATGGCGGTCGTGCGAAACCACCACCAATGCCCCTTCGAAATCGATCAGCGCTTCGGTCAATGCCTGGCGCATATCCAGATCCAGGTGGTTGGTGGGTTCATCGAGCAGCAGCAGGTTAGGGCGTTCCCAGACGATCAGCGCCAGCACCAGCCGCGCTTTTTCACCGCCGGAGAAACGTTCGGTGATTTCGGTGACCTTATCGCCCTGGAAGCCGAAGCCGCCAAGGTAATCCCGTAACTGCTGTTCTAACACGCGAGGGGCGATGCGGCTCAGATGCTGTAGCGGTGACTCATCGGCGCGCAGGAACTCCAACTGATGCTGGGCGAAGTAACCCAGTTTGATACCCTTTGCCAGCCCGATCTCCCCGCTTAACGGCTCCAGCGTGCCAGCCAGCATTTTGATCAGCGTTGATTTACCGGCGCCGTTACGCCCCAACAGGCCAATACGCGAGCCGGGCACCAGGTTGAGCTTGATGGACTGCAAGATCACTTTGTCGCCATAGCCTGCACTGACTTTTTCCATGCGCAGCAATGGGTTCGGCAGACTTTCGGGTTGGCGGAAGCTAAACGTGAACGGGTTATCGACGTGCGCCGGGGCAATCAACTCCATCCGCTCCAGCATCTTGATGCGGCTCTGCGCCTGTTTGGCCTTGGTGGCCTGAGCACGGAAACGGTCAATGTAGCTTTGCAGGTGCGCTACTTTCTCCTGTTGGCTCTGATACAGCGACTGCTGCTGCGCTAGTTTGGTGACGCGCTGGCGCTCGAAGGAGGAATAGTTGCCGGTGTATTCGTTAATGGTCTCATTTTCGATGTGCAGGATCTTGTCGACGATAGGGTCGAGGAAATCACGGTCATGCGAAATCAGCACCAGGGTACCCGGGTAGCTTTTCAGCCAGCGTTCCAGCCAGATCACCGCATCCAGATCCAAGTGGTTGGTGGGTTCGTCCAGCAACAGCAGATCGGAGCGGCAAACCAAAGCCTGTGCCAGGTTGAGGCGCATGCGCCATCCGCCAGAGAAGGCACGCACCGGGCTTTGCAGCTGTTCGTTGGAAAAGCCTAAACCGTGCAACAGGCTGGCGGCACGGGAACGGATGGTCCAGGCATCCAGGGCATCGAGCTTGCCGTGCAGCGTGGCGATGGCGTGACCGTCGTTATTATCATTTGCCACCTGTAATTCGGCTTCCAACTGGCGGAATTCCCGATCTCCATCGATAACATACTCAATGGCGGGCACGTCCAGTGCCGGTGTTTCCTGATTCACCCAGGCCAGCGCCCAGTTGTTCGGGAAGGTGTAGCTGCCACTGTCTGCAGCGATCTCACCTTTCAACAGGGCCAGCAGCGTAGATTTCCCACAGCCGTTCTTACCCACCAGGCCGACCTTCTGACCTGGATTAACCGTCGCCGTGGCGTTGTCCAACAGGACGCGGGTGCCGCGTCGGATTTGTAGCGAGGAGAAAACAATCATAAAGCGCCGTTTGTTCAGAGTATGTTAAATTGAATGGAGTTTACGTTAACAGGACGCTTACCCGTCCTATTATTAGTCTTTGCGTTGCATGGTAACGGAAATCCGCCACCCTGACGACGCTTTGGAGGGGAATGATGTCACAGCCGCCGAAGGTTTTGCTGCTGTATGCCCATCCGGAATCCCAGGACTCGGTAGCAAACCGGGTTTTGTTACAACCGGCACAGCAGTTGGAACATGTCACCGTGCACGATTTATACGCGCACTATCCGGATTTTTTTATTGATATCCATCATGAACAACAGCTGCTGCGCGACCATCAGGTCATCGTTTTCCAACACCCCTTATACACCTATAGCTGCCCGGCCCTGCTGAAAGAGTGGCTGGACCGTGTGCTGTCCCGTGGTTTTGCCAGCGGGATGGGCGGCAATGCGCTGGCCGGTAAATACTGGCGTTCGGTGATTACCACCGGGGAGCCGGAAGGTGCCTATCGCACCGGGGGTTACAATCGCTATCCGATCGAGGATATTCTGCGCCCTTTTGAGCTGACTGCGGCCATGTGTCATATGCACTGGCTGACGCCGATCCTCGTTTATTGGGCACGCCGCCAGAAACCGGAAGTGCTGAGCAGCCATGCCAGCGCTTATGGGGATTGGCTGCGTAATCCGTTGCCGCATACCGGGAGGCACTGATGGAAGGTTCCGCGTTATTAACCGCCATACTGCTGTTCCTGTTTGCCGCGGTGGTGACGGTACCCATTGCTCGTCGTCTGGGGATCGGGGCCGTTTTAGGCTACCTGATCGCCGGTATCGCCATCGGCCCGTGGGGATTGGGATTCATCCGGGATGTGGATGAAATCCTGCATTTCTCCGAGTTGGGCGTGGTGTTCCTGATGTTTATCATCGGGCTGGAACTGAACCCGGCCAAACTGTGGGAACTGCGTCGTTCGATCTTTGGTGTCGGTGCCGGGCAGGTATTGGTCACGGCGGCAGTGCTCGGTGCGCTGCTTTACTTCAGCCATTTCGCCTGGCAGGCGGCGGTGATCGGCGGCATTGGTCTGGCTATGTCATCAACGGCCATGGCGCTGCAACTGATGCGTGAAAAGGGCATGAACCGAAACGAAGGGGGCCAGTTAGGCTTCTCGGTGCTGCTGTTCCAGGATATGGCGGTGATCCCAGCGTTGGCGTTGATCCCGATCCTGGCCGGTGGCGCAGGTACCAGCGACGATTGGGCAGAAATCGCCATGAAGGTCGCGGCCTTCGGCGGCATGCTGATTGGGGGGCGCTTCCTGTTACGCCCGTTGTTTCGTTATATCGCCTCATCCGGGGTGCGCGAAATATTTACGGCCGCCGCGCTGTTGGTGGTGCTAGGGGCGGCACTGTTTATGGATGCCCTTGGCCTGTCGATGGCATTGGGGACCTTTATCGCCGGGGTGCTGCTGGCAGAGAGCGAATATCGCCATGAGCTGGAAATCGCCATTGAGCCTTTCAAAGGGCTGCTGCTCGGGCTGTTTTTCATCTCGGTAGGCATGGCGCTGAATATTGGGGTGTTGTATACCCATCTGCTGGAAGTGCTGGTTGGCGTGGTCATCCTGGTAGCGGTGAAGTCAGGTGTGTTGTACTCGTTGGCGCGTATTTTTGGCCTGCGGCGTTCGGTGCGTCTGCAATTTTCCGGGGTGCTGAGCCAGGGCGGTGAGTTTGCCTTCGTGCTGTTCTCGGCGGCGTCGACGCAGCATATCTTTGACGACGATCAACTGGCCTTGCTACTGGTAGTAGTGACGCTCTCAATGATGACCACGCCGCTGCTGATGCAGATTATCGATCGCATTCTGGCCCGCCGCTATAACGCCAAAGACGAGGATGAAGAAGCGCCCTATGTGGCAGACGACGATCCACAGGTGATCATCGTCGGTTTCGGCCGCTTCGGGCAGGTGATTGGCCGCTTACTGATGGCCAACAAGATGCGTATCACCGTCCTTGAGCGGGACGTTAGTGCGGTCGGCGTATTGCGCCGCTACGGTTACAAGGTTTACTACGGGGATGCGACGGAGCTGGAACTGCTGCGGGCAGCCGGTGCCGAAAAGGCCAAATCTATCGTCATTACCTGTAATGAACCGGAAGATACCATGGCCATCGTCCATCTGTGCCAGCAGCACTTCCCCAACCTGTCCATTTTGGCGCGGGCGCGAGGGCGTGTGGAAGCGCATGAGCTGCTCCAGGCCGGGGTGAAACAATTTAGTCGTGAAACCTTCTCCAGTGCCCTGGAGCTAGGGCGCAAGGCGTTAACAGAGTTGGGGATGCATCCGCATCAGGCTTATCGCGCTCAGCAGCATTTTCGTCGTCTGGATATGCGCATGCTGCGTGAATTAATGCCACCGCATCTGGGGGACGTCGCCCAGATTTCCCGCGTGAAAGAAGCCCGGCGCGAGCTGGAAGAGCTTTTCCATCGCGAAATGCAGAAAGAAAAACGGCAGTTCGACGGCTGGGATGAATACGAATAATTCGGAGCATAATGATGTCTGCAACACGTAAAAGATTTATCGCCGGGGCGGTTTGCCCAAGCTG
>NZ_JBKJYW010000067.1:0-3450 GCF_046715635.1 Serratia sp. (in: enterobacteria)
AGCAAAAGGAAGGGAAGATGCCAGCGGAAAACGTTCTTGAAGTTCATCATCTTAGTAAACACGTTGGTCAGGGTGAGCATCAGCTTACCATCCTTACCGGAGTCGAGCTGGTTGTCAAACCCGCACAAACAATTGCGTTAATCGGCGAGTCGGGTTCGGGGAAATCAACCTTGCTGGGCATTCTTGCCGGACTGGACGACGGCAGCGAAGGGGAAGTTCGCCTATTGGGGGAATCGCTGACCGCGCTGGATGAAGAAGGGCGCGCTGCACTGCGGGCGAAAAACGTCGGTTTTGTGTTCCAGTCTTTCATGTTGGTCCCCACCTTAAACGCGTTGGAAAACGTTCAACTCCCCGCGCTGCTGCGTGGTGAAAGCGATCGTCAAAGCCGGGACCAAGCGGTGCAACTGCTGGAACAGCTGGGGCTAGGCAAGCGTCTTAGCCACCTGCCAGCGCAGCTTTCCGGCGGGGAGCAACAGCGTGTGGCGCTGGCACGTGCGTTCAGTGGTCGCCCTCGGGTGCTGTTTGCCGATGAACCCACCGGCAATCTGGATCGCCAGACCGGGGAGCGCATCGCCGATCTGCTATTTTCCCTCAACCGCGATTTCGCTACCACACTGATCCTGGTCACCCATGACGAGACGCTGGCGGCGCGTTGTCAGCGGCGGCTGCGCTTGCGTGAAGGCAAGCTGTGGGAGGAAGCATGATTTGGCGTTGGTTCTGGCGTGAATGGCGTTCGCCTTCGCTGCTGATCGTCTGGCTGGCGCTGACGCTGTCGGTCGCCTGCGTGCTGGCTCTGGGCAGCATCAGCGATCGTATGGACAAAGGTTTGAGCCAGCAAAGCCGCGACTTTATCGCCGGGGATCGGGTATTGCGTTCCGCGCGCCCGGTGCCGGAAGGCTGGTTGCTTGATGCCCAACAACAGGGGCTGAAAGTCAGCCGCCAGCTCTCTTTCACCACCATGACCTACGCGGGGGATCGTCCGCTGCTGGCCAACGTCAAGGCTACCGATGCGGCCTATCCGCTGTATGGGCAGTTGGAAACCCTGCCAGCCAATCTCAAACCCGTGCCGGGCAGCGTGCTGGTGGCTCCGCGCCTGTTGGCATTATTGGATATCAAGGTCGGTGACAATCTGGAGGTGGGGGATACCACCTTGCGCATCGCCGGTGAAATCGTGCAGGAGCCAGACTCCGGCTTCAATCCGTTCCAGACTGCGCCTGGCATCATCATCAACCTGGCGGATGTGGATAAAACCGGCGCGGTACAGCCGGGCAGTCGCCTGACCTACCGTTATATGTTCGCCGGTACTCCAGCCGATATTCAACGCTATGAGGATCGCCTCAAACCGCAGCTCAAACCCGATCAGCGCTGGTATGGGCTGGAGGAGTCCGGCAGCGCGCTAGGCAAATCGCTACAGCGTTCCCAACAGTTCCTGCTGCTTTCGGCGCTGCTGACCTTACTGCTGTCGATTGCCGCCGTAGCGGTGGCGATGAGCCACTATTGCCGTAGCCGCTATGACCTGATTGCGGTGCTGAAAACCCTGGGTGCTGGCAGAAAGGCACTCAGCAAGCTGATTATTGGCCAGTGGCTGGCGGTACTGCTGCTGGCGGGAGCCTGCGGCAGCGTGATTGGTCTGGGGTTTGAAGCGGTGCTGATCCGCTTGCTGGCACCGGTGTTGCCGGGGGAACTCCCCGCAGCTGGCGGCTGGCCGTGGCTGTGGGCGATGGGGGCGCTAGTCATGATTTCGCTGCTGGTGGGGCTACGTCCGTACCGGCAACTGCTGGCCACTCAGCCGCTGCGCGTTCTGCGTCGGGATGTGGTGGCTAACGTCTGGCCGCTCCGTTACTTCCTGCCAGCCACTGCGGTGATTGTGGTCGGACTGCTGACGGTATTGATGGGGGCAAGTACGCTACTGTGGGCCATTCTGGCCGGCATGGTGGTGCTGGCCTTGCTGCTGGGGGGGATTGGCTGGGGCAGCCTATTGCTGCTGCGCCGCATCACGCTGAAAAATCTGGCGCTGCGGTTGGCGGTGAATCGCCTGTTGCATCAGCCTTGGGTGACGGTAAGTCAGTTAGCGGCGTTCTCGCTGTCGTTTATGTTGCTGGCTCTGTTGCTGGTATTGCGTGGCGATCTGCTCGATCGCTGGCAACAGCAGTTACCGCCAGACAGCCCGAACTATTTCCTGCTGAATATGACTACGGCACAGGTTCCACAGGTGAAAGCCTTCTTGCAGCAGCATCAACTGCATGAGGAAACCTTCTATCCCATCGTGCGTGTACGCCTGGCGGAAATTAACCAGCAGGTGTCGACGGAGCGGGTGCACGAAGACGATCCCGGTGGCGAGGCGGTTAACCGTGAGCTGAATCTGACCTGGCAAAGCGACCTACCGGATCATAACCCGCTGACGGCGGGCTCCTGGCCGCCAAAAACCGGAGAGGTCTCGATGGATGAAGGGATTGCCGGCAGGCTCAAGATCAAGCTGGGCGATACCTTGACGTTCAGCGGCGATACCCAATCGTTCAGTGCCAAAGTGACCAGCCTGCGGCAGGTAGATTGGGAAAGCTTGAAGCCGAATTTCTACTTTATTTTCCCACCGGGTGCATTGGACAGCCAGCCGCAAACCTGGCTGACCAGCTTCCGCTATGACGGCGATGGCAAGGTGCTGACGCAGCTCAACCGCCAGTTCCCAACCCTGAGCCTGCTGGATATCGGTTCGATCCTCAAGCAGGTCGGCGGCGTGTTGCAGCAGGTGAGCAGGGCGCTGGAGGTGATGGTGGTGCTGGTGGTGATCTGCGGCGGTCTGCTGTTGCTGGCACAGGTACAGGTAGGGATGCGGCAGCGTAGGCAGGAACTGGTGGTTTACCGCACGCTGGGCGCGGGCAAACGCCTGCTGCGTGGCACGCTGTGGTGCGAGTTCGCCTTGCTGGGGCTGGTGGCCGGGATTGCGGCGGCGGTGGGGGCAGAAGCGGCGCTGTGGCTGTTGCAGACCAAAGTGTTCGATTTCCCGTGGGCACCTACCCCGGTGCTGTGGTGGGCGTTACCGCTGCTGAGTGCCTTGCTGCTTTCGCTGTGTGGTGGTTGGCTTGGTGTACGCCTGCTGCGCGGCCGGGCGTTGTTCCGCAGCTACGAAGGCTGAGCCCTCACCCCAACCCTCTCCCACAGGGAGAGGGAGCTGATTTGGAGCTGGCTTCAGGTGCGGGAGTCAATTTGTAGTTAAATCCCCAAATGCCAGCCCGCAGGGAGAGGGAGCTGTCCAGAGCGCATAAGTTATCCCGTGCAGCTTCGGCCAGTAAGAAGAAAGGCAGGGTATTACGCTGAGAAATCAACGAACTCGATCGGTCCCCTTGTATGTTTAAAGGTACTTTAATTACCCCCCCAAAGGTGGGTAGACTTTAACCGAGTAGTACCTGACGCCACAGCCCGATTCCCCTCTGGGACAACAAGCCCGCGGGA
>NZ_JBKJYW010000068.1:0-5703 GCF_046715635.1 Serratia sp. (in: enterobacteria)
GGGTAATTTTACCTTTTGCATAGGGCGCGCATATTAACTTTGTAACGTCATAGAGTCAAAGAAAAAGGCCCTAAAACGGCACCTTTCACCAATATTCGCTTCCAGAGCGGCCGACAGTTTAAGATGAGCGACATATTTACGCTATGGTTTGTGGAAAAAATTATGCAAAGACTGTTACTCGCCTCAACCTCGGTCTACCGCCAGCAGCTGTTGGAGAAGCTGCACCTGCCCTTTATTTGTGCAGCGCCGCAAACCGATGAAACGCCGCTGCCCGGGGAAAGTGCCGAAGCTCTGGTGCTGCGTCTGGCGGCGGCCAAGGCTCAGGCACTAGCTACGGCCTACCCGGATTATCTGATTATCGGCTCTGACCAGGTCTGCGTTATCGCCGGAGAAATCACCGGTAAGCCCCATAGCGAAGAGAACGCCCGCCAGCAGCTGCGTAAGGCTAGCGGCCAGCAGGTGACCTTTTATACCGGTTTGGCGCTCTATAATAGCCGTAGCCAACGCCTACAGGTGATATGTGAACCTTTCCACGTTCATTTCCGCACTTTAAGTGAAAAGGAGATAGAAACCTACGTACGCCTTGAGCAGCCGCTCTTTTGTGCGGGCAGCTTTAAGAGTGAGGGTTTGGGAATTGCGCTGTTTGACAAGCTGGAGGGCCGCGACCCGAATACGTTGATTGGTCTGCCGCTGATCGCATTGCTGGAAATGTTGCGGGCTGAAGGGATCAACCCGCTGGCATAAGTGGGCGCAGCATGCGGCGCCCCTACGATCGGATATGTTCGGCCCTAACAAATTCCACAACTGCTCACTATGTCGGGGTTTATTTTTTGGCTGCGGCGGTACGTTGCCGCAATACCTGCAGGCAATGACGTAGCTCGTCATCCATCGGCGCTTCGATACGCATCGTTTCGCCGGTAGCTGGATGTTCAAAGCGCAGCGCCGCCGCATGCAGGAACAGGCGCTTCAGGCCGGTGCCCGCCAATTGGCGATCGAACTCCCGGTCACCATAACGGTCATCAAAGGCGATCGGGTGCCCGGCATGCAAGGTATGCACGCGAATTTGGTGGGTGCGCCCGGTGATCGGGCTGGCCTTCACCAGCGTGGCATGTTCAAAGCGCTCTTCGATCTTGAAGCGGGTCTCGGAAGGTTTGCCTTCGCTGTTGACGCGCACAATGCGCTCCCCGCTCTGCAAAATATTCTTCAGCAACGGTGCCTGCACCGCTTTGCAGTGCGACTGCCACTCGCCGCGCACCAACGCCATATAATCCTTCTGCATCCCCTTGAGGCGCAGTTGCTCGTGCAGCGAACGCAGCGCCGAACGCTTCTTGGCCACCATCAACACGCCGGACGTATCGCGGTCCAAACGGTGCACCAGCTCCAGAAAACGCGCTTCCGGACGTAATGCCCGCAATCCTTCGATCACGCCAAAGCTCAGGCCACTACCGCCGTGCACCGCCGTCCCCGAAGGTTTGTTCAGCAGCAACAGATGATCGTCCTCATAAAGGATGCAATCCGCCAGGGCAGCCACTTTATCCAGCTTGGCGGAAACCGGCGCGTCTTCACGCTCGGCGACCCGTACCGGAGGAATGCGCACCACGTCGCCCGGAGCCAGTTTATATTCAGCCTTGATGCGGCCTTTGTTGACCCGCACCTCGCCTTTGCGCACGATGCGATAAATCATGCTCTTCGGCACGCCTTTCAGGCGGGCAAGCAAAAAATTGTCGATTCTCTGACCGGCTTCGTCGTCAGAAATCGTCACTAATTGTACTGCGGGAATGTTCGTTTTCATGGGGCGGGATTCTAAATAGAGCGAGTCAATAGCGCCACCTCTTTTTATGTGCTTAACTGTCTCTCAGACTGTAAGAGAAACAGCAGCGAACAATAAGGCAGCAAGCCAGGTTGAACGTTTGCGGTTTCAATAACAGTTTCAGCAAAGTCACCTTGCTATAAAGGTGCTTGCAATGGAATAATGCTGTAACTTTCCGTGCCGATCCCCTTGAAACGAGGAGAATTGCGGAATTATACAGTTTGTCTGGTTGCACAAAAACGCAGCAATGGCGTAAGACGTAATGTGAAATCAAACAATTAGCGGGCTGCGGGTTGCAGCTTGGCCGGCAAATGGAATCAGATCTGTCAACATAAATCAGAGGCTATTCCCTGAGTCAAAAGCGCTGTGTTTCACAAAGAAATACAGGCTTACCGAGATAATGCGCCCCTAGGCAGGCGACAACCGTGAGGTTGACGGCTTTGCGAGAAGACACGGGGTTTTCGGTTTTAACCCGGCCATGAGGTTATTTTGCCCGCAGCTTTGTCGATAATGTAAAAAAAACGAGTAAGTTAAGATGAAAAGAATGTTGATTAACGCAACTCAGCAGGAAGAGTTGCGTGTTGCCCTTGTAGATGGACAGCGGCTGTACGATCTGGATATTGAAAGCCCTGGCCATGAGCAGAAAAAAGCGAATATTTACAAAGGCAAAATCACTCGTATTGAACCTAGTCTGGAGGCCGCGTTCGTTGATTACGGCGCTGAACGGCATGGTTTCCTCCCGCTAAAAGAAATCGCTCGCGAATACTTCCCAAGCAATTACTCCTCCCATGGTCGTCCAAACATCAAAGATGTGCTGCGTGAAGGCCAGGAAGTCATCGTTCAGGTTGATAAAGAAGAACGGGGTAACAAAGGCGCCGCCTTGACCACCTTCATCAGCCTGGCCGGTAGCTATCTGGTACTGATGCCGAACAATCCGCGTGCCGGTGGTATTTCCCGCCGCATCGAAGGTGATGACCGTACCGAACTGAAAGAAGCGCTCTCCTCGCTGCAATTGCCAGACGGCATGGGGCTGATTGTCCGCACTGCTGGCGTTGGCAAATCCGCCGACGCTCTGCAATGGGACCTGTCATTCCGCCTCAAGCATTGGGAAGCGATTAAAAAAGCCGCCGAAGGCCGCCCTGCTCCATTCCTGATCCACCAGGAAAGCAACGTTATCGTGCGAGCATTCCGCGATTACCTGCGCCCGGACATCGGTGAAATCCTGATCGACAACCCGAAGGTGCTCGATCTGGCCAAAGAGCACATCGCTGCCCTGGGCCGCCCGGATTTCAGTAGCAAGATCAAATTGTACAGTGGCGAAATCCCGCTGTTCAGCCATTACCAGATCGAATCACAGATCGAGTCCGCGTTCCAACGTGAAGTGCGTCTGCCTTCCGGTGGTTCCATCGTGATCGACACCACTGAAGCCCTGACCGCTATCGACATCAACTCCGCGCGTGCAACCCGCGGTGGCGACATCGAAGAAACCGCATTCAATACTAACCTGGAAGCCGCAGATGAAATTGCTCGTCAATTGCGCCTGCGTGACCTGGGTGGCCTGATCGTTATCGACTTTATCGATATGACCCCGGTTCGTCACCAGCGTGAAGTGGAAAACCGTCTGCGCGATGCCGTCCGCCAGGACCGTGCCCGCATTCAGATTGGCCGTATCTCTCGTTTCGGCCTGCTGGAAATGTCCCGTCAGCGCCTCAGCCCGTCACTGGGTGAATCCAGCCACCACGTGTGCCCGCGCTGTACCGGTACCGGCACCGTCCGTGATAACGAATCGCTGGCGCTGTCTATTCTGCGCCTGATCGAAGAAGAAGCGCTGAAAGAGAACACCAAAGAAGTTCACGCCATCGTGCCGGTTCAGGTTGCTTCCTACCTGCTGAACGAAAAACGTGATTCTGTCAGCGCGATCGAGAAGCGCCAGGGTGGCGTGAAAGCGATCATCGTGCCAAACGAACAGATGCAGACTCCGCATTACTCCGTGCTGCGCGTACGCAAGGGTGAAGAAACACCAACCCTGAGCTACCTGCTGCCGAAGCTGCATGAAGAAGAAATGGCCCAGCCGCAGGATGATGCGCCAGTTGAGCGCAAACGCGAGCAACCGGCTCTGGCTTCCTTCTCTCTGGCACAGGATGCTCCACCGCCGGAAGAAGAGCCTGTGGTTAGCAAGCCTGCCGTTGCCGCCAAACCGGCAGTTGCATCAGCCGCTGTTGCTGAAGCCAAACCTGGCCTGTTGAGCCGTCTGTTCGGTGGCCTGAAGTCACTGTTCGCCGGTGAAGAAACGCCAGTGGTAGAAGCTAAACCGGTCGTAGCCGAGAAAACGGAAGACAGCGACAACCGTCGTCAAGATCGTCGTGGCCAACGCCGCCAGGGTTCAGGCCGTAAAGGTGAACGTGGCGAGCGTAAAGATCGTGGTGAAGGGCGTGACAACCGTGAACGTGCTGATCGTGAGCCGCGCGAAAATCGCGAGCCTCGTGAACCACGTGAAAACCGTGACGACCAGCGCCGCAACAACCGCCGTAACGCACAGCAGCAGACCGCACCAGCGGTTGCCAACACTGAAGTGCAGACTGAAGAAGCGGCCAATGTACAGCGCGAAGATCAGCAACAGCGCCGTGAGCAACGTGCCGAGCGTCAACGTCGTCGTCAGGAAGAAAAACGCCAGGCTGCTCCGCAAGACGTCAAAGTGCCAGAAACTGCAGAGGTCGTCCTTGCCAGCAATAACAGCGACGAAGATGAAGACCGTCATCAGCAGCCAACGCAACGTCGTCAACGCCGGCCGCTCGCACAGAAAGTTCGCGTCCTGTCAGCGGAAGAAGAACTGCATCGCGCCGCTGAAGAACTATTAGCGCCTAAGGCACCGATCGCCAAGGTTGAAGAAAGCCAGGCTCCGGTATTGGCTGAGAGCGTTAAGCTGTTGCCACAGACCATTGCGGCCCAGTCTGAAGATAACGCGCAAGCTGACGACCGTGGTAACGGTGAAAACGGCATGCCACGTCGCTCTCGTCGTTCTCCTCGTCATCTGCGTGTCAGTGGCCAACGTCGTCGTCGCTATCGTGATGAGCGTTATCCGAACCAGTCGCCAATGCCGTTGGCCGGGGCGTTTGCCTCACCAGAAATGGCTTCAGGCAAGGTTTGGGTCAGCTATCCTGTGGCACAAGCAGCCGTCTATGTTGAACACGAAGAAGCTCAAGCACCGGTAGCGGTAGAAACCGTCGCGGCGGCTGTTGAAGCCACACCTGTTCAGCCAGTAGTCAACGAAGCACCAACCGTAGTTGAAAACGTGGCACCGCAGGCCGTGGTTGAAACCGCTCCAGTAGTGGCTGAGCCAGTGGCAACACCGGTCGTTGAAGCCCCAGTAGAAACTGCACCTGTCGAAGCCGTGGCTGACGTTATCGTTACTGCCGAGCCAGCCGCTGTTGTGGATGAAACCGTTGTCAGTGAAACAACTACGAATGAGACGGTTGCAGATAAAACGGTGCAAGGTGAACCTGTGGAGCAAGAACCTGTAGTGGAAGCCATTGTGGCCGCCCGTGCAGAAGCTGCTGTAACCGCTGAGCCGGAAGTCGTGCCAGCACAGCCAGAGGCAGCTCCAGCTCCAGCTCCGGTGCAGGCTGACCCTGCGGTTGCACAACCGCAACCCACGCTCTACAAGCATATCGCTACCGCCCCGATGACTAAAGCGCCTGCGCCGGATTACCAGCCGGAAGCCGAGAAGGTCAGCGAGTGGCAGCGCCCTTCCTTCAACTTTGACGGGAAAGGTTCTGCTGGCGGCCATGCAGCGGCTAATCAGGCCACTGCTCCAGCGACCAAACCGCAGCCGGTTAACGACTAAGTTAATCCCTGCCATAAAAAAACCCGCCTAGATGGCGGGTTTTTTCTTA
>NZ_JBKJYW010000069.1:0-5370 GCF_046715635.1 Serratia sp. (in: enterobacteria)
ACATCCCACATTTCTTCCAGCGACTGCGGCGGAATGTAGCTGTCGATGGTGGTTTTGAACACGTCTTCACGGATGCTGTTGATGGTTTCGCTCACGTCGGACACGTCGAGCAATTCGTTACGCTGGCTGTAGATCGCACGACGCTGGTCGTTGGCCACGTCATCATATTCCAGCAGTTGCTTACGAATATCGAAGTTACGGCTTTCAACCTTGCGTTGCGCATTGGCAATGGCTTTGGTGACCCACGGGTGCTCGATGGCTTCGCCATCCTTCATACCCAGTTTACGCATCATGCCAGAAACACGATCCGAGGCGAAAATACGCATCAGCGCATCTTCCATTGACAGGTAGAAGCGGGAAGAACCGGCATCACCCTGACGACCGGAACGGCCGCGCAGCTGGTTGTCGATACGGCGTGATTCGTGACGTTCGGTACCGATAATATGCAGACCACCAGCGGCCAGCACGGCGTCGTGACGAATTTTCCAGGCTGCTTTAATTTCGGCAATCTGCTCTTCAGTCGGATCTTCCAGATGGGAGATTTCACTCTGCCAGCTGCCGCCCAACACGATATCAGTACCACGGCCTGCCATGTTGGTCGCGATGGTTACCGCAGCCGTCTGACCCGCATTGGCCACAATATCCGCTTCCATGGCGTGGAATTTGGCGTTCAGAACCTTGTGTTCGATCCCCGCTTTGGTCAGTTCGCGGGAAACCACTTCGGATTTCTCGATCGAGATAGTCCCCACCAGCACCGGCTGGCCGTTGGCAGTCCGCTCACGGATATCTTCGATGATCGCCGCGATCTTCTCTTTTTCGGTCATGTAGACCAGATCCGGCATATCTTTACGGATCATTGGACGGTTGGTCGGCACTACGATGGTATCGAGCTTGTAGATGGAGCTGAATTCGAAGGCTTCGGTGTCCGCCGTACCGGTCATACCGGCCAGCTTCTCGTAGAGACGGAAGTAGTTCTGGAAGGTGATTGAAGCCAGCGTCTGGTTTTCGTTCTGGATGTCTACGCCTTCTTTAGCTTCTACCGCCTGATGCAGACCATCAGACCAGCGGCGGCCCTGCATGGTACGGCCGGTGTGTTCGTCAACGATAATGACTTCACCGTCTTTGACGATATAGTCAACGTCGCGGGTAAACAGCACGTGGGCACGCAGCGCGGCGGTGACGTGATGCATCAGCATGATGTTGGTTGGTGAATACAGCGATTCGCCTTCATCCATGATGCCCGCTTCCATCAGCATCTCTTCGATCATGATCAGGCCGCGTTCGGTCAGGTGAACCTGGCGCGCTTTTTCATCGACCGAGAAGTGCCCTTCACCCTGGAAGGTGTCGGAGTCTTCTTTTTCCTGGCGGATCAGCTGTGGGATAAGCTTGTTAACACGCTTATACATTTCTGAGCTGTCTTCGGCCGGGCCGGAGATGATCAGCGGCGTACGCGCTTCGTCGATCAGGATGGAGTCAACCTCATCCACCAGCGCATAGTGCAGTTTACGCTGCACGCGCTCTTCCGGGCTGAACGCCATATTGTCACGCAGGTAGTCAAAGCCGTATTCGTTGTTGGTACCGTAGGTAATATCTGCGCCATAGGCTTCACGCTTGGCCGGAGCAGGCATACCAGGAAGGTTGATACCCACGCTCAACCCCAGGAACTCGAACAGCGGACGGTTGTTTTCGGCGTCACGCTGGGCCAGGTAGTCGTTGACGGTAACCACGTGCACGCCACGGCCGCTCAGGGCGTTCAGATAGGCAGGCAGGGTTGCGGTCAGGGTTTTACCTTCACCGGTACGCATCTCGGCGATACAGCGGTCGTTGAGCACCATCCCGCCCAGCAGCTGCACGTCGAAGTGACGCATGCCGAAGACTCGCTTACTGGCCTCACGCACGACGGCGAAGGCTTCCGGGATCAGGCTTTCCAGCACTTCGCCCTTTTTCAGACGCGCGCGGAACTCATCGGTCTTGGCCTGCAGTTCGCTGTCAGACAGTTTTTCCATGTCTGGTTCCATACGGTTGATCATCTCAACCGCTTTGCGCATGCGGCGCAGGGTACGATCGTTGCTGCTACCAAAAACTTTGGTCAATAGTTTGATTAACATGATTCTTTATATCTCTTACGCGACGACACCATAATGGCCGTCAACAAGCTGTTGTGTTGTTTGTTTTTTGCTGCCCGGAGGGCAAAGATCAGCCGAGGGCTGCAGGCCCGGCGCGAATACCTTGCACCTGAGCGAGCCATAGCCCGGCCTGATGCTGCGCCAAAGAAGGAACGATGGGGTGATGGGTATCACGAATGATAGTCGGTGGTTTTGGCTCGTGCGTCAGTAGCGCATTGAGCGTGGAGAGCAGGGCAAGCTGAGCCACCTGTAATGGGGGTTCAACCGCAACGGTCTCCGCTTCCTGCACCCGGGCATAGACGGCCTGAGGTGCCAGAGCAAAAGAGAGGTGACGAATGACGGTTCGAAGCGCATGCTGGTGCCAGTAATCAACGTTAAACGTTGGGCGACGATGTACTTCTTGCAGTAACGCCAGGCTGTTGAAGGCGTGGCTGGCGGAATTTTGCCGGTTAAGACTGGACGAGGTGCTCGGTAATGCGCTTTGATCGACGGTGCCGGACAGATTTTGCGGTACGCCAAGCGTAGCCGCTACCATCCCCAACAGGAGATGAGGCCAGAAATAACGTCTGCCAAATTGTCGCCAACGATTTAGAATACCGATCACGTGTTTATTATCCGCCGGAGCCCATTATGCGCGATAGCCGTCCACAATTATTAGATATCCTGTTTGACGACGCGTCTGCAACAGAGAAAGGACCGCTGCATAACGTTCAGCAACGCGCTACCGCGCTACTAAAACTCAATCGTGCCGTGAAGGGGTTATTGCCCGCTCAGTTGCACCCTTGGTGCCGTGTCGCCAACTTCAGACAGGGTATTTTAGTGCTGGAAACCGCCAATGCCAGTTGGATGATGCGCTTACGCTATGAACAACCCAGCCTGCTATCCGCACTACGAGCGCAAATTCTACCATCTTTGTCGTCAATCGACATCAGGATTAATCCTTCGTTGATGGCAAAAGGCAGCAGCCAGCTACAAAACCAGGGCAAAACCACGGAAAACGGTCAGCAAGCAGAAGTCCCCATGCGTCATTTGAGCCAGGAGAGTGCAGATGCATTGCGGGGGTTGGCGGCACAGAGCCCAGAAAGATTACGTAAGGTGTTAGAACGACTGGCCGCGTTGGCAGGAGAGAGAGCCAACGCAACCGGTCGTGATAAGTAATTGACGTCTTGGCAGCTTAGGCCAGTACGGTTGACGGAGCCTTGAATGCCAACGGCATTTCGGCTTCATCCTGGAATGTCACGAATTCCCAAGCTTCCTGTTTCGCCAGTACGGCTTGCAGCAGCTTGTTGTTCAGCGCATGGCCTGATTTGTAGGCGGTAAACGCGCCAATGATGTTATGGCCGCACATGAACAGATCGCCGATGGCATCCAGCATTTTGTGGCGTACGAATTCGTCTTCGAAGCGCAGGCCGTCTTCGTTGAGGACACGATAGTCATCCACCACAATCGCGCAATCGAAGCTGCCACCCAGGGCCAGGCCACGGGATTGCAGATATTCGATATCACGCATGAAACCGAAGGTACGCGCACGGCTGATTTGGCGTACGAACGAATCGGCTGAGAAATCCAGACGATAGCGTTGGGTACTGGCATCAATCGCCGGGTGGTTGAAATCGATGGTGAAGTCCAGGCGGAACCCGTTATGCGGGGACAGCTCTGCCCACTTGTCGCCATCTTCAACGCGTACGGTGTCTTTCAGACGCAGGAATTTCTTCGCCGAGTTCAGCTCTTCGATGCCAGCATCCAGCAACAGATAGACAAACGGGCTGGCACTACCGTCCATGATCGGGATTTCGGCAGCGTCAACTTCAATGATGATGTTGTCGATACCCAAGCCCGCCAACGCAGCATTAAGATGCTCAACGGTGGAAATACGCACGTCTGACTCATTCACCAGGCAAGTACAGAGCATGGTATCACGCACGGATTTGGCATCAGCCGGGAAATCTACCGGTGGATTCAAGTCAGTGCGACGATAGATGACCCCGGTATTAGCCGACGCTGGGCGCATTGTCAGCGTGACTTTCTTGCCGGTATGTAAACCGACACCAGTCGCCTGCACAATACGTTTTAATGTCCTTTGTTTGATCATCGTTTTATCTCGCAATGTTATCAATCCAACCAGCCCAGCATACAGCAAGGCTGGCGGGACAGTTTAGCACAAAGAGCGGAGATTCCAAATTATCAGCTTATTCCTAATCTGCCTGCTTGCGCAGGAAGGCCGGAATATCCAGATAATCAGGCTCTTTGTTGGGTTGCGCGCTCTGATCGTTCACCACCTTGGCGGCAGGTTTTACTTCCTGCTGCAGCGGCGACATACCATGCTGCTGGTAACGGTGATCCATCACTGGCTGGCTGGCCTGTTTATTGGTTACCAGGGTGATTTCAGGACGTTTGTCCATACCGATACCGGTCGCGACTACGGTCACGCGCAGTTCGTCGTTCATTTCCGGATCCAGCGAGGTACCGATTACCACGGTCGCATTGTCGGAAGCGAAAGCACGGATGGTGTTACCCACGGTTTCGAACTCATCCAGACGCAGGTCGAAGCCAGCGGTGATGTTGACCAGCACGCCACGGGCGCCGGACAGGTCGATATCTTCCAGCAGTGGGCTGGAGATCGCCATTTCCGCCGCTTCTTCGGCACGGTCTTCGCCACAGGCAACGCCAGACCCCATCATCGCGTAGCCCATTTCGGACATCACGGTGCGCACGTCAGCAAAGTCGACGTTCATCAGGCCTGGACGGGTGATCAGTTCGGCAATACCCTGCACCGCGCCTTTCAGCACGTCGTTGGCCGCGCCGAACGCGTCCAGCAGAGAGATGCCACGGCCCAGAACTTTCAGCAACTTGTCGTTCGGGATGGTGATCAGCGAGTCCACATGCTTGGACAATTCGGCGATACCCTGCTCAGCGAATGCCATGCGCTTCTTGCCTTCAAAGTTGAAAGGCTTGGTCACCACGGCGACTGTCAGAATACCCAGATCTTTTGCGACTTCTGCCACCACTGGCGCAGCACCGGTACCGGTACCGCCACCCATGCCGGCCGCGATGAAGCCCATGTCTGCACCTTCCAGAGCGGCGCGCAGGGCTTCACGGTCTTCTTCCGCTGAATTGCGACCCACTTCCGGGTTCGCGCCTGCACCCAGACCTTTGGTAATACCGCTACCAATCTGGATGGTTTGGCCAACTGCCGTTTTACGCAGCGCCTGAGCGTCTGTATTCACGGCGAAGAATTCAACAC
>NZ_JBKJYW010000070.1:0-11932 GCF_046715635.1 Serratia sp. (in: enterobacteria)
GCAGGCCGTACTGGATGGCGACCTGGATAAATTCATTGAGGCAAGTTTGAAAGCCGGGTTATGAGGAACAGAAATGTCTGAGCAACAAGCACAAGGCGCCGAACAGGCGTTGGATCTCAACAACGAGTTGCAGTCGCGCCGGGAAAAACTGGTCGCGCTGCGTGAGAACGGCATTGCGTTCCCGAACGACTTCCGTCGCGATACCACCTCCGACAAGCTGCATGCCGAATACGGCAGCAAAGAAAACGAAGAGCTGGAGTCACTGGGTATCGAAGTGACCGTGGCTGGCCGTATGATGACTCGCCGTATCATGGGTAAAGCCTCCTTCGTAACGCTGCAGGACGTGGGTGGCCGCATTCAGCTCTACGTCGCACGCGACGACCTGCCTGAAGGCGTTTACAACGAGCAGTTCAAGAAATGGGACTTGGGCGATATCCTCGGCGCGCGCGGTAAGCTGTTCAAGACCAAAACTGGCGAACTGTCTATCCACTGTACCGAGCTGCGTCTGCTGACCAAAGCACTGCGTCCACTGCCAGACAAGTTCCACGGCCTGGCCGATCAGGAAACCCGTTATCGCCAGCGCTATCTGGATCTGATCGCCAACGAAGAATCCCGCAACACCTTCAAGATCCGTTCGCAGGTGATGGCGGCGATCCGTAACTTCATGGTGGCTCGCGACTTCATGGAAGTCGAAACCCCGATGATGCAGGTGATCCCTGGCGGCGCGTCTGCTCGTCCGTTCGTTACTCACCACAATGCGCTGGATATCGACATGTACCTGCGCATCGCGCCAGAGCTGTATCTGAAGCGCCTGGTGGTAGGTGGCTTCGAGCGCGTGTTCGAGATCAACCGTAACTTCCGTAACGAAGGCGTTTCCCCACGTCATAACCCAGAGTTCACCATGATGGAACTCTATATGGCGTATGCGGATTACAAAGACCTGATCGAACTGACCGAGTCGCTGTTCCGTACGCTGGCTCAAGACGTGCTGGGTGACACCAAAGTGCCTTATGGCGATGAGGTGTTCGACTTCGGCAAGCCGTTTGACAAGCTGACCATGCGTGAGGCGATCAAGAAATATCGCCCGGAAACCAACCTCGACGATCTGAACGATATGGCTAAATCCGTGGCGATTGCGGAATCGATCGGCATCAAGGTTGAGAAGAGCTGGGGTCTGGGCCGCGTGGTTACCGAGATCTTCGAAGAAACCGCCGAAAGCCATCTGATCCAGCCAACCTTCATCACCGAGTACCCGGCAGAGGTTTCTCCGCTGGCACGTCGTAATGATCTGAACCCGGAAATCACCGAGCGCTTTGAGTTCTTTATCGGCGGTCGTGAAATTGGTAACGGCTTCTCGGAGCTGAACGACGCAGAAGATCAGGCACAGCGTTTTGCTGACCAGGTTGCCGCAAAGGATGCTGGTGACGACGAAGCGATGTTCTACGACGAAGACTACGTCACCGCGCTGGAACACGGCCTGCCGCCAACCGCGGGCCTGGGCATCGGTATCGACCGTATGGTGATGCTGTTGACCAACAGCCACACCATCCGCGACGTGATCCTGTTCCCGGCCATGCGCCCGAGCAAGTAACGTTCGCCAAGTGATTAAACCGGTGCAGCCGACTGTGCCGGTTTTTTTTCGCCCGAAGAGAGTAGGTTGTTGCTAACCGCTTAAAACATCGGCAGTTATGCGTTATCTTCGCTTGCCCGGCGCGCATAACCGGTTATAATGCCAGTCGCACACCTAAGCGGGTGTAGTTCAATGGTAGAACGGCAGCTTCCCAAGCTGCATACGAGGGTTCGATTCCCTTCACCCGCTCCAGCTTTGTCCCCTTATTGCAAAACACCGCCAAAAGTTGGCTTGAATGTGTTCCGCTATCAATAACTTACTTTACATAAGTTGTCTGTGATCGTTCTACCATTGAACGACGATTTACCCACAACAAAAAGCCTGATCCGGGTATTGTCTCTTACACCAGACTGATCATACGCATTTAAGCCCAATGTGCGGCCTTGTGGCTGCATAAACAGGTCAACCCGCAGTTGTGTATCTGCACACGATATGCAGGCTCTGCCAGCGTTTCGCTCATGCTCCGAAAGGTACATGAGCACCCTGATAAGGTGTAATCTTTCTGAAAATCTGATGAAGTCGCTAAGCTCCGCTTGTTGCTTGTACCACTAACGGGGCTTTATGGCTTCTGTTGCTTAAAATCAGATAGTTGCACAAATGATGAACGAAAGATAACCTAAGGGCATTGAAAGTAGAGATAAATCCAAAGTTTGATTGCATGGAAAGCATACCTTACAGGGAGGGCGGATTATGAGCGCGCAGGCGGAGGAAGGAACATTACGCCGTATGACGTTAGGCGAGATTGCAATGGCTCGTCGAGTTTTTGGTGATTCGATAGTTTATGGTCGTGTCTGGATTCATTGTGACAGCTATTTACCGTTCGGTTTGCAGAAACAAAACTATGCTATGGCCCCAAATGGGGAGCTATGGTACAGAAAGCCGATGTATAAAGAAGATTTTTCTTCAAACTCAGTTTTTGTTGAAGATAAATATGTTTTTATCCATGAGCTAGGCCATGTATGGCAACACCAACACGGGCAATGGGTTAGACTACGAGGCGCTCTTAGCTGGGCTGCTGAATACACCTATAAACTGGATAAAGATAAGCTGACAGATTATTCTCTTGAACAGCAAGCATCTATATTGGCTGATTATTGGTTGTTACTGGTTTATGGGGATGATAAATGGCTTTACTATCAGAGACCAGGGCGAATGGGTATGTACAGGGGAGGAGATGGGATTCGGGATGTACCTTCGCTTTATCAGAAAATAGTTACAGGGAAAGGACGATAATTATGAAGAAGAATAGGATGTTGTTGGCTGTTGTATTTCTCTTGATCGGATGCCCTGGGCCAGGTGATCGAAGGGTAGATCGAGGATCCACAACAGTGTTTATTCAAGATAATCATGTTTGTGTGGTGTCGCCACTGAAACCACAAGAACGGATTACAGCTATTCAAATAAACAGCGATAAAAGTAACTCTCTTCACAAAATTTTTGACGATAAACCTGTTTATGCAGCTAAGGGGGAATGTTTACCCCTGTTCGGATTTAAATTTACATCCGGTGATCGGTATTCAATCGCCTATGACATTAAATCTGAGAAGTCAGACTCGCATTTAGTAACGGCTGAATTTTCTATCGCAATTGATGATGGTGTTATTAAAATATTTTAACGCAATGCGCCCTACATGGGCGAAAGCTGGCAATGACGCCAGCGTAAGAACAAGGTATTTCATGAGACTTTTCCTCTCTTAATGATCTTTATTAAGCAGTATGCAAGCAGACCATATGCCATCGGCAGTGCGTGCAAAGTTTAAACGGATGAATCCAGATGCGCAAGACAAAGAGATAATTAAAGCGGCCAAGGATGTAGCTGCTATCGTCATTCCCTCTGACATTCATCAAAAGCTGAGTACTACCTATGGTGGCAGGAACACTTCAGTGCAGATAGAGGCGGATTCCAGAAACTTACGGGCCGCACTGGAGCGAAACATAGAAACAATCCGGCCAGCACTGAAAGAACGCGGCGTGACGGATGAACAGATCGACAAGGCCAAAACCAAAATGCATAAACTCAAGCAGGAACAGGGGCTCTACGAATGACCGTGAACATTTTCCATGTCAACTTGGTTCAACCCGTGTTTCCCCAATCAACCCACTATCCTGTATAGAAATGTGCGTTGTGGTACTTATACACTTTGAAACCACAAATTGGGTGATTTCAGAGGAGGAAACTATACTCATGCCATCTTGGAAGACCGCTTCTGCGTAGCTCTGACAAGCCGCCTTACAATTAAAAGCGATGAGCAGAGGGGATAAGGCATGGTTCAGTTGGTAATGATTTTACTGGGGGTTGATTATTTGCGCCACCGCTGGCGAGGGTTGATGACTGCCGGTTGGTTAGGTGTGTTAGCTGGCTTAATCGTTTTCATCGATGCGTTAGATAACGCGATTTATTTCCCTTTGCATCCCTTCGCTTTCCTGTTGTTGGTTGAGGGACTGGCGACCTTGATGGTCGCGCATACCGGCATCGGCGGGCAACGTACCTTGCGTTATGTAAAAGGAGGCGCATTTTCACTGGCCGCGGTATTGATCCTGAGTGGGCAACATCATGGCCATTTTATTCTATCGATGATTTTTGGCACTTTGTTTTTGGCCGATGGACTATTGCAAATTGTCTCCGCTGGGGTCGTGCGCTATAAAAACTGGAAGTTGGTGGTGGCTGGCGGTGTATTGGAAGTCATGTTGGCGATTTTCTTCTTTCAGCCTTATCCGACCCATTATATCGGCACCGTGCCTTATTGTTTAGGACTGGGGTTGATGTTTGGTGGCTGGAATATGGTTATGCTGGCGATGCGCGTCAAAAAGCTAGAGGTCAACCCCGCGGTTTTGGGTAATAAGGCCGCAGAGGAAGCCAGTAGCGCAGTAACCACGCCTTTGGTGACTGAATGGGAAGGCCCTCCGGCTGATGATGAACCTGCGCTGACCATACATGTCTGGACTCCAGTTGGATCCTCGAAGAGTGCAACAGTGCCTCATCCTGTTATTGATCGTTATATTGCGGCGGTGGATAAAAACGGGGTGATTTCCACTGGCCATGCTGCACTTGAATCTCCAGAAGGCATTTATATCAGTCTGTATCCAGCAGTCGATATTGACCGGTCGCCAGATCAATTTAGCCGCTTGCTGCGGGCAACCGCAGACAATAATGTAGAAGGGAAATTCCAACCGGATTATGTGACTGAGTCCGGTGCATGGTGTCCTTCAACCCAGCGCGTGCGGATCAGAAACTACGATGCTGAACGTTTGAAACGGTTCTGGGACGTTTATCGTGAAGACAATACTTATAATCTCACACATCGTAACTGCTCGAGCAGTGTGGCGCGGGGGCTTGAAGCGGCGCTGGAAGGCGTAGTGGCTAAGATATGGGGACAGCGTGGTCACTGGTTGGTGTTGAGTAAAATTCTTACGACGCCGGAATTATGGGTGGCGGTACAAATACGTAAACGCGCAAAAACGATGGCTTGGACACCAGGACTGACGCTTGACTATGCACGTGCATTAAGCATGTTGGCGGATCCCCGGCCGGCCGGCTGGATAACCACCATTCGACGTGCCCTAAAGAAAATGTTTTCTTTGCGCAAGCAATGGCGTGATGAAAAAGCGCAGGGCACGATAGCGTCAGGCGTTCGCAGTGAACCCTCAAATGACCAAGGCAAGTAGGCTATTATGGCAATGTTTCTCCCTTTATATGCAGGGTTTTATTATTTGCCTTAACAGCCTCGCGAACGCTGTTTTGCTTGGCATCAAAAATATCGTCAATAAATCACCGCCCATTCTCAGCGACTCAATTAAATGTGGTGGTAGTGGTGAGACTGTTATCACTAACGGCGCGAAAGGTGACTGTGGCATGTGATTTTTTTATTATCGTTAGCGATAATATTGATATTCGTCACCACCAGGTTCTGATAATCCTGACACTGGCAGATCGGGTCAGCGTCAAGATAGCCTATATCGTGGCATCTACACGGACGGCTTAAAACCAAAGAGCCCAAGCCGGGTAGATTACCAGACTCAGGCTCCATTAGCTGCTTACGATAAACTGCTCACTGCAAGCAAGTCAGTTCAACGTACATTACTGCCAAAACTTAGTTTGCGCAGTAAACGCGAGCTTCACGCGGGGTATAAATACCCAAAGTTACGACACCCAGCAGGCCGTTGACAAAGGTTTGCTGTACTTCGGTGCGAACCACTTTGTCAGAGCTACCACAAACGGCTGCGGCATCAATGGTTTTTTGTTGGCCAATACCGCTAACGAAGAAGTGATGGGTAGTCACTTGCTTTGGTGCCGCAACGGGTTCGCTTTTCACGTTGAAGGTTTGTTGAGCACAGCCAGTCAGCAGCAGGGTAACAATGGCGGTAGCAAATAGCTTGTTCATAGAAATCCTTTTTAAAAAAATCAAACTAAATCGTCAGGGTTCTGACCTGTTTTTGTGTTTTTGAGCAGGATGTTTGGCAATCCAGAGGTATTTTCCTGCCACTATCATTGCGTACACTAAAGCGTGGCGAATGATAGCGGCGTTAATATACAACATCTTTACGGCAAGGTGTTATCGGTCTTTTTTTGACTGAACCACTGATGTGCTGTAATTACCACGGGCTGCCAATTTTCGCGCCTTGCGGCAAGGATGTTCTCGCTGATGTGCAATGTCTGCGTGCGGGTAGGGATATCAATAAAGATTTCATCACCGTCATCTTCCAGAGTGAGTTCACTGCTGCCGGGGGGTATGTGCCCGAGACATGATTATTTCAGGATGAAAGGTGACAGGAATGGCTCGGTAGATTCCTCTAGCAGGGTGATAAGCTCAGGATCCATATATTGATAGTCATCGGGGATATCGAGAACGTGCAGGGGTTTATGTTCCAGCAGGCGGCGATACTCGGCCACCAGCCGGTTTTTGTGTTTTTGCTCCATGACAAAAATCATATCTGCCCAGTGCAATAACTCCGGCGTCACCGTTTTTATGGCATTACGGCTGGTCCCGGCCGACCTTGCGGTCAGGCCGGGAGTCCGTTGCCATATACGTTCCGCGGTAGGGCTGCGCCATTGATTACGGCTGCAGACAAACAGCACATTCATGGTTATTCGATCTCATCGAGTGCGTTACGCCGGGCTACGGCGCGGGATACCTGTGGATACTCAATACCCAATTGACTCGCTCGCGTTATTTTATCTGAGCGGGTGTAGAGCATTTTCCACTGCTTCTCTTTGGTGAACTTGGGTTGAAAATCCCCCATCTCACGGTGTTTGTTGCGTTGGTTATTGACCAGGCGCCAGGCCCGGCCACGTATGTCAGTCATGTTGATGCCTCATCGGTGTTATCGGGGGTCAGCAGCCGCGATAATACGAGAGGGGGGGTACAGCAGCATTTTAAGCCGCCTTGCAATGCTAACATTTCGGCTATAAACAATAAATCGTCTTTATTCAGCGTTTTTCGACGCAATAGATGATATTGATTTTGCTTGACCCAATCCGCCATTCTGCTGCTAGAGTGAGGGCAAGAATAAAACCACAAGGAAGTTCCCCAATGATTAGACCAACCTGGGAAGAGTTAAGTTCGCTCTTTGAGGATCCCAAGCAAACCAATGTGCGCCAGGTGCAAGCATCGCTTATTGCGCGTCACCCGGACATTCTCAGTGGTTATGGCCCTGAGGATGATTATCTGGATGTTTTCAGCAGCGTGTTTGACATCGCGCTGGATTGGAAAGAGGGTATGGACGTATTTCTCGAATACTTAGCGGAGTATTTGGGGCCTGACGTTTTGACCGTCGAGATTGACGATGAAGTGGCAGCTGTCCACTTTGCAGGGAATGTACACCAGTTCGCCTGTTCCTCAATGGGCAGTGACGTGTTCGATGACGAATTGGAAAGATTGCAGACGTTGATGAGCAGCCAGTATGTGTTCCGGCTATTCTTCCTGGGTGGAATAGCCGATACGCTGCAGTTTCTGGTGATACCGACAAGCCTGTGGGAGCGGGCAGAACAAGTTTATGGTACGCAACGCACTTCAACCTGTCTCATACCCTATGGTGGCTTGGTATCACTGGAAGACTATGACGCCACGCTCCGGTGGAGGGAACCATCCAACACACCGGAGCTGTGATCGCTGGTATGAGGCGACGCAACACCTGCAAGCCATAAAAATCCTTATGCAGTAAATTCAGTTGCTCATCAACGCAGTATTAAAACCATCAGCGCACATAAGTGTAGCTGTATGCGTAAGTTGGGAGCCCGTAGCGATGCCTGGCTTTTCCTGTTCTCGCACCGGTCCGAATTTAATTGTTTCACCCCCACACATTTTGCGACTTTTCCGGATCCATCGTGATGGGCATCAGTGGTACAGTGGCGCGATTTCATTCATTTTGATGTTTTTTTGGCTGTTGAATGCCGAGGTGTGAGTATGAGTAAGTTTATTGCAGCGGGCCTGTTGACCGTTTTACTGTCTGGGTGTGCTACCGAGTCACCTTGCGTGCCGGTTTATGATGACCAAGGCCGTTTGGTACATACCAATACCTGCATGAAAGGCACCACTCAGGATAACTGGGAAACCGCCGGGGCGATTGCAGGCGGGGCGGCAGCGGTAGCTGGCCTGACTTTGGGCATTATCGCGTTAACCAAATAGTGATTTTTTCAGTCGGGGCGCAGCATAGGCGCCCCGATTCTATTACTGCTGTTGAGCCAGCTTGTTGCTATCACAGCCGGTACTTTTGCACTCACGTTCCACGCTTTTCAGAAAATCGATACGGCTTTGCATGGTCTTGTTTGAGCAGGCGACATTGATCATGGAATCGTCGCTGCATTGGCTGTCCCGACTTTTCAGCCATTCGATCTGCGACTGCTTCAGCGTCTGCTTTTGCGGTTGAGTCAGCAGCCCCATCACCTTTTTGTATTGCACATTGATCTCTTGATCCAGCTGTACCATCTCCAATGCCGCGCAGTAGGTCACGTCATAAGGGGTACGTGGGGTGTCACAGCCAGCGGCCAACGTAGTGGCAGAGAGCAACAGCAGCGAACATCCCAGGATTGTTTCTTTAATCACTTTGCACTTCTCCGTGTTTGGTTTTGAACTGGCTACACAGTAAACCAATGCCCGTGTTTGCAATAGCCCGCTTGAAGACAAATATTCAACCGGGCGCATGCGTTAAGTTTTAGCCTCGGTTTGCGGCGTTACCTTTTGCTTATCCGAATTCATGCAACTGTAGATCACCGGCAGGACCAACAACGTCAGCACGGTAGCAAAGCCCAGGCCGAACATGATCACCACCGCCATACTCTGGAAGAAAGCATCGCTCAGCAGCGGGGCCAAGCCGAGTACGGTGGTAAAGGCCGTCAGCAGAATAGGGCGCAAACGCGAGGTAGAGGCGTCGATAATGGCCTCCAGGATCGGTTTTTCCTGCCGCTGTAACCCAATCTCCTCTACCAGCACAATGCCGTTACGGATCAGCATGCCGCTTAAACTCAGCAGGCCAATCAGCGCCATAAAGCCAAACGGAATACCGGTTAGCAGGAAGCCCACGGTGACTCCGATCAGCGCCAGCGGGATGGTCAGCCAGATTGCGACGGCATTCTTCAGCGAGCTGAACATCAGCACGGTGATGATAAACATGATCACAAAGGCTACCGGCAGGCTGGTGAACAGCCCGGCCTGGGCCTCCTTGGTACTTTCATAGTCGCCGCCCCAATTCAGTTCATAGCCGCGTGGTAATGGGATGGCATCAATACCCGGTTTGATGCGTTGCAACAGTTCGGCAGAGGTTTCACCGCTCTGTGAGCTAGGATCGGCCTGAACCGTCAGGGTGCGTTTGCGATCCCGGCGCATGATTAACGGATCTTCCCACTCGGTAGTAAAGCCGTTGACCACGTTGTCGATGGGAATAAACGCCTGCCGTGCCTGGCTCCAGATCATCACGTCGTTCAGCCGTTCCGCATTCAGCCGCTCCGAGTCTGGCGTTCTTAGCACGATCGGCATTAACCGGGTGCCATCACGGTATAGGCCAACGGCGATCCCGCCAAAACTCATGCGTAGCGCACTGTCGATTTCGCGTTTATCCACCCCTAATTCACGGCCAAGATAATCCGAGAACTGTGGGCGAATAACCTTGCTACGCTGTTGCCAATCGTGCATGACACCGTCGGCATTTGAGTCAGCACGGGCAATGGTTTCTGCCTTGGCCGCCAATGACCGCAGTACGTTTGGATCCGGGCCGATAAAGCGCGCTTCGATGGAGCTGTTATTCGAAGGCCCGAACATGATGCGCTTGGCCTGGGCGTTCACCTGGGGGAAATTACTGCGTACGTAGCCCTCGATTTGGCCGATCATGCCGGGGATCTGGTTAAGCTGTTTGGCTCGTACCATGATCTGTGCATAGTTGGAATATTGCCGCTGTGCGTTGTAGGTAAGCATAAAGCGCATGGCACCCTGGCCGATGGTGACCATGGTATCGCTGACGCCGTCTTGCGCTTGGATATGCTGCTCGATCTCGGCGGCAATCTTTTCGGTGTAGGCGATATCGGTGCCATAGGGCAGCCAGAGATCGACGAAGAAGATCGGCGTATTGGACGGTGGGAAGAAGCTTTGGCGCACGTTGCCAAAACCGATCACCGAGGCGACCATCAGTGCGGCCAGCACCCCCAGAGTAATAGTGCGCTGGCGCAGCAGTTTACCCAACAGATTACGATAGACGCGGAACAGCCAACCATCATAAGGCGATTTGACCGGCTCATCGGGTTTTGGCTCGGCCATTTTCTGTTTTTCAAACGCCCATTTGGTGAATACCGGCGTCAGGGTCAAGGCGGTGAACCAGCTCAGCATCAGGGAAATCAACAGCACCTGGAACAGCGACTTACAGTATTCCCCGGTGGCATCGTTGGATAAGCCAATCGGCGCAAACGCCAGAATGGCAATCACCGTAGCCCCCAGCAGCGGGAACATGGTGCGTTTGACCACGTTATTAATGGCCTGCAGGGTCTTCTCACCCTGTTGCCGCCCAACCAGCACACCCTCGACGATCACGATGGCGTTATCCACCAACATACTTAAGGCAATCACCAGCGCCCCGAGTGAAACGCGTTGCAGCTCAATATTGAACAGCTTCATGATCAGCAAGGTGCCAAGCACGTTCAGCGCCAAAGAGGCGGCGATCACCAGCCCGCTGCGCACCCCCATAAAGATCAGTAGGGTGCCGACCACGATCAGCAGCGCCAGCAAGAAGTTCATGATAAAGCCATTCACCGCACCTTCCACTTCATGCGACTGATCGTAGAAAACGCTGATGTCCATCCCGGCGGGGCGTTCGGCTTGCAGTTGGGCCAACCGGGCTTTGACCGCTTCGCCCACTACAATCACGTTCACATTCGGGGCAAAGGATACGCCGATGGAGAGCGCAGGCCGCCCGTTGGCACGATAGATATTATTGGGGGAGTGGGTCACACCTTGGCTGATGGTGGCGATATCGCGCAGGTAAACGCTGCGGGGGCTACCCGGTTCGCTAATCAGCAGGTTACCCAACTCTTGCACGCTGGCGAATTCTCCGGTGGGATGCAGCCTGATCGACTCGCTGCCCACCAACAGATCCCCGGCGTTGGACACCACGTTCTGCCGGCTCAACAGATCGTAAAGTCGCTGTGGGATAATATTGGCGGCGGTCATCTGGGCGCGGGAAATCTCAATCTGCACCTCTTCCGGGATCACCCCGACAATCCCCACCTTGCCCACGCCGGGCACCACCACTAACTCACGGCGTAACAGCTCGGCAAAGTTGCGCAGTTCCTGATTGCTAAAGCCGTCGCCATACAGTGAGAAGAAGAAGCCGTACACATCGCCAAAGTCATCATTCACAATCGGGGGGCTGGCTCCGGGCGGCAAACGTATTGCCGCATCGCCAATGCGCCGCCGCAGCACATCCCAGATCTGTGGCAGCTCAGCGGCACCGTATTCGGCACGGATATTAATGGTGATCTGCGATAGCCCCACGCTGGAGATGGAGGTGACGTTATCAATATAAGGAAGCTGCTGAATGGCGTTTTCCAGTGGCAGAGTGACCTCTTCTTCCACCTGCTGGGCTGAAGCGCCGTCATAACGGGTGACGACCACCGCGGTCTTGATGGTAAAGGCCGGATCCTCCAGCCTGCCGATGTTTAGAAACGCCAGTACGCCGCCAATGCCTAGCAGCAGGATCGCCAACCAGATACGGGTGCCGTTGTTGATAAAGTTCTCTGTCAGTTTCATTACAGACCTCGCTCACGGACCCAGGCGCGCACTTCCTGATTGGGGCGCAGTTCGCGAGTACCGGCGGCGA
>NZ_JBKJYW010000071.1:0-4104 GCF_046715635.1 Serratia sp. (in: enterobacteria)
GAGAGTGCCATGCATGAGCGTTCCCGCTTCCTTCGCCTTGAACAACGCTGGTACTATATCGACGGAACCAAACCTCAACCGGGCAGAAATGCCATTTGCCCCTGCGGTTCAGGTAAAAAATATAAAAAGTGCTGCGGGCAATAAGCCTGCGGGTTAAGAATCAGACGGAATCGACACACTCATGCCACAGCAAAACGTACAAAGAAAAATTTTACGCACCATCTGCCCCGATGCCAAAGGGCTGATCGCCAAGATCACCAACATTTGTTACAAGCACGAACTGAACATTGTGCAGAACAATGAGTTTGTCGATCACCTTACCGGTCGTTTCTTTATGCGTACCGAGCTGGAAGGGATCTTCAATGACGCGACTTTGTTGGCCGATCTGGACGGCGCGTTACCTGAGGGTTCAGTGCGCGAACTGCACAGTGCAGGCCGCCGCCGTATTGTGGTGCTGGTAACCAAAGAAGCCCACTGCCTGGGCGATCTGCTGATGAAAAGCGCCTATGGCGGTCTGGACGTTGAGATTGCCGCCGTCATTGGCAACCACACCACGTTGCAGACGCTGGTTGAGCGCTTTGACATTCCGTTCCATCTGGTCAGCCACGAAGGCCTGACGCGTGAACAGCATGATCAACAGATGATCGCACAGATCGACCAATACCAGCCGGATTACGTGGTCTTGGCCAAGTATATGCGCGTGCTCACCCCGGCTTTCGTTCAGCATTACCCGAATCAGGTGATCAATATTCACCATTCGTTCCTGCCGGCCTTTATCGGTGCTCGCCCTTATCACCAGGCCTATGAGCGTGGCGTGAAGATCATCGGGGCAACGGCGCACTACGTGAACGACAGCCTGGATGAAGGCCCAATCATTATGCAGGACGTTATTCATGTCGATCACACCTATTCGGCAGAAGATATGATGCGTGCCGGGCGTGACGTGGAGAAAAACGTGCTTAGCCGCGCACTGTATCGTGTGCTGGCTCAACGCGTGTTCGTCTACGGTAACCGCACGGTGATCCTGTAATTGGTTAACAAAGCGGTGTCTTTCGTTCACGGAAGCACCGCTGAGAATAAAAAAGCGACAAACAATTCATTTTCTGCATTTCAATGCTTTACACAAGCGCTTCATTTGATATGATGCGCCCCGCTTACCGAGACAGACGTTTCGCAAGCCATTATGTTGTACCAAGGGATCTAGCCGATTCCCAGTAAATAGTAGTGAACCATGAGCATCATGGTGGGGTTCCCGAGCGGCCAAAGGGAGCAGACTGTAAATCTGCCGTCACAGACTTCGAAGGTTCGAATCCTTCCCCCACCACCATCTTCTTCTCAGCCACTAAAATGAAATGTTGTTCAGAGTTTCATTTAGCACTGAAGGGGAAGGATGAGAAGCTTCGACCAAGGTTCGAGTCCACGCAGTGGACAACGCGCTTGCGCGGTAATCCTTCTCACCACCACCGTAACTGTGGCCAGAGAGATGGATAAATCAGCACTACCAGAAAGATTTTGCCAACTTTCTGTTCAAAATTAGTAACCATGAATACCATGGTGGGGTTCCCGAGCGGCCAAAGGGAGCAGACTGTAAATCTGCCGTCACAGACTTCGAAGGTTCGAATCCTTCCCCCACCACCATCTCTTTACATATCTCCCAAACTTTAAATCATCGCTTCACCCCCATGCACCACCGAATTGGGAAGGATGAGAGGCTTCGACCAAGGTTCGAGTCCACGCAGTGGACAACGCGCCTGCGCGGTCATCCTCCCCACCACCATCCTTGTACTCCTCCTCAAACTAAATATTTCCGTCGTATCATCATGTACTACCGAACTAATAGCGGCTCCTTATTGTGCTACAGGTGGAAGTCATACAGAACGCCGACACGCCGTAAACCCGTCCCTTGGGGCTCGCAATCGCGCATCCAGCGCTCAACGGTCGGCTAACCTGCAATGACTCCCACCTGTCTCAAGCTTGGGTGTCGCGGTATAAAACACTACCTAGTTTCATCTCTACGAAGTCATCCTCCTCATCGCCATCGCAATACCAATTCCCCTTGAACAAAATCCCACAATTCGCTATACCACTGGCTTCGTTAAAAGCAGCAAGGGAAAGTCATGCGTAACAACATTTGTATCTTTTGTGGTGCCAGCGAGGGCAATAATCCAACCTACGTCGAGAACGCGCGCCAACTAGGCCATCTGCTTGCCACTCAAGGGCGGCGTCTGGTGTATGGCGGTGGTAAAAAAGGATTAATGGGTGTGGTAGCGGACGCGGTGCTAGAGGCCGGTGGTGAAGCAATAGGCATCATTCCCCAACGGTTGGTCAAGGCCGAAACGGCGCACCGTGGCCTGACCGAGTTGGAAATCGTCCCCGACATGCACACCCGTAAAGCACGGATGGCCGAACTGGCCGACGGCTTTATTGCCCTGCCTGGCGGTATCGGTACGCTGGAAGAGCTGTTCGAAATCTGGACCTGGGGGCAGATCGGCTACCACAGCAAGCCGGTCGGGCTACTGGATGTTAACGGTTTTTACCACCCGCTAAGCCAGTTTTTACAGCACGTCGCCGATCAAGGCTTTATGCGGCATGATTATCTCAAGACCCTGCATATCAGCGATTCGCCGGCAGCCTTAATCCAGCGGTTTGATGACTATCAGCCACAGAATTACGACCGCTGGGCGAAATAATCCCTGGCTACCAGCGGCAAACCGCCGCTGGTCCGCGTTACATTTTCGGCCAAACTCTGCTACTATCTGAACACATTTTTTCGGATAAAAACGGCAGTGCTCATGAAGTTTGTTTCTTTTAATATCAATGGACTGCGTGCACGTCCGCATCAACTGGCAGCAATTATCGAGCAGCATCAGCCGGATGTGATCGGCCTGCAGGAAACCAAAGTCCACGACGATATGTTCCCGCTGGAAGAAGTCAGCCAACACGGCTATCACGTGTTCTATCATGGGCAGAAAGGCCATTACGGCGTCGCGTTGCTGACTAAAGATGAACCTCTTGCCATACGCCGCGGTTTTCCTACTGATGAAGAAGATGCACAGCGTCGTATCATCATGGCCGACCTGGCGACACCACAAGGCACATTGACGGTGATTAATGGTTACTTCCCGCAAGGAGAAAGCCGCGACCACCCAATCAAATTCCCTGCCAAAACTCGCTTCTATCAAGATCTGCAAAATTATCTGCAACAACTGCCGGCAGAGTCGCAGGTATTGATCATGGGCGATATGAACATCAGCCCAAGCGATCTGGATATCGGCATTGGTGAAGAGAACCGCAAACGTTGGTTGCGCACGGGCAAGTGTTCCTTCCTGCCGGAAGAGCGTGAGTGGATGGGACGCCTGCTGGACTGGGGGCTGGTAGATACCTACCGTCATGCCAACCCTGAGCGTAACGATGAGTTCTCATGGTTTGACTATCGTTCGCGCGGTTTTGATGAAAACCGTGGCCTGCGCATCGATCTGCTGTTGGCTAATACCTCATTGGCTGCTCGCTGTACCGCCACCGGTATTGATTATCAGATCCGTGGAATGGAAAAACCCTCAGACCATGCTCCTGTCTGGGCCGAGTTCGCGCTGTAATCTCCCTGCCCCGATGCACTTCGGGGCAATATTGAATCCAAGCTATGAAAATCATTGATGTCGTTGCCGCCATTATCGAACAAGATGGCAAGATCCTGCTCGCTCAACGCGATAGCAACAGCGATCAAGCTGGCCTATGGGAGTTTCCCGGTGGTAAGGTCGAAATGGCTGAGAGCCAATCCCAGGCACTCGTTCGCGAGCTGAGGGAAGAGTTGGGTATTATCGCCAAGGTGGGGAGCTTTGTGGCCAGCAATCAGTGGCAACAAAAGGAGAGGATTATCCGGCTACATGCTTGGCAGGTTGACTCCTTCAGCGGGGAATTACAGCTACATTGCCATAGCGCATTTGCTTGGGTAACGCCCGAGCAGGCGAGAGATTACCCGCTAGCCCCCGCCGATATTCCCCTGTTGGAAAGTTATATCCGCTTATTATCCCCCCTCACCCCAACCCCCTCCCACTGTACAGACCGGGGACATCATGAACACTTGTTCGGGGACATGGTAGACAC
>NZ_JBKJYW010000072.1:0-5821 GCF_046715635.1 Serratia sp. (in: enterobacteria)
CGAAAGATCTGCCGTTCCGCTTCCTGAAATAATACCCCCAGCAACGGCGCACGCTGTGCCGCTTTAAGGGTGGCAATATTTTGCCCCTGTAAGAGAACCTTGCCGCCGGTCGGTTTTAGCAACCCGGCCATCAGGCGTAATAATGTGGATTTCCCGGCGCCGTTATCCCCGATCAAGGCCACCCATTCCCCGGCCCTAATGGTGAGATCCAAACCGTTAATGATGGGTTCGCTCACGCCTGGCCACTGATAGTCCAGCGATTCAATCGTCAGCATAATGAGAGCCTACCTTGCTCCAGCGCCCAAGTTTGCAGGCAATAAGCGGCAACCTTGGTGAGCGACCGTTCAAAGAGCAAAATCACGCACTGCTGCTGGTTAGCATAGGTGGCCAGCTGTTGTAACAGCTTGGTGGTAGCATCGGGTGTCAGGCGGCTAAAGGCTTCATCCAGCAGTAGTAGCCGGGGGCGCATCGCCAGCGCACAGGCCATCACCACCCGTTGCGCCTCGCCGCCAGAGAGCGTGGCCGGGTGACGATGGCGTAAAGCGTGGCAATCGGTAAACGTCAGCGCCTGTTCGATACGCGCCAAGATCTCGGCTTCATCCAGGCACAGATTCTCCGGCCCGAAGGCAATCTCCTCTTCGACCGTGAAGGTACAGCCTGAGAGTTGCAGCTGTGGTGCCTGTTGAATGAGCTGCACCTGTTGCGCCATTTCAACCAACGGGCGCGAACCTATTTCATCGCCGAGGACCTGTCCTGAACCCTGTAATGTGCCGGGTAAGAAGTCGGGGAAACAGCCTGCCAACAGCTGGGCAAGCGTGGTTTTTCCGCTGCCATTCCCACCGCTAATGCCATATAAACCAGGAACCTCGCAATGTAGATCGATGCTTTCCAACTGCCAGCGACTACCTTGAGGAATAAAGCTCAGCGCATTCAGTGCCACAACCACAGCCAGGCTCCTATTTCCAATGCCGCCACCAACAGCAAGCCATAGCGTACGTTACGTTGCAATGGGCTGTCGCTCGGTGCCCACAGCGTTGTGCGTCTAGGATGCAGCCGAAAAGCGCGCATATCCAGCGCCGTGCTGCGCGCGGTTAAATCATTCAACGCACTGTGGGTTAACGGGATAACCAATGCCGGAATGTAGCGCAATCGTTGATACCAATAACCGTCTAGCGGCACGCCTCGCGCCAGCTGCACCTGATAAATCGCAGCCAGTTGCGCTCGCAGTTGTTCGACAACCAGCAACGGCCCCGCCAGCAGGTAAGCCAGCCCGAGCGGCAAACGGCTGGCAAACAGGGCGCGAATAACGCGCTGCGGAGGCACGTATTGCAGCCAGATTTGCCCATAACTTAGCAACGCCAACAAGCGTAGCCAGAGCGCCGCAGCATTGAGCATTTCAGTCTCATCGCGCGCCACCCCCCGTAGCCACCACGCCAGCCAACCGCTATGCACCAGCCATAAGCCGCCCGCCATGGGTAACATGACCCACGCCACATAGCGCCAGCGATGTCGGGTGCTTTTCATCAGGACCAGCAGCAGAAAGCTCGCCAGGCTATAGGCTAGCAACGGATAGCCAAACGGCATCAGCAAACTGCTGGTACCCAGCACCAGCCAAAGGGCCAGCGAGGTAAACGGGTGCATTAACGCACGACGGCCATTGCTGGGAAATTACGCAAGGTTCGCTGCGACATATTACGCACCAATAGCCAGACAATGATGGCAACCAGCACTTTATCTATCAGGTTGATCCCCAGCACGGTCATTGCGACGGACTCGATCAGGTTGCTGCCCATTGAATGCACATAGGCGACAAAGAAGTCTGCGCCACTGCCGGTGACCCCGGCGAATAGATAGGTACGGATCGGCACGGCAACTATCGTCACGGCCAAGGTGATCACCACACCACTCAGGATCACTTTCGGTAACGTCCGGAACCAGCCGATGCTCGCCAATAAGCCAGCCACCAACCCAATCACCATCGCCACCGGTGCAAACGCCGCCGCAATCGGGCCGGTGAGCAGGCCCCAGATCAGGTTGGTCAATAAACCGGTCAACATACCGATAATCGGCCCGGCGAGGATTGCACTCAGCAAGGTACCGATAGAATCGAGGAAAATAGGCAGCTTCAACATCGAAACCAACTGCCCGCCAATCATGTTGATGGCAATCGAGATCACCATCAACACCAACGTCTGACTCGACAACCCATTACGTGCCATAACTACCTCACTCAATTAGTAGGAAAATTAGCGTTGCTTGACGTTTAATTCGTCATAGCCCGAAAGCGCGCAAGGTTGTCGGTTAAATACAACGTCATTCAATTCCCCAATCACCAATTCGAGCGTGGTGCGCACGGTGCAACCTGCCATCACATGGCCGCCGGTCATATGGCCATGCTCCTCGGCCACCGCCAGATGCAGATGTTCGCCTCCGGCCTCCAACGTGCCAATCAGTGAGACCACTTCAAATTTTCCGCTCAATAACGTGGTGCCTTCGCAGCCGGCATAACGCAAAGCCACGTCGCTCAAGCTGCCGACGCAACCACTGACCCAAGCGGCACGCAAATCCTGCTGCCGGATAAAATCACGTAGTGTAACCAGCAGGTCTTGTTGAGGTAACAGACGCAAAGCATAAAACCGTGCCGTAGACGGCGTTGATGTCTCCACGATAAGATCCTTTACCCCAGTGGGTTGAGTGATACGGAAAACAGGGAAATGGCGTCGGGAAGGTAGGATGCTGCATGAGGGAGGTGACTCCAAATAACTCCGAACCTCGGACGTTATGCAGCATGATAGAGATTGATACGGCCAATGTATATGACATAGGTCAGTAAAAGCGGCGGTGCTGGTATGCTGGCCAAAAGCTAAATTGGAAAGGGTCTAAAAGAACACTGATGCCAAAAATAAAAAGCCAAGAAACTCTGGTACGCGAGCGTAAACGCTGGGTGGTGCTAGCGATACTGGTGATAATCATTGCTGGCTGTTACCTGTGGTGGAAACAAGGGACACTGCGATACGAAGAGTGGAGCCCCAACCAGCAGTATGTGGTGCGCTATTATAAAACCTTCGAGTTTATTCCACGTTTCACCATGCCAGGCGATGGCGGGCATTACTCCGGCTACATGCGGGTGTATGACCGAAACGGCAAGCAGTTCTACGAAGAGTATTCCGACCTGCTCGACTTTGTCGAAGGCCCATTCTGGGCAAAAGAAGGCGTCTATTGGATGGGTAACGACAATCAGGACATCGTTAGCCTACCCACCTCGCCGGTAGATTGAAGCTTGCGGACAAGTGGCCTCCTGAAGGGAGGCTTAACCCGGTCAGTTATAAGCGGCGGCCTGCTCTTCGGTGATCAGCTCCATTTTTTCAAGCTGAACCGCAATGCCGCGCAGCGAACGCCCAAACTCCACGCTTAAAGCCTCTATCGTTTTCCCATCGTTGTAACCTTGTTCCAACAGTTGCCTATCTTCTTCCGACCAGGGGAAATTGAAGTTGGCGGGCCTACCCTCGGCAATATTTTTCTGCCGCCGCTCCTCGGGTGATAACTTCACCTTTTTCACCCGTTCTCGTTCGGCGTAAAACTCATCTGCCAGGGCAAACAACATCCGGATCGTCTCTGGGGAATGAACCAGCGAGGTGTGATTCAAGAACTCCCCCGTTTCTGGGTTAATCCCCCTCGCCAACGCACGTAACGTCAAGTAGGTCTGCATCATGGTTTCCGTCCTTAAAAAGTCTATCCGTCATTCTCGCGGCTAGTTCCCTACCTATTTTTGCTCATAAAACGAACTACTCAACAATTCGATTGGATCGCGTGTTAATTTTGCGAAGCAAATTCCAAATTAACGCCATTTTTCGCAAGGAAATAACCACTTAAAAACAATACCCATTCGGAAATGAGTAACAAAACACCGTCGATAATTCTCCCGGCAATCGGTAAAACAGGTTTATCGACAATATTCAGATAAAGTTTTAACTTGAAATTAATAGTTAAAATTAATCACTTATAGAATTTCGGTTGAGAGCGATAAATTAAGGATTACTCACCGCGGCGCTGGCTACTTATTAAGGAGTATTTTTCCGCTAACTCTCCCTTATATTGATTTCCCTCAATAACGCTTGGGTTATTGCTGTTAGTTTGCCATGACTAAAAAACCACTGATAAGCATTAGGGAAAGCAATGGACGTCAATCGCAGACAGTTTTTTAAAATCTGCGCTGGCGGGATGGCTGGGACCACGGTGGCAGCATTAGGCTTCGCGCCCAAGGCTGCGTTAGCGGAAACGCGCAACTACAAACTATTGCGCGCCAAAGAAACCCGCAACACCTGTACCTACTGTTCCGTAGGCTGCGGTTTATTGATGTATAGCCTGGGCGATGGGGCAAAAAACGCCAAATCGACGATTTTCCATATCGAAGGCGACGCGGATCACCCGGTAAACCGCGGGGCGCTGTGCCCGAAAGGCGCCGGCCTGCTGGACTATATCCACAGCGATAGCCGCCTGCGTTACCCAGAGTATCGCGCGCCTGGCTCAGACAAGTGGCAACGGATCAGCTGGAATGAGGCCTTTGACCGCATTGCCAGGCTGATGAAAAATGACCGGGATGCCAACTTCGAAGCCACCAACGCCGCTGGCGTGACGGTAAACCGTTGGCTCTCTACCGGGATGTTATGCGCCTCTGCGGCCAGTAACGAAACCGGCATGCTGACGCAAAAGTTTGTCCGATCGCTGGGCATGCTGGCAGTTGATAACCAAGCGCGTGTCTGACACGGACCAACGGTAGCAAGTCTTGCTCCAACATTTGGTCGCGGTGCGATGACCAACCACTGGGTTGATATCAAAAACGCCAACGTTGTGATGGTGATGGGCGGCAACGCCGCTGAAGCGCATCCGGTGGGATTCCGCTGGGCGATGGAAGCCAAAAACAACAACGACGCCACGTTAATCGTCGTCGATCCCCGCTTTACCCGTACCGCATCGGTAGCCGATATCTACGCGCCGATCCGCTCCGGCACCGACATTACCTTCCTGTCGGGCGTCTTGCTGTACCTGATTTCCAACAACAAGATCAACGCTGAATATGTGAAGCATTACACCAACGCCAACCTGTTGGTCCGGGATGACTTTACGTTTGAAGATGGCTTGTTCAGCGGTTATGACGACAATAAACGTCAGTACGACAAAACCACCTGGAACTACCAGTTTGGTGAAGATGGCTATGCCCTGCGTGATGACACGCTCCAGCATCCGCGTTGCGTCTGGAACCTGCTGAAAGCACACGTCAGCCGCTACACGCCAGAAGTGGTGGAAAACATCTGCGGCACCCCGAAGGAAGATTTCCTGAAAGTGTGTGAAGTCCTGGCTTCCACCAGCGCAGCAGACCGCACCACCACCTTCCTGTACGCCTTGGGCTGGACCCAGCACACGGTCGGCGCGCAGAACATCCGTACCATGGCGATGATCCAGTTGCTGCTCGGCAACATGGGCATGGCGGGCGGTGGCATCAACGCCCTGCGCGGTCACTCCAACATTCAGGGATTGACCGATATTGGCCTGCTTTCCACCAGCCTGCCGGGTTACCTGACGCTGCCTTCGGATAAACAGACCGATCTGGCTACCTATATGGCCGCCAATACGCCAAAAGCCACTTTGCCTGGCCAGGTTAACTACTGGAGCAATTACCCCAAATTCTTCGTCAGCCTGATGAAGAGCTTCTACGGCGACGCTGCCCAGAAAGAGAATAACTGGGGCTTTGATTGGTTGCCGAAGTGGGATCAGTCCTACGACGTCATGAAGTACTTCCAGATGATGGATCAGAATAAGG
>NZ_JBKJYW010000073.1:0-11062 GCF_046715635.1 Serratia sp. (in: enterobacteria)
TGCCTTCACGCTTGATCACCCCGGCAGACGTCGGCGTGGAGCGGCGGGGTAAAGGCCGTAACCAACGGCTGGTACACAATATTCTGCCGGATAGCCAACCGGCCGATAGCCTGCTGGTGGTTGAGGTCTATACCGACGAAGGCAATACCAGCTCCTACCCAAGCCATAAGCACGACCAGGAAAACTCGCCGGACGAAACCTACCTGGAAGAAACCTATTACCACCGTCTTAACCCTGAACAAGGGTTCTGCCTGCAACGGGTCTATACCGACGATCGTTCGCTGGATGAGTGTATGCCGGTCTATAACCGCGACGTGGTGAAAGTGCCGCGCGGTTACCACCCGGTGGCAACCCTGGCCGGATATGACAGCTATTATCTCAACGTGATGGCGGGGCCGGTACGCTTGTGGAAGTTCACCTGGGAAAAAGATCACGCCTGGATCAACAGCGAAAGCTATTGATCGCGGAGGGCAAGATGCTAAAAGGGCGCGCTGCTGACAAAACCCATCCGGCTCACTGTGTAGGGGCGCCGCTGCGCCCGACTAACCGCGCCTTGTCGAATATTACAACTCTTTGGCGTTATTCAGCGCCAATGATACCGCCAGCGTCTGTGCCAGGCACATGGAGGCTACCTGCGAGCGGAACCCATCTACCTGTGCTTCGCGCACTACAAAACAGACATCGCTGAAGGCGGCCAGCGGGCTGACCTGGCTGTCGGTAATGGCGATGAGCTGTGCTCCCTGTTTGGCACCCAACTCCACCAGTTCCACCGCTTCTTTGGCATAAGGCGAGTAGCTAATAGCTATCACCACGTCCTTGGGCTTCACCATGCTGAGCTGCTCAGTAAACATTCCGCCTAACCCATCGATCAGGAAGGCGCGCCTTTCCAGGTGGCGCAGGGCATAGGTGAGATAAGAAGCCACGCTGAATGAGCGGCGCAGGCCGATCACGTAGATATTTTCCGCGTTATTCAGCAGCTCTACCGCCCGATCCAACTGCTCGGCACTGGTTTGCATCGCCAACTGTTGCAGCGCCTGCGAGTTGACCATCGTAAACACGTTAAGGATTTCTGCCGGCTTTTCTGGGGCAACGCTGTCGTCGGTAGAGGTTTGGCGGAACAGGCGTGCGCGCTCGGTATAGTTCACCGTTTCTTCCATCAGATGCTGGCGGAAGACCTGTTTCATTTCGTTGAAACCGCTGAAGCCAAAGGCGTTGGCGAAACGGATCAGGGTAGAAGGTGGCACGCTGGCCTGTGCGGCGATGGAGGCAACGGTATCGAAGGCAATGCTATTACTGTTATCCAGAATGTATCGTGCTACCTGTTTCAAGCGCTTGCTCAGCGTTTCATAACGGCGGCGGATCTCGTCCTGTAACAGCGAAAGTTGAGTTGGGTTAGTCATCCATTCGGCTCGCAGTATTGGCTGAAGCGTATCGGGTTATACGCTGAAAATATTGTCTGGTTATTCTAACAGATGGAGTGGACATTTCATTTCTACAAAAAGCGATTTATTTCATCGCCAGTTGCGTTACTTCACAGAAAATGGGCAAAAAAATCCCCTTAAAGCTGCGAAAATGACTTTAAGGGGTGGGGTTGTTAATTACGTAAGCTTAACTCAGGCTGGTTTTACTCGCAGGCTGCGGGCGATATTGCCGCCAAAAACCGATCAGCGTCAGGTATTTCTGTTTCACCTGTTCGACCAGCTCGGCGTCATCGATCTCACCTTGTAGCCAAAGGCGTGAAGAGGTGCCAAAAATGGTACGGCCAACCGCGAAGCCTTTTACCCAGTGGGCATCTGCGGCTGCGGCAAACCCGGCTTTCAGCGTTTCCTGTGGGGAGTCTAGCCCGAGGATTAGCACCCCGCGGCAGAATGGGTCGTGAGTTTCAATCAATTCACCCACTTTTTGCCAGTTGGCGGCACTAAGCGGCGGCAATTTCCACCAGTCTGGCAGAACGCCCAACCGGTAGAAATGTTCCATCACCTGTAGATAGTTGCTCTCGTCTTTGTCGGCATGACCTTCTGGCAAAATGACTTCCAGCAACAGCTCATGGCCCGATTTGCAGCAGCCACGATACACGTCAACGATCAGCTCATCCTGCTCACGGCGCAGCGCTTCGGCATCCTGTGGATGATAAAACACCAGGCATTTGACCACGTGCTCTTGGGGCCAGTCGATCAGCTGCGATCCAATATTACCGTGCTCCAACCGCAAAGGGCGGGAGCTTGGCAACTCCACCGGGCGGCCAATCCACCAGCCCTGGCCAGTAATGGCACTCAACGCCGCCTGGCCGTAGGTGGTGTCCGCCAGAATACCGCTGTTGCCATGTAACCCTGCCTCGCTAGCGGCAGCCTGAGCAGCGGCTAACAACAACACTTTTAACGGTGGGATCCGCTCTGTACTCACTCCTGCCTCTCGCGCCATCTCTGCCAACTGCTTGCGATGATCAAAGGCAAATACGCACAGTTCAGGCCACTGTTGTTTACGCGTGGTAACGCGGTGCAGATGGTTCAGCCGGGCATCCAGATCCGGGCGTTTCACCTCTTGTTCGCGTTGCAGGTAATCGTCCAGCTCCAGCTTGGTTGGCATCGCGGGTGCGCAGCCGTGGCGTGATACCACCAGCGCTCCGCAGGCATTAGCGTAACGGCAGGCCTGGTCCCAACCCTCATCATTAAGGTACCCACGCAGCAGGCCAGACATAAAGGCATCACCCGCGCCGAGCACGTTCAAAACGTCAACGCGCACGCCAGAATGCAGTTTGATTTGCTGCCAATCTGTGGGGATATCCCCTTCAAATACCGAGCATCCCTGCGCCCCCCGCTTGCATACCAACGTGGCCTGGGTAGCCTTACGGACGTTTTGCAGCGCGACCAGCGTATCGGTACTGCCGCCAGCGATATGGAACTCTTCTTCAGTCCCCACTATGAGGTTGAAATGGTGCAGAACTTCCTGCAACTCGCGGGTCACCTTTGCCGATTCGATAAAGCGGGTCTCGCCATCGCCTAACGAGGTCAACCCCCACAGCACTGGCCGATAATCGATATCCAATGCGGTTCGCAGCCCGTGGCGGTGGGCGTACTCCAACGCTTTGAGCACCGCTGCGCGCGTTTTGGGGTGGGAAAGATGGGTACCGGTGATCGCCAAAGCCCGTGATGATGCGATGTAGTTTTCATCGATATCATCGGGCGTCAGTGCCATGTCGGCACAGTTTTCACGGTAGAAAATCAGCGGGAAGGTTTCCTGATCCTTGATGCCCAGGATCACCAGGCCGGTCAGGCGCTGCTTATCGGTGATCAGGCTCTGCGTGTCCGCGCCGACGCGTTGGAGTTCCTCACGCAGGAAACGACCCATATGCTCATCCCCTACGCGAGCCAGCATGCCGGATTTTAATCCTTGGATCGCGGTGCCATAGGCCACGTTGCCGGAAGAGCCGCCAAGGTATTTGGAGAATGAGCTGGCATCCTCCAGGCGTGCGCCGATTTGTTGAGCATAGAAATCGACAGCGATGCGCCCAAGGCAAATGACGTCAAGCTGCTTTTGTTGTGTGGCCATACCCGTTTCCTTCTGTCATTAAGCAAAACCGATTGCGACCCGGTAAAGGAGCTAAGTAGGAAGCATGGTCCGAAGTATGAGGAATAAAAATTTCAATTTCAATATGAAATGAAATTTACACCCCGCAAATGTGATGCATTTAAAAGTCGCCTACAACGGATGGCCTGCCGATATGGCGTATTATTATTGATATAACAATATCTTGCGGAAATTTTCTGCACAAACGAGCATCATCTTGATGGCGGCTGGTTCGATCGGCGAATGGGCGCATCGATCGAAAGAGAGTCATGATAACTTTTTATTTAATCAATTGAATTATATAAATAAATGCAAAATTGGTGGTTTGGTAATATGCGATCTTTATCGCAAAATGAAATGTTTTTTCTGTATTGATATTTTATGAAAAATATATTTGTTTATAATCAATGCACGTTTCAAACCGCTTATTGCATGAGCAGTGTGTAACAACCCAGACAAGATTATCACTGCTTTTGTGTAACGAAAGTCAGCGCTACGCCACCGGATACACCTGCCTGCGCACAAACCACCATCTGCAGCAGGCTAGGGATAACGCCAAATGAAAGGGTGAGTAAAATGGGTAAGATCAAGTTGACCATGGCACAGGCGTTGGTCAGATTTCTCGACAACCAGTACCTGCTGGTAGACGGTGTCGAAATCAAATTCATAAAGGGTATCTTCGCCATTTTCGGCCACGGTAACGTACTCGGCCTGGGGCAGGCTCTGGAGCAGGACTGTGGCGATCTATTGGTGCATCAGGGCCGCAACGAACAGGGGATGGCGCATGCCGCTACCGGGTTTGCCAAGCAGAAGCTGCGCCAGCAGATCTACGCCTGTACTTCTTCCATCGGTCCCGGCGCGGCCAATATGATCACCGCTGCGGCCACTGCCACGGCTAACCGCATTCCTTTACTGTTGTTGCCGGGCGATGTGTTCGCCTCTCGTCAGCCCGATCCGGTGCTACAGCAGATTGAACAATCCTACGATTTGAGCATCAGCACTAACGACGCATTTCGCGCTGTCAGTAAATATTGGGATCGCATTGTGCGTCCGGAACAGCTGATGAGCGCCTGCATTAATGCCATGCGCGTGCTGACCGATCCGGCAGAAACTGGTGCCGTCACGCTATGCCTGCCGCAGGACGTTCAGGGCGAAGCCTACGATTACCCAGACTATTTCTTCCACAAACGGCTGCATCGTCTTGAACGCCGTCCGGCCAGCCAAGAATCGCTGGCAGAGGCTTTGGCGTTGCTGGTGGGTAAACGCAAGCCGTTGATAATCTGCGGTGGCGGGGTGAAGTATTCGCAGGCTGGGCAGGCGTTGCAACAGTTTGCTGAACGCTTCCATATTCCGTTTGCCGAAACTCAGGCTGGTAAAGGTACGGTGCTTTCCGCTCATCCTTATAACGTGGGTGGCATTGGTGAAACCGGCTGTTTGGCGGCTAACACCTTGGCGAAACAGGCGGACCTGGTGATCGGCATCGGCACCCGTTACAGCGATTTCACCACCTCATCCAAATGGCTGTTCCAAAATCCAGAGGTGGCTTTCCTTAACATTAACGTTAGCGCGTTTGATGCTGGCAAGCTGGACGGTCTGCAAGTCTTGGCGGATGCCCGTACGGCGCTGGCCTCTGTCAGCCCGTTGTTGGCCCAGGCGGATTATCGTGCCGATTGGCAAGACGCTATCAGCAAGGCGCTTGGCGAACAGCGGAAAGAGACCGAGCGTGTCTATCAAGTGACCTATACCGGCGAAGGCTTTGTGCCGGAAATCGACGATAGCCTCGATCGTGAACAGGTGTTTGCCGAGTTTATCGAACAAACCGACTCCGTATTAACCCAAAGCCGAGTGCTGGGGGTGCTGAATGACCATTTACCGCAGGACAGCGTCATCGTTGCCGCCGCTGGCAGTTTGCCGGGCGATCTGCAGCGTGTGTGGCAAAACCGGGGTGAGCACGGCTATCACGTGGAATACGGCTACTCCTGTATGGGCTATGAGGTTAACGCCGCGTTAGGCGTCAAGCTTGCGGAGCCACAGCGCGAAGTTTACGCCATGGTGGGGGATGGGGCGTTCATGATGCTGCATTCTGAGCTGGTCACCTCGATCCAGGAAGGCTGCAAAATCAACGTGGTGCTGTTCGACAACATGACCAACGGCTGCATTAACAACCTGCAGATAGAACACGGCATGGGAAGCTACACCACCGAGTTCCGCTTCCGTAATCTGCAAGGCGGCAAACTGGATGGCAAGCTCGTTCCGGTCAACTTTGCCATGTTGGCAGCGGCCTATGGTTGCAAAACCTACAGCATAACCACCGAACAACAGCTGATCGATGCGCTAGCGGATGCCCGCAAGCAACAGGTTTCTACCCTGCTGGATATCAAAGTGCTGCCAAAAACCATGGTGCACAAATATCTCAGTTGGTGGCGCGTGGGTGGTGCCCAGGTGGCCGAAAGTGAAAAAATTATCGCCGTCGCCCGTCAACTGCAAGAGAACATCGATAAAGCCCGCGACTACTGATAACGCAATGCCTTGGCAATCGTAGGTGCGGCGGAGAACGCCGCGCTCACATAAACCATCGGATCTACCTCAGACCTTGCGTCTGCCGTTTACAGTTCATGAGGATAACGAAAATGACATTGAACATTGGGGTTATTGGTACCGGCGCCATCGGTAGGGATCATATTCGCCGTTGTAGCCAGGTGTTGCAGGGCAGCCGCGTTGTTGCAGTCAATGACATCAACCGAGACAGTGCGGCCAAGGTGGTTAGTGAACTGAAACTGGACGCCAAGGTTTTTGACAATGCCCACGATCTGATCAACTCCCCAGACGTACAGGCGGTGCTGGTCACGTCATGGGGGCCGAGCCATGAAGAGTTTGTGCTGGCCGCCATAGCCGCAGGCAAACCGGTGTTTTGCGAGAAACCGCTGGCGGTTACGGCGCAGGGCTGCAAGAACATCGTGGATGCCGAAGCCAAGCATGGCAAACGCCTGGTACAGGTCGGTTTTATGCGCCCTTACGATCAGGGCTACCGGGCGCTGAAACAGGTGCTGACCAGCGGCCAGATCGGCGAGCCGCTGATGCTGCACTGTGCCCACCGCAACCCAAGGGTCGGTGAAGCCTACACCACGGATATGGCCATAACCGATACGCTCATTCACGAGTTAGACGTGCTGCGTTGGCTGTTGGACGATGATTACGTTTCGGTACAGGTGGTGTTCCCACGCAAGAGCAGCAAAGCCCTGCCACATTTGAGAGACCCGCAAATTGTGCTGATGGAAACGGCCAAGGGCACCCGTATTGACGTCGAAATCTTTGTTAACTGCCAATACGGCTACGACATTCAGTGTGAGGTGGTAGGGGAAACCGGCATCGCCAAGCTGCCAGAACCTTCCGCGGTGCAAATGCGCAGCGGTGCCAAACTGTCTACCGAGATCCTGGTTGACTGGAAAGACCGCTTTATCGGTGCTTATGACGTTGAGCTGCAAGCCTTTATCAATGACGTCCAGGCCGGCAAGCTCACCGGACCTTCTGCTTGGGATGGCTTTGCGGCTGCGGTGGCGGCGGACGCCTGTATCGCCGCGCAGAACAGCGGTGAAGTGGTGCCAGTGACCTTGCCCGCTCGCCCTGGCTTCTATGGCAAATAAGCCCGTAGCTACCGCATTCATGCTCTGAAGGAGGCGACCATGAAAATCGCTTTTGATGTCGATGTGATTAAAGATTTGGGCATTACCAAGATGGTGGAGCAGGTGGCTGACTGGGGCTATAAGTACATTGAGCAGTCACCGCACCCGCAGATCAACCCATTCTATAAACATCCAAAAGCCGGTCGTGACGTTCTGGCGGAATATCAACGGGCGCTAAAGGCCACCGGGGTGGAGATTTCCTCCTTTATCGTGGTGTATCGCTGGTCTGGACCTGGGGAAGACCGCCGTAAGGCGGCGGTCAAGAACTGGCGCCGGATGATCGAAATCGCGGTGGAAATGGGGGTTCAGGTGATCAACACCGAACTGGCGGGTAACCCGAACGAGCCGGAGATTTGCGAAGAGCTGTGGTATCAATCCATGGAGGAGCTGCTGCCGATTATCGAACGTGAAGGCATTCGCATGGAAATTCAGTCCCATCCGTGGGATTTCTGCGAGCTAAGCAACGAAACTGCCGACATGGTGAAATCGTTGCGCAGCGACAATGTGACCTATCTCTACAGCGTTCCCCATACCTTCTATTACGACCAAGGGCGCGGCGACATCGGCAATATGTTGCGCTATGCCGGGAGCGATCTTTCCCACGTATTGATTGCCGATACCATGAATCACACCCGCCCCTGCCGGTATATCGTCAATCCGCCGGGCGTCGATGCGGTGGTGCACCAACATATGGCCATTGGCGAAGGGGAAGTGGACTTCGCGGCCCTGTTCCAAACCCTGCGCGATATGGAATTTGCCAGCCGTACCTTCAAGGTCGGTGGGGAGTCCATCATCTGTACCTCGCTGTTCGGCTATCCGGAAAGAATGCCTGCCCAGGCGGTGGCCACCAGGGAGCGCATCGAAAAAGAGCTGTTGGGTAAATAACTTTTCTGGCCAGGCCGGCAGGGAAGATAGCCGGTAAGTGCCAATAAGACTGAGGCTGAGAATGAACAAAGACAACGTAAAGCTGGCGATCGCTCCGATTGGCTGGACGAATGACGATATGCCTGAATTAGGGGACGAGAACACGTTCCAGCAGTGCGTCAGCGAAATGGCGCTGGCCGGGTTTACCGGTAGCGAAGTAGGCAGCAAATACCCGCGCGATCCAAGGTGCTGAAACCGATGCTGGATATCCGCGGGATCCAGATCTGTAATGCCTGGTTCAGCACGTTCTTTGCCGATGGGCAGAAAGAAAAGACTATCGATGAGTTTATTAACCACATGAATTTCCTGCATGCGATGGGGGCCAAAGTGATTGGTTGCTCCGAGCAGAGCAAGAGCATTCAGGGCACCACCAAGGCGGTATTGGAAGAGAAGCCCTATTTTAGCGATGAAGAGTGGCAGCGGGTGGCGCAGGGATATAACGAGCTGGCGAAAATTGCCACCGGCAAGGGGATGCAGGTCTGCCTGCACCATCATATGGGCACGGGCATCCAGACCACCGAAGAGATAGACCGCTATATGAGCATGGTGAACGACGATGTTTACCTGCTGTTTGATACCGGGCATGCCTATTACTCCGAAGGCAGCCAACAGGCAATGTTGGCGATCCTGGAGAAATACCTGCCGCGCATCAACCATGTTCACCTGAAAGACGTGCGTGACGAAGTGGTGGCAGAGGTTAAGGCCAAGCGCCTGAGCTTCCTGGACGGGGTGAAAAAAGGCACCTTCACCGTGCCGGGTGATGGCGTGATCGATTTCCGGCCGGTATTCAAGTTGCTGGATGAGCGTGACTATAAGGGATGGATGGTGGTGGAGGCCGAGCAGGATCCGGCGCTGGCCAATCCTTTTGAATACGCAGTTAAAGCACGCCGCTATATTCGCGAAACGACCGGGCTTTAAGTCAGTTCTTGGTTTGCTGTGTCTAACAGGTGGGGCGCTCGTATGAGCGCCCCACCTACAACGCCGTTCCGATTACGGGGTTTTAAAGCGAGCCATATGGTAAGCATCCACCAACTCGCCGTCGCGGAATGCAAAGCGGCGGCTGGTGCCTTCAATCTCAAAACCGAACTTACGATACAGCGCAATGGCACCCTGATTGTCGGTGAACACCGTTAGCTCAATGCGCTCAATGGCGGCCCAGTTGTCGCAGATATCGATCATCGCCTGCATCAGCGCGCTGCCAACGCCTTTGCCGTGGTAACCGGCATCCACGCCGATGCCAATAGTGGCCACATGGCGGCGGCGTACCCGCTGGTTGAGTCCCAGGAACAACTGCCCCACAACACGATCGTCAATGCAGGCCACCAGGTTATAGGTGCCGGGTTGTACATCAGCGATACGTTGTTGCCACAGGGTTTTTGATGATAGCGGTAGATGTAGCGTGTCACGGTAAACGGTTGGGTGGGAATATAGCTGGTGCAAGGCTTCAGCATCGTTACTTTCCACGTGACGGACTACAATCTCGCTCATTTTTCCCTCTCTTTCGCGTTTACCGTTTGAATAACCTCTTAAATTATCCGTTTACTCCCCTGAGTCAATATAATTTCCCATTGGTCAAAAAAACGCTTTACAGGTGCGAATGATAATGATTACTATTGCCATGCGTTCAGAGAGAGTATCAACCTTTGATACTGTTTGCTGAAGGCACGACATTGCTCACATTGCTTCCAGTGTTTACTTAGCCAGCTCGGGTGCTGGCTTTTTTTTTTGCCCAAATTCAGCGGCTAAACCGCCCCATAAATCCTTTGCTGCTCTCTGCCAAACTCCACCTAATTTTTTGAATAGAGGGGTGAGATTTTTGCGCTTTCATATTCCTCCGTCAGGTCTAGACTGTAGAAAACGTTGAGGAGAGTTGAATATGATTTATTTACGTAAGGCACAAGATCGCGGTCATGCCAATCATGGTTGGCTCGACAGCTGGCACACCTTCTCTTTTGCCGATTATTACGATCCCGACTTTATGGGGTTCTCGGCGCTGCGGGTGATCAACGAAGACGTGATTGATGCAGGCCAGGGTTTCGGTACTCATCCCCATAAAGACATGGAGATCCTGACCTACGTGCTGAGCGGCACGGTGGAACATCAGGACAGCATGGGCAACAAAGAACGGATTAATGCCGGTGAGTTCCAGATCATGAGTGCGGGGACCGGTGTGCGTCACTCCGAGTACAATGCCAATAGCGATCGGCCATTACATCTCTACCAGATTTGGATTATTCCGGATCAGGTTGGGTTAGAGCCGCGTTATGCGCAGCGGATGTTCGATGCGCCTCAGGGCCGCCAGTTGGTGCTGTCGCCAGACGCCCGTGAAGGTTCGCTGAAAGTGTTCCAGGATATGACGCTGTCTCGTTGGGCGCTGAAGAAAGACGAGCAATCCGTTTATCCAATCCAGGCAGAACGCCGCGTTTGGATCCAGGTGGTTCACGGCAATGTCTCTATCAATGGCCACAAAGCAGGTATTAGCGATGCGTTTGCCATCTGGGATGAGACTGCACTGTCGATCCATGCCGATGAAGACAGCGAAATTTTACTGTTCGATCTGCCACCGGTGTGATGACAGAGTAATGGCGAGGGCTTGGTGCAATACCGGGCCCTTTTTTGTGTCTGCTGGCCGGATAACCAACAATATCGGAAAGGCGTTTTATTTGCTAAAATGGCCGCCCATTCACGGTTAGCCAGTTCAGTGATAATGAAGAAAAAACGGCCGGTGCTTCAAGATGTTGCAGATCAGGTTGGCGTCACCAAAATGACGGTGAGCCGCTATTTGCGCAATCCCGATCAGGTTTCTGCCGCTTTACAGCAAAAAATTGCGGTAGCGCTGGACGAACTTGGCTACATTCCCAATCGCGCCCCGGATATCCTTTCCAATG
>NZ_JBKJYW010000074.1:0-6632 GCF_046715635.1 Serratia sp. (in: enterobacteria)
TCAGACCACTACCCCATTTCAAATTTAACGCTATTAAAGGTACAAGCACAAAAAAGCGGCAATGTTCAATACCTTGCCGCTTAAACAATTCTAGTTACAGACCAGCATATCGGTCTTTAGTTGCATAAAGGTGACAACTTATCGGGCTGGCCGCTGGCCGCGTTCAATGATCACCCCAACCCGGCTGGCGTGCGCAACGGCACCCGGCTTGCTGACCTTAATACGGACCCAGGGAGATTTAAAGCGCCGAAGCAAAATTTCGGAAACCTCCTCTGCCACACGCTCCACCAACGCAAAACGATTGGGTTGCACATGCTGGATGACCGCCTCGCTGATATCGGCATAGCTCAGGCAATCATTCACATCATCGCTGGCGGCTGCCTGGCGGTTGTCCCACGCCATTTCGATATCGAACACCAACTTTTGCTGAATGGTTTGTTCCCAATCATAAACGCCAATGGTGGTGATCACGCTAAGCTCTTCAATAAATACGATATCCATCACGTCATTCTCAGTTTTTGGCCTTGCCGGATACCACTTCCGACGGAATATGCGTATTATCCATAGATGTTGCGAGTAAAACGACCATTATTAAACGGAACCGCGCTATGAGTGCTACCGCGCTTGGCATGATTATCTTCGCGTATCTGTGTGGCTCAATTTCCAGTGCGATCCTGGTTTGCCGGATCGCCAGGCTGCCAGATCCGCGTGAACATGGATCGGGAAATCCAGGGGCGACCAACGTCCTGCGTATCGGTGGCCGCCTGGCGGCGGCTACGGTGTTGGTGTTCGATATTCTGAAAGGGATGCTGCCAGTCTGGTTGGCTTATGCCTTCAACGTTCCACCGCTGTATCTGGGCCTGACGGCGATCGCCGCCTGTCTTGGGCATATCTACCCGGTGTTCTTCCACTTCCGGGGCGGGAAAGGCGTGGCAACGGCGTTCGGTGCCATTGCGCCGATCGGCTGGGATCTCACCGGTCTGATGACCGGCACCTGGCTGCTGACCGTGCTGCTGAGCGGCTATTCCTCGCTCGGGGCGATCGTCAGCGCGCTGATTGCGCCGTTCTACGTCTGGTGGTTCAAACCGCAGTTTACCTTCCCGGTGGCGATGCTTTCCTGCCTGATCCTGATGCGCCATCACGACAATATCCAGCGCCTGTGGCGCGGCCAGGAAGGGAAGATCTGGGGTAAGTTCCGCAAGAAGAAAGACGGTGTTGTGGAGCAGGAAAAGGAAGAAAAGGAAAATCAATCGTGATACTGCCTGTCGAGCAATCTCCGGCCAACATGTCACCCGATGTTGTGTTCTGCGTTCGCTATCCAGATGTTGACGCCAAAACGTTGCAGGATACGGTGATACCGGTTATCAAACAGAATATTAAGAGCATGGACAATCTAATATACATGTCCTTCAGCAATCAATCGTCGAGTAACCACGAGATTAAGTTGGGATTCGCCTCTGGCACCGACCCTGATGCCACTCTGATGCAGTTGCAAAGCACACTGCAACTGGTGGTGTCACAGTTGCCACAGGAAGTGCAACGGCAGGGGGTAAGCGTAGAAAAATCAAACGACAACTTCCTGATGGTTGCAGGTTTCAGCTGCATGGAAGAATAATCAAGGGCCGGGGATCCCGGCCCTTGGCTTTTATACCGCAGGCAGCTCTGCCAGCGGCCAACGTGGGCGTACGGTCACGCCCAACTCCGGGTTACCCCCGTTTTTCATCCGAACCATCCCGGCATAGGCGATCATCGCCCCATTGTCGGTGCAGAATTCCGGGCGGGCATAGAACACTTCACCACCGCGTTTTTTCATCAACTCTGCCAGCTTGCTGCGCAACGTGCGGTTGGCGCTGACGCCACCGGCCATCACCAAGCGTTTAAACCCAGTCTGCTCCAGCGCGCGTTTGCATTTGATCGCCAGCGTATCCACCACCGCATCTTCAAAAGCACGGGCAATGTCGGCACGGGTTTGATCGTCGTTACCGTTTGAGCGGATAGTATTGGCCGCAAAGGTCTTCAGGCCGGAGAAACTGAAATCCAGCCCTGGGCGATCGGTCATTGGGCGTGGGAAGGTAAAACGCCCTTCAGTGCCCTGCTGCGCCATTTTCGACAGCATCGGCCCGCCGGGATAATCCAGCCCTAACAGCTTGGCCGTTTTGTCGAACGCTTCGCCAGCGGCGTCGTCAACCGACTCCCCCAGCAAGGTATATTCACCAATTCCGGTCACGCTGATCAGTTGGGTATGGCCACCAGACACTAACAGCGCCACAAACGGAAACTCCGGTGGGTTGTCTTCCAGCATCGGTGCCAGCAAGTGGCCTTCCATATGATGCACCGGCACCGCAGGCACGCCCCAGGCAAACGCCAGCGCGCGGCCAATGGTTGCCCCTACCAACAAGGCGCCCACCAAACCCGGCCCGGCGGTATACGCTACGCCATCGATATCGCTAGGCTTCAGGTTCGCCTCTTTCAGTGCGGCCTGGATCAGCGGCACGGTCTTGCGCACGTGATCGCGGGAAGCCAGCTCCGGCACCACGCCGCCGTAATCGGCATGCAGTTTCACCTGGCTGTAGAGTTGATTGGCTAACAAACCGGCTTGATCGTCATACACTGCAATACCGGTTTCATCGCAGGACGTTTCTATACCCAATACGCGCATTACATTTCCCATCATTCACGTGCGGCCGCCAGTTTATCACAATCAACGCCATTTACCGCCTGCCTGCAGCACGCTGGCCGCGATGGCGCGCTATGTCGATGATTCACAAGGTTGCCCGCCGGGTGATTAAAAACGAGCAATTTTTTCTGATTAGTCTATAATCGGCGGCCGATGCATAATTGCGCGAGTTTGCCGGAACGCGGCGTGTTTCAATTTGCTATGGTGCTTTACAAAGCAGCATCCATTGAAGTAAAATTCCGCACCATTTTGAAAAGGCTGGCGCTTGGCCAGCAGCAAACCGAATTCTATTGAGGTGAGAGGCACATGCCGGTAATTAAAGTACGTGAAAACGAGCCATTTGACGTTGCACTGCGTCGTTTCAAGCGTTCCTGCGAAAAAGCGGGTGTTTTGGCTGAAGTTCGTCGTCGTGAGTTCTATGAAAAACCGACTACCGAACGTAAACGCGCTAAAGCTTCTGCAGTAAAACGCCACGCGAAGAAACTGGCTCGCGAAAACGCACGCCGCACTCGTCTGTATTAATCCTTCGGGGGTAACCCCACCGCGTGATTTTTTCTTTTTCAAGAACACGCAGACCGAGTAGTTGCATACGAAGGCCGTGCTTTCCGAAAGGAATGCGCGGCTTGTTCTCGTTTATAGGCAATCGTAACAGGGGCTTATGGCTGGACGAATTCCGCGTGTATTTATCAATGACTTGCTGGCTCGCACCGACATCGTCGATCTGATCGACGCCCGGGTAAAGCTGAAAAAGCAGGGCAAGAACTATCACGCGTGCTGTCCGTTCCACCACGAAAAAACGCCTTCATTCACCGTTAATGGCGACAAACAGTTTTATCACTGTTTTGGTTGTGGAGCGCACGGTAACGCCGTCGATTTCCTAATGAATTACGACAGACTCGAGTTTGTCGAAACCATCGAGGAACTGGCCACCATGCACGGGCTGGAAGTGCCTTACGAGGCAGGCACCGGACCGACGCCAATCGAACGCCATCAACGTCAAAGCCTATATCAACTGATGGAACAGCTCAGCGCGTTCTATCAACAGTCACTGCATCAATCCAACGGTACGCAGGCGCGCAACTACCTGCAACAGCGCGGATTGAGTGACGACGTTATCCGCCATTTTGCCATCGGCTTTGCACCTGCCGGTTGGGACAATGCGTTAAAGCGTTTCGGGCGTGATACCGACAGCCGGGCAGCACTGAACGATGCCGGAATGTTGGTGACTAACGATCAAGGGCGCACTTACGATCGCTTCCGCGACCGTGTGATGTTCCCCATCCGCGACAAACGCGGGCGGGTAATCGCCTTTGGTGGACGCGTACTGGGTGACGGTATGCCCAAGTACCTGAACTCGCCGGAAACCGAAGTATTCCACAAGGGCCGTCAGTTGTACGGCCTGTATGAAGCACAGCAGAGCCACGCCAATCCGCAGCGTTTGCTGGTGGTTGAAGGCTATATGGACGTGGTGGCGTTAGCGCAATATGGCATTGATTATGCCGTTGCCTCACTCGGAACCTCGACAACGGCTGAACATATTCAGCTGCTGTTCCGCGCCACCGATAACGTTGTCTGCTGTTACGACGGCGACAGGGCTGGCCGTGAAGCCGCCTGGCGCGCGTTGGAAACCGCACTGCCCTATCTCAACGATGGGCGTCAGTTACGGTTTATGTTTTTGCCAGAGGGTGAAGACCCGGACACCCTGGTCCGTAAAGAAGGCAAAGACGCCTTCGAACAGCGAATGGAGCAGGCGCAGCCGCTTTCCACTTTCCTGTTCGAAACGTTGATGCCACAGGTCGACCTGAGCAGCCCGGATGGCCGCGCCAAACTGAGTACCTTGGCGCTACCGCTGATCACTCAGGTGCCGGGTGAGACCTTACGTCTGTACCTGCGCCAACAGCTAGGCAGCAAGCTGGGCCTGCTGGACGATAGCCAGCTCGACAAGCTGATGCCCAAACAGGCGGAAAATGCGAATACTTATCAGGCGCCCCAGCTAAAACGCACAACCATGCGTATACTGATAGGATTACTGGTGCAAAATCCGCGTTTGGCTACACTTATCCCTTCCTTGGAAGGGCTCGAGCAGACTAAACAGGCGGGTTTACCGCTATTTGTTGAACTGGTGCAGACCTGTTTAGCGCAGCCGGGCCTGACTACCGGCCAGTTGCTGGAACTGTACCGTGATAACAAATTGAGCCAGCAGCTTGAAACCTTGGCGACATGGAACCATATGATCGTTGAGGAACAAGTTGAGCAACACTTTTTAGATACTCTGACGAATCTCTATGACTCAGTGCTGGAAAAACGTCAGGAAGATTTGATCGCTCGTGACAGAACTCATGGCCTGAATGCAGACGAACGCAAGGAACTCTGGTCATTACAGCTGGCATTAGCGAAGAAAGACTGAATACCAAACGGCTTAAGTGCCGATAAATGCGAGGGCTGAGCCCTGCAATATGCCGCCACAGTGGGCCGCGGCGACAACAAAAACGCCCCAAATGCTATTGTTGGCGGTTTCGCCGACCGACACCAACCCAAATACTCTGAAGTGTGGATACCGTCTTATGGAGCAAAACCCGCAGTCACAGCTTAAACTTCTTGTCCAACGTGGTAAGGAGCAAGGCTATCTGACCTATGCTGAGGTCAATGACCATCTGCCGGAAGATATCGTCGACTCCGATCAGATCGAAGACATCATCCAGATGATTAACGACATGGGCATCCAGGTGATGGAAGAAGCACCGGACGCCGATGACCTGCTGCTGGCTGAAAACACCAACAGCACAGACGAAGATGCGGAAGAAGCTGCCGCTCAGGTGCTGTCCAGCGTAGAATCTGAAATCGGGCGTACCACTGACCCAGTGCGCATGTACATGCGTGAAATGGGTACCGTTGAATTGCTGACGCGTGAAGGCGAAATCGACATCGCCAAGCGTATCGAAGACGGCATCAACCAGGTGCAGTGCTCGGTTGCTGAGTACCCTGAAGCCATCACCTATCTGCTGGAGCAGTACGATCGCGTCGAGGCTGGCGAAGCACGCCTGTCCGATCTGATCACCGGCTTCGTCGATCCTAACGCGGAAGAGGACATCGCCCCTACCGCTACGCACATCGGTTCTGAATTAACCACCGAAGAGCAGGACGACGACGAAAAAGACGAAGACGAAGAAGACGAAGCTGAAGACGACAACAGCATCGATCCAGAACTGGCGCGCCAGAAGTTTACCGATCTGCGCGATCAGTACGAAGCCACTCGTCTGGTTATCAAAAAGAACGGCCGCAGCCACGCCAGCGCAGCAGAAGAGATCCTGAAGCTGTCTGAAGTGTTCAAGCAGTTCCGCCTGGTGCCAAAACAGTTCGACTTCCTGGTCAACAGCATGCGTACCATGATGGATCGCGTTCGTACGCAAGAACGTATCATCATGAAGCTGTGCGTTGAGCAGTGCAAAATGCCGAAGAAAAACTTCGTCACTCTGTTCGCCGGCAACGAAACCAGCGACACCTGGTTCGCAGCGGCACTGGCAATGGGTAAACCATGGTCAGAGAAGCTGAAAGACGTTAATGAAGATGTTCAGCGCAGCCTGCAAAAACTGCGTCAGATCGAAGAAGAAACCGGCCTGACCATCGAGCAGGTGAAAGACATCAACCGTCGTATGTCGATCGGTGAAGCGAAAGCCCGCCGCGCGAAGAAAGAGATGGTTGAAGCCAACTTGCGTCTGGTGATCTCGATCGCCAAGAAGTACACCAACCGCGGCCTGCAGTTCCTCGACCTCATTCAAGAGGGCAACATCGGCCTGATGAAGGCGGTGGACAAGTTCGAATACCGTCGTGGTTACAAGTTCTCGACTTATGCCACCTGGTGGATCCGTCAGGCGATCACTCGCTCGATCGCCGACCAGGCCCGCACCATCCGTATTCCGGTGCACATGATCGAGACGATCAACAAGCTCAACCG
>NZ_JBKJYW010000075.1:0-7805 GCF_046715635.1 Serratia sp. (in: enterobacteria)
GCATGATTTCGCCGTTTTGCGAGTTCTGCATGGTGGCGGCAATCTTCGGATCCTTCGCCAACTGTTCCTGGAACGATTTCAGCGCCACGGCACCCAACGGTTTGTCTTTGTTAACGTCAGCCAGGCCTTGATCGGTGATCAGGTAGTTCTCCAGGAACTCGGTCGCCAGTTCCTTGTTCGGGCTGGCGGCGTTAATGCCCGCAGTCAGCACACCAACGAACGGTTTGGACGGCTTGCCCTGGAAGGTTGGCAACAGCGTGACGCCATAGTTGATTTTGCTTTGTTCGATGTTGGTCCAGGCCCAAGGTCCGTTGATGGTCATCGCCGTCTGGCCCTTGTTGAAGGCGGCCTCGGCAATCGAGTAGTCGGTATCGGCGTTGATGTGTTTGTTCTTCACCAGATCGACGATGAACTGCAGGCCAGCCTGTGAACCGGCGTTGGCTACGCCCACGTCTTTGATGTTGTATTTGCCATCTTCAAACTTGAAGGCATAACCGCCATCGGCGGCAATGATTGGCCAGGTGAAGTAGGGCTCTTGCAGGTTCCACATGATGGCGCTTTTGCCTTTAGCGCGCAGCTCTTTATCCAGTGCCGGGATCTCTTCCCAGGTTTTTGGCGCTTCTTTGATCAGGTCTTTGTTATAAATCAGCGACAGGGCTTCCACCGCGATCGGGTAACCGATCAGCTTGCCGTCAAAGCGTACCGCATCCCAAGTGAATGGATAGATTTTTTCCTGGAAGGCTTTGGAAGGGTGGATTTCTGCCAACAGGCCCGATTGCGCGTAACCCCCGAAACGGTCATGAGCCCAGAAGATGATGTCCGGGCCGTCACCGGTAGCGGCAACCTGCGGGAACTTCTCTTCCAGTTTGTCCGGGTGTTCGATGGTCACTTTGATGCCGGTGTCTTTCTCAAACTTTTTACCCACCTCGGCCAGGCCGTTATAGCCTTTATCGCCGTTGATCCAGATAACCAGTTTGCCTTCTTCTATTTTGGCGAAAGCGGAGGAGGAGAGCACCAGCGTCGTTAATGCTGAAAGCGCAAGCCGGCGTACGGTTGTTGTCATTGTGCGATTCATAAATCCAATCCTTCTGTGGGGACTGCGGTAAGGAGAGCGGTTACGCGCTAATAGTGGGTCACAACCCGCTGTGTTCTCATCCTCCCCCCGTCTACGCCCCATGCCTGAGTAGTGTGATCCAGCTAGCAAACCGCCCTATTCTGTGGTGTCGGACACTAAAAGGGAGGGCTATTTTTGTCGGGGAGATCACAGATTTGCCTTATATCGGGAACTTTTGCCGCGCATCGTCGTTCTCTCATCCTCCCGTCTCCTCCCCCATGAAAAATCCTGTTACGGATGATTACCCCTTCTCGCCCTTACCCCACTATTGGCAGCATTGATTTTTACCGCCTAACGCTGCAGGAACCCGGATCTATGTCACCAGTGCGTACCGCCACTCATCCTACGTTGTACCGGATCCATCCGGTCAGTTTCCGCGATGGAAACGGCGATGGTGTGGGCGACGTGCGCGGCATGATGGCGGCGCTACCCTATCTGAAAACGCTGGCGGTGGACGGGCTGTTATTGCCGCAGGCGTTATCACCAGAGACTGGGGCAGAAGTGGCCGGGCACGGGCTGGCACTTTGGCACAGTGAAGGTACCCAGCGTATCTGCCGCAGTGCCGCTCCCGAACAACACTATGCCCGCAGCGCGCTGGCGCTGGAAGTGGTGCCGTTCAGCTGCGAAAAGCTGGTGGAGGTATTGCATACCCATCGCCATCAACTGGGCGAAAAAGTCTGGAGCACCGGCGAAATCGATCAGCCGCGGGTGGTCAGCCATTGGGGGCAAGGCGATCTGCGTTCTGCGCAGGCTTTCCTGACTCTGTTGGCTTTGCTGCCCGCTCCTATCTGTTTGTATCAGGGCGAAGAACTGGGCTTGCCACACGCGGCGGATCTGCAAGAACCGCAGGGGGCGCAAACCCCGATGCCTTGGCATGAAGCGCCGGAGCAGGTCACCGCGGGAGAGATCCACTGGTATCAACATGTGGCGATAGAACACCGTGCGTTGGCCATCAGCCGCCAGCAACACGACAACCATTCAACCTTACGTTACTGCCAGGCCCTGTTGGCTCTACGTCAGCACCCGGTGATCCAATGCGGGGTTCTGAGCCAGGTCAGCCAGGAAAATGGCGTCATTCGCTTAATTATTACCCATCAGGATCAATGCCTTGAAGCGCTGATCAACCTACAGCCTTATACTCAGCCGGCCGCACCGGCTGAGGCGACCAAGCCTATGGCATGGCAGTACGGTGCTCAGCAAGAGGGTCATCAATGGGTCTTGGCGGGTTTCGGTTCCGCCATCTTCACACGAAATATTAACTGCGAAAGCAGGGGAGTAACGCATGGCTAGCGTCACACTGCGCAGCGTTTATAAGGCCTTCGGCGAGGTCGTGATTTCCAAAGACGTCAATCTGACCATCGATGACGGCGAGTTTGTGGTGTTTGTCGGGCCATCCGGCTGCGGTAAATCGACGCTGCTGCGCATGATCGCCGGGCTTGAGGATATTACCTCTGGCGATCTGTTCATCGGCGAAAAACGGATGAATGAGGTGCCGCCTTCCGAGCGCGGTATCGGCATGGTCTTCCAGTCTTACGCGCTGTACCCGCATCTTTCCGTGGCCGACAACATGTCGTTTGGCCTGAAGCTGGCCGGGGCTAAAAAAGCGGAAATCAATCAGCGGGTTAATCAGGTATCAGAAGTACTGCAACTGGCGCATTTACTGGACCGGCGCCCAAAAGCCCTGTCTGGCGGACAGCGTCAGCGTGTGGCAATTGGCCGTACGCTGGTGGCTGAGCCGGACGTGTTCCTGCTGGACGAACCGCTTTCTAACCTGGATGCCGCACTGCGGGTGCAGATGCGCATTGAGATCTCACGTCTGCACAAACGGTTGCAGCGCACCATGATTTACGTCACTCACGACCAGGTTGAAGCGATGACGTTGGCCGACAAAATCGTGGTGCTGGACGCTGGGCGCGTGGCGCAGATCGGCAAGCCGCTGGAACTCTATCACTACCCGGCCAATCGCTTTGTCGCGGGCTTTATCGGCTCGCCAAAAATGAATTTCCTGCCGGTGAAAGTGACCGGAGTGGAAGAGTTGCGGGTACAGATCGAACTGCCGATGCCCAATAGGCAATTGGTGTGGCTGCCGGTTGAAGGACAGGGCATTGAGGTTGGCACCAACCTGTCGTTGGGCATCCGCCCAGAACATCTGTTACCGAGCTCTGAATCTGAAGTGACATTGATGGGTGAAGTACAGGTGGTGGAGCAGCTCGGCAACGAGACGCAAATCCATATCCAAATTCCGGCAATTCGTCAAAACCTGGTTTACCGCCAGAACGACGTGGTGCTGGTAGAAGAAGGTGCAACATTCGCCATCGGCCTGCCGCCACACCGCTGTCACCTGTTCCGCGAGGACGGTACGGCGTGTAAACGGCTGCATCAGGAACCGGGTGTTTAAAGCATCAAGGTCTGTATAACAGGAGAATAATGATGACTACTCTGCGCAAACTTCCTCTGACGCTGGCTGTCGCCGCCGGTGTCTTGTCCTCATCAGCGATGGCGGTGGATTTCCACGGCTATGCGCGTTCCGGTATTGGTTGGACCGGGAGTGGCGGTGAGCAACAGTGCTTCCAGTCCACCGGTGCCAGCAGTAAGTACCGTCTTGGTAACGAGTGTGAAACCTATGCGGAACTGAAACTGGGTCAGGAAGTGTGGAAAGAGGGCGACAAGAGCTTCTATTTCGACACCAACGTGGCCTATTCCGTGTCGCAACAGTCTGACTGGGAATCCACCAGCCCGGCCTTCCGTGAAGTGAACGTGCAGGGTAAAAACCTGATCGACGCGTTGCCAGGTGCCAACATGTGGGCCGGTAAGCGCTTTTATCAGCGTCATGACGTCCATATGATCGACTTCTACTACTGGGACATCTCAGGTCCTGGTGCCGGTCTGGAAAATATCGATCTGGGCTTTGGCAAGCTGTCTGCCGCCGTGACCCGTAACACCGAATCCGGTGGTTCCTTAGGCTATATCGACAATCAGCGTGACGAGCGTCCAACCGTCAACGACACCTTCGACCTGCGTTTGGCTGGCCTTGAGCTGAACCCGGGCGGTACGTTGGAACTGGGTGTGGATTATGGCCGTGCCAATGAACAAGACGGTTACCACCTGGCCGATGGGGCAAGCAAAGACGGTTGGATGTTTACTGGGGAACATACCCAGAGCATTCTGGGCGGCTACAACAAATTTGTCGTGCAGTACGCCACCGATTCTATGACTGCGCAGAACAATGGCCGCAGCCAAGGCGCTTCCATTGATAACAACGGCAGCATGATCCGCGTGCTGGATCACGGTGCCATCGACTTCAACGATGATTGGGCAATGATGTACGTTGCCATGTATCAGGACATTAACCGCGACAATGACAACGGCACCACCTGGTACACCGTGGGCGTGCGCCCAATGTACAAATGGACGCCAATCATGAGCACCTTGCTGGAAGCCGGTTACGATAACGTGAAGTCTCAGCGTACTGGCGATCGCAACGGCCAATACAAAGTGACCCTGGCCCAACAGTGGCAAGCGGGTAACAGCATCTGGTCACGTCCGGCGATCCGTGTCTTCGCTACCTACGCCAACTGGGATGAGAAGTGGGGCTACGCAAGCAACGATTCCGGTGCGGGCTACAACGCAGGTACCGCCTATAACGATACCAGCATGCATACCTTCAGCCGTGGTAATGACGACGAAGTCACCTTCGGTGCCCAGATGGAAATCTGGTGGTAATACTGGCTTGACGGGAGGGCGCCTGCACGCCCTCCCTCTTACCGTTTAACCGGCAGTAGTGCGCTTGCCTGCCCGCTGCCGGGATGCACGCTCAAAGCGAGAGGGTAATAACAATGAAAAAAAATCTACTGTCACTCTGCCTGTCTCTGGCGTTGACCGTCGGCGCACCGCTGGCGACCTATGCCGATACTCCGGCCAACGTTTCCGTCGCACCGGCCATCAGTGCCACCACGCTGCAAAGCTTGCCTTGGCAGCCGTTGGTACCGCCGGTTAGCCAGGATGTCCAACTCAACAACGTCAGCCCACAGATCAACCAGGGCCAGATCCAGGGGGCCGTTGCTGCATTTGCACTGCCAGCCGATCGGGGATCGCTGGAAATCCAACTGAGCAGTCTGGCCAATAAAAACTCAATCTTTGCCCCTAGCGTATTGGTGCTCGATGAACATCTGCGCCCGGCGGCCTATTATCCGAGCAGCTATTTCGCTTACCAGCCACCGGGCGTGATGTCTGCCGATCGGCTGGAAGGCACGTTGAAACTGACTCCCGCTCTGGGGCAAAAACAGATTTATCTGTTGGTGTACACCACGCAACAGGATCTGACTAAAACCACCACGCTGACCAACCCGGCCAAAGCTTATGCTCAAGGGGTGGGTAATGCGGTACCGGATATTCCGGATCCGATCGCCAGCCACAGCACCAGCGGCACATTGAAGCTGAAGGTGACGGCAGAACAAGGGGCCAGCAACATCATGATTGGCATGCTGCAATCGGCTCCGGCAACGCCACCGGTCGTGGTGGGTGCTGCCGCTCCGGCCGTTGCGGCTCCAGCACCGGTGGCTAGCGCACCGGCAGAGCCGATGCTTAATGACACCGAGGCTTACTTCAATAACGGCATCAAACAGGCGGTCAAGGCGGGGGATATCGATAAGGCGCTGAAACTGATGAATGAGGCCGAAAAACTGGGTTCCACCACCGCACGTGAAACGTTTATTGGCAGCGTGAAAGGCAAGGGGTAACCCCCCACGCTACCGATGCTGGCTTGATGATTGGTGCGCTTGGGCGCACCTTTTTTCATTTATCTGCCTGCGTCCCCCTGCTGATATTCAGCAGACAGGGACTTCCTTGGCTAGTCTGTCGCCAACAGCGTAAATTCCCTTGCATTACGACATCCTCTACTACGACAGCCCGGTATTTTCCCCCTGATAATGGGTGATGCGTTACGTCACGAATCTGCCTGCCGCTTTTGCATTTCTGCGTTACAATGGATTTCTGTTAACAGTTTGTATGGTTTGGCACGGCACGCAGGGCGCAGCCTCCAGCCTGGAGTAGCATAATGTCTGACAATAGGGATCCCATCCTGCCACCTATTGAGTGGCTGTCTGACCATTCCTCAATACCTGCCGCCGTTAGCGATTGGCTGATGGAGTTAGGTTCCATGACCCGTCGTTTTGAGCGCCACTGTGGCCGTGTGCAGGTAGAACCACAGCGTGAATGCTTCATCACTCGCGACCAGCTTGCCGAAGAGGCGGTTCATCTGCCACACAGCGAGCGCTATTGGCTGCGCGAAATCGTCTTGCTGGGTGACGGGCAGCCTTGGCTGCTGGGGCGCACGGTGATCCCACAGGAAACCCTGACCGGGCCGGATCTGGCGCTGGTCGATCTGGGGACGTTACCACTGGGCCGTTATCTGTTCAGCAGTGAAAGCCTGACGCGCGATTATATCCATGTTGGCCAGCAGAAGGATCTGTGGGCGCGGCGTTCTCGCCTCCGTCTGGCGGGAAAACCATTGTTACTGACGGAACTGTTTCTACCGGTCTGTCCACTGTATACGGTGGAAAAGGGCACTCCGGCATAATTAGGGGAGAAAGAACTTTGGAAGGGAGCGTGATTCAAAGCAAATGGCAGGCCTATTGCCATCTGATGCGTATCGATAAGCCGATTGGCTCGCTATTGTTGCTGTGGCCTACCCTGTGGGCATTGTGGTTGGCAGGAGGGGGAGTTCCTTCGCCGTCGGTATTGCTGGTGTTTGTGCTTGGGGTTTTCCTGATGCGTGCCGCGGGCTGCGTGGTGAATGACTATGCCGACCGCGCGTTCGATGGGCATGTGAAACGCACTGCTGGCCGCCCGATGCCGAGTGGTCGCGTCAGCGAAAAAGAGGCCAAGATCCTGTTTGTTTCGCTGGTGCTGGTTTCCTTTGCGCTGGTGCTGACGTTGAACGCCATGACCATCTGGCTGTCGCTGGCGGCTCTGGCGCTGGCCTGGGTTTACCCGTTTATGAAGCGAGTGACCAATCTGCCACAGGTGGTGTTGGGGGCGGCGTTTGGCTGGTCGATCCCGATGGCCTATGCTGCCGTCAGCGAGTCGCTGCCACTGAGTTGCTGGCTGCTGTTTCTGGCTAACATCTGTTGGACGGTGGCTTACGATACCCTGTATGCCATGGTCGATCGTGATGACGATCTGAAGATTGGCATCAAATCCACCGCGGTGCTGTTTGGCCGCCATGACAAGCTGATCGTCGGAGTGTTGCAGTTTGCTACGCTGTTGCTGATGCTATGGGTGGGTTATCTGATGCAGTTGGGGGGCGCGTTCTACTGGTCGCTGTTGTTGGCTGGAGCGTTGTTTATCCATCAGCAAAAGCAGGTGGCTGGCCGCGATCGCGATGCCTGTTTCCGTGCCTTCCTGAATAACAACTACGTTGGCTTGGTGTTGTTCATCGGTATTGCGCTTAGTTACGTGTGATTTGCCCAAAGCAAAAAGTAAAAAGGCATCCACTATCGGATGCCTTTTTTGTGGTAACTGACCTGCAAGTTACTCGTCTTCTTTTACCACTTCAGCCGCTAGCGCTGGGGTATTGGTTTCTTCCGGCATGCTGACGCTTTCGATGGTCAGCTTGATTTCCGGGGTGATCAGATCGCTCAACATGGTGTAAACCTCCATGGTGTGCTCGCGGATCGCATCGCCAATATCA
>NZ_JBKJYW010000076.1:0-7508 GCF_046715635.1 Serratia sp. (in: enterobacteria)
CGTAATAATTCATTCGCATGAATTACTGCTTGGTCACTCTTCAAGACTTGATATTTTTTGCTACCGAAGTAGCTGGATATCGTCTTGTGAGTGCCCACACAGATTGTCTGATAAATTGTTAAAGAGCGTTCGTTACCGGAAAGTTTCTCGGTAACGCAGGAGGTGCATATTACGCTTTCCCGCTGAAGAGTCAACCTTTTTCTCTTACGAGACGCGGTGTTTTCACCGGGTTGCTTCTTCCTGGCTGGGCGACTGGTTCTCGTTAGAGGAGTCGTTGTTCCCGGTCAGTGGAGGCGCATTATAGGGAGTTCTCAGAACGCCGCAACCCCTAAATTCACTTTTTTTTCTGACCGTCGAATGTTTAAGCAAAACCCCATTAAAGCGGCAGTTTTTTCAACGATTTAAAGCCATAAGCCTGCAAAACGGGCAATAAAGCATCGGTGTCTTCATTCAGCGCCATGCAATACGCCAGATTCTCTTCCTGAGTTGAGACCAGATTTTCCTGATTGGAGATAAGCCAGGCGGCTCTGCGGGCAATTGCCGCACCCGAATCCACCAGACGCGTCCCCTCAGGTAGAACTTGCATCAGCTCTTCAGATAATAGAGGGAAGTGAGTACAGCCCAACACGACCGTGTCCGGAGGCTCGCGCATGCTCAGCCACGGCTGCAAGATTTTCTTCAGCGTTGCCAGCGGCACAGATTCACCATGCAACTTGGCTTCTGCCAATTCCACCAGCTCAGAAGAGCCTAACAGTTCGATTTTGCAATCTGTTGCGAAACGCTCGATCAGTTCATGGGTATAAGCACGCTGAACCGTACCGCGCGTAGCCAGCAAACCGACGATACCGTTGGCGGTCAGTTTGGCTGCAGGTTTGATCGCCGGCACCACCCCCACCACTGGGAAAGCAAAACGTTCACGCAGTGCGGGTAAGGAAACGGTACTGGCGGTATTACAGGCGATGATGACGATCGCTAGAGGATGGCGCTGCTGAACCGCACTGACAATTTCCAGCACGCGCTCAATGATAAACTCTTCAGATTTCTCGCCGTAGGGGAATGCCACGTTATCGAAGGCATAGATATAGTGGAGATCCGGCAACAGTTGCCGAACCTCCTGGTACACCGACAACCCGCCGACGCCGGAATCAAAAACCAGCGCCGTCGGGCGAGGAGCCGCAGTGGCGTTAGAAGGTATAGCTGCCAGTGAGGTAGTACTCTCTTCCTGGAGTAGCGTAGCCATAAGCCGTCTCATAATCTTTATCAAACAGGTTGGCAATTCTACCACGAACTGTCAGCTGAGAGGTTATTGGATATGAGGCGCTCACGTCTACCGTGCTGTAGCTCGGCAATACGCGCTGCTCAGGGTTATAAGTAGAAGAGATATTGTCGTAACGCTTGCCGTAGTACTGATACGAGATATCCATATCCAACTTGAACATCGTCCAATCCAGCTGATACTTGGCCTGGCGCTTCGAACGGCGCGCCAACACCTCATCGGTCTGGTCATTACGTGGATCGATATATTGCAGCGTCAACTGATGGGTGAAGATCCAGGTATCAAAGCTGCCGGTCCATTCCACACCTTTAATCGTTGCCTTGTCCACGTTGTAATACTGCCCCTGATAGGTCACCGGGTCAGAATCATAGTTGATCAGGTTCTGGATTTTGTAATGGTAAGCGGACAGGCGCCAATCCAGCGGCCCGGTCAAACCTTCCAGACCCATTTCCCATTGCTTGGACTCTTCCGGCTTGAGGTTGCTGTTGGAATCAATACCAAAACGTTTTGAGCCATATTGCTGGCCCAGCGACGGAGTCAGGAAGCCCGTACCATAAGACAAGGTTGCCCGATAACCATCCACAAACTCCCAACCTGCCGCAGTTTGCCAAGTACCGTGCCAGCCAAAGTCCTCGTCATTATCTTCACGCCCAGAGGCTTCCAGCGTCACGCTGCCAAACTGCTGCTGGCCACTTAGGTACAAACCCGTGTTGTCTCTTTTATAAGTATCGGCGAAGAAGTTGTCGGAGGAGGTCAGGCGCTGTTGCTGGAAATCGGCACCGGCGGTGACGCTACCGTGCTCGAAAGCATAGGTATTGCCCCATTGCAGGTTACGCTGATCCATATCATCCAGCGTGGTGCTGATGCCATAACGGCCATTCTGGCTGCTGTAGTTGTACTGTTTCTGTTTCTGGTAGCTGCCAGTCAGTTGTGAAGAGAAGGCACCAGACAGGAAACGCAGCCCCATATCATAGGTATGGCTATACAGGCGGTCTTCATCATTACTGTACTGTGGGCTGAAAGGAACGCTGCCAACGTCATAGTCAGCGTTGTTGGTGTAGCCATAGCCGCGCACGAAGCCAGAGAAATTCTGATTGAATTGCTGCTCTAACCCGCCCCAGAAGCTTTTATTGCGGAAACCATCGCGATCGCTGTCGACCGAATAAGGCGAGCCCGGCTGCACATTAAAGCCGTTGGTCATCTGATAGCTGCCCGCGACGGTCGCGATAGTATTGTCAAACCGCTGGCGCACGGCACCGTCATACTGCTGATAGCCCTTTGAACCGATACCCGCCTGAACTTTGCCGCCTTCTTTATCCGTCTGGGTAATGATATTGATAACCCCGCCGATGGCGCCAGAACCGTAAATGGCCGAGCGTGGCCCCCGGATAAACTCTACACGCTGCACCAGCGCCAGTGGCACCTGGTTAAAGTTGACACCATTAGTGATCCCCAAACGGGCCAATGGCACGCCATCGATCAACACTAACACGTGCCGAGCCTCGGTGCCGCGTACCGAGATGGATGACCCCTGCCCCATGCCGCCGTACTGCGAAATATCAACGCCCGGCAAACGGCGCATCACATCATTGAGGCTTTTGGCCTGCCAGCGATCGATATCTTCACGAGTCACCACATCGGCAGGAGCCAATACGGAAGAGACTGGTTGAGGGAAGCGATTGGCGGTAACCACCAGATCATCGCTACTTTTAGCCGTGGTGTTATCTTGCGCCCATCCAGAAAATGCCGTCACGGAGGAAACCACCGCCAGCAGTGTATTTTTTATCATTGTCATTATAAAAAGCATCCAAACTACATTGGGGATGCCGCAGGGCCACGGCCGGTAGTTCGCGACGGCTATGGATATTGCGACGTACACCGGTAGGTTTTCGGGCTTGGGATTTGCCGATTGCCTGTGGCAACCCGCACCGGGCGATGACTTCCCATCCTGCAGTGGACAGTGTCTGCATCATTTAAACGCTATCGCCGTGACTTCCCCATACCGCTGCGCGTCAGCTCCAGATTTGCACTGGATTCCCTTTTCACTCGCTGCTTGAGACCGGACGGCAATGCTACAATCAATGAAAATGGATGTCTAGATTGCCAACAGTGTTTCAAATAGCACCACAACAAAACTGGACTTCACGGACTGATTCCCTACAATCCCCGCTGATCCAATTTGCCTGACGAGAGAAACCATGACGCCCGAGAATTTGCCCATTGAACGCTATGACGACCAACTGGCGGAGAAAACAGCCCGTCTGAAAAGCATGATGTCACCGTTCACGGCGCCCGAGCCGGAAGTGTTTCGCTCGCCAGTCAGCCACTACCGCATGCGTGCGGAGTTCCGCATCTGGCATGATGAGGACGATATGTACCACATCATGTTCGATCAGCAGACCAAGCAGCGTATCCGCGTCGATAGCTTCCCGGCGGCCAGCGAGCTGATTAACCGCCTGATGAGTGCGCTGATGGTGGCCCTCAAGCCCAATCCGGTGCTGCGCCACAAGCTGTTCCAGATCGATTATCTGTCCACACAGAGCGGTAAAATCATTGCTTCGCTGCTGTATCACCGCAAGCTGGACGAACAATGGCAGCAAGATGCCACTGCGCTGCGTGACGCGTTACGCGCAGAGGGCTTCGATGTGCAGCTGATTGGGCGCGCCTCGAAGATGAAAATCATGCTGGATCAGGATTACGTCGATGAAGTGCTGCCGGTTGGTGGCCGCGAGATGATTTATCGCCAGGTCGAAAACAGTTTCACCCAGCCCAATGCGGTGATGAACGTGCAAATGCTGGAGTGGGCTCTGGACGTCACCCAAGGTGCAAAAGGAGACCTGCTGGAGCTGTATTGCGGTAACGGCAACTTCTCGCTGGCGCTGGCCCGCAACTTTGAGCGGGTGTTAGCCACTGAAATTGCCAAGCCTTCGGTGGCGGCGGCGCAGTACAACATCGCGGCCAACCATATCGATAACGTGCAGATTATCCGTATGGCGGCGGAGGATTTCACTCAGGCGATGAACGGCGCTCGCGAGTTCAACCGGTTAAAAGGGATCGATCTGAGCAGCTATAACTGTGAGACGATTTTCGTCGATCCGCCGCGCAGCGGTCTGGATGAGGAAACGGTGAAGATGGTGCAGGCCTACCCACGCATTCTTTACATCTCCTGCAACCCAGAGACCCTGTGCGCCAATCTGGATACGCTGCAGGCCACGCACAAAATCACTCGCCTGGCTCTATTTGATCAGTTCCCATACACCCATCATATGGAATGTGGTGTCTTGCTCGAACGCCGCTGATCTAGACCGGCACTGCGCCCTACATGGCGAAAAACAAAAAAGGCGCTCCTCGGAGTGCCTTTTCTCGATGAAACCATTTTTAATGCTGGACGGCGATAGTATTGCGTTTCCTTAATTGGAAACCAAGCCAGAACACCAGCACCACGCAAACAATCGAGGGCAGGAAGTTCGAGCCGATCTGCGGGTATTCCGCACGCACGATCGCGCTATATCCCAGGATGCCTAACAGGAAGCAGCCGGCCGCCAGTTTTGGCATGCCATCCGGCATTGGCTGGTTCAGGTAACGCTGATGCAGGCAATATACCGCCAACACCAAAGCAATTAACGGGAAGGCTGAAAACGACACCACCGAACTGAACAGCGCGGCAAAGGAACCGTTTACGGACAGGCCGGCAATCAACGCCAGCAGTAAAGTACCATTCTCACGGCTTAATTTTTCCATGACTTTCACCTTGTTATACGTGGGATACAGAGGCTTTTTCTTGCTCGCGGCGATACCAGTAATAGGCTCCTTTGGAGATCATCCGCAGTTGCAACACTAACCTTTCTTCAAGCTGCCGCCGTTGTTCAATATCAATATCCAGTGCTTCCGCACCGGCACTGAACACAATCGTCACCATGGCTTCCGCCTGCGCTTCGGTAAAACTGCGCGGCATATGGTTTTCCAGCTCAAGGTAATCTGCCAGTTCGGCGATAAAATGTTGGATTTCCCGTGCTACCGCCGCACGAAACGCGGCCGAGGTACCGGAACGTTCACGCAGCAACAGCCGAAAGGCGTTGGGATTATTACCGATAAACTCCATAAAGGTCGATACCGACGTGCGGATCACGCTGCCGCCTTTGGCAATACGCTGACGTGCCTGGCGCATCAATTGGCGCAGCATCAGGCCGCTTTCGTCTACCATGGTGAGCCCAAGCTCATCCACATCGCGAAAATGGCGATAGAACGACGTAGGCGCGATGCCCGCCTCTCGCGAGACTTCACGCAGGCTCAGGCTGGCAAAACTGCGCTCGGCACTCAGCTGGCTGAAAGCCGCCTCAATGAGGGAGCGACGCGTGCGTTCTTTTTGTTGTGCTCTGACGCCCATTTGCATATCCGGATAACTTCCCTTCTTTCAGTCTAACGCCGCAGAACTGGCAATATAGCAAATTTATTGCAACAGCATTGATACAAACGCGCTTTGTCACAGTTCTGGGCCGCACCGATTGTGCTTTGCCACAAAAAGGCTAATGGTAATTGGGCACGCAGCGCTATGATGTTAAGATACCGTTGTAAATTTGTATAAGAACAGGTCTCTCCTACATGCAACAACACTATCAATTTGATGCCATTATCATCGGCTCCGGCCCTGGTGGTGAAGGCGCAGCCATGGGTCTGGTGAAACAAGGTGCCCGCGTGGCCGTGATCGAACGGTACAATAACGTGGGCGGTGGTTGTACTCACTGGGGAACCATCCCCTCAAAAGCCCTCCGCCACGCCGTCAGCCGTATTATCGAATTCAACCAGAACCCGCTTTATAATAACTCCCGCACTCTCAGCGCCACCTTCCCTGACATTTTACGCCACGCCGACAGCGTGATTAACCAGCAAACGCGCATGCGCCAAGGGTTCTACGAGCGTAACCAGTGCAAGCTATTTGCCGGTAATGCCAAGTTTATCGACGCCAACACCGTCAGCGTAAGCTATATGGATGGCACGCAGGATACCATCCGCGCCGACCATATCGTGATCGCCTGTGGTTCGCGCCCCTACCATCCGAACAGCGTTGATTTTAACCACTCGCGCATTTATGACAGTGACTCCATCCTGGAGCTGAACCACGAACCGCGCCACGTGATTATCTACGGCGCCGGGGTGATTGGCTGCGAATATGCTTCTATCTTCCGTGGTTTGAACGTGAAGGTGGATTTGATCAACACCCGCGATCGGCTGCTGGCGTTCCTCGATCAGGAGATGTCAGACTCTCTGTCTTATCACCTGTGGAATAATGGCGTGGTGATCCGCCACAACGAAGAGTTCGAGCAGATCGAAGGCACCGATGACGGCGTGATTGTGCATCTGAAATCCGGCAAGAAAGTGAAGGCCGATTGCCTGCTGTACGCCAATGGCCGTACCGGTAACACCGATGCGCTTGGCCTGGAGAACGTGGGTCTGGAATCAGACAGCCGTGGCCTGCTGAAGGTCAACAGCATGTATCAGACCGCCGTGGCCCACATTTATGCAGTGGGCGACGTGATCGGCTATCCGAGTCTGGCATCTGCCGCTTATGACCAGGGCCGTATCGCCGCTCAGGCCATCTCCTCTGGGGAAGCCAGCGGGCATCTGATCGAAGACATTCCAACGGGCATTTATACCATTCCGGAAATCAGTTCCGTCGGCAAAACCGAACAGGAACTGACGGCGATGAAAGTGCCCTACGAAGTAGGCCGTGCCCAGTTCAAACACCTGGCTCGGGCGCAGATTGCCGGCATGAACGTGGGTAGCCTGAAGATCCTGTTCCACCGCGACACCTTGCAGATCCTGGGGATCCACTGCTTTGGTGAGCGTGCGGCAGAGATCATTCACATCGGTCAGGCGATCATGGAACAGAAAGGTGAAGGTAATACCATCGAGTATTTCGTCAATACCACCTTCAACTATCCAACCATGGCCGAAGCCTACCGTGTGGCAGCGCTAAACGGTTTAAACCGCCTGTTTTAAGTTCGCGTCCAGGTAGTTCTGCATGTGTTCGCGAATAGCCTCGGCCAACTGCTCATAGCGGCTACGCAGCGGGGAGCCGGGGCGATACACCAGAGCAATGGTGCGCTTCGGTTCCGGTTTGTAGCACTCCAGATAGCAGACGCCGTCACGCTCACGCTCACGCGGTACTGCCAAGGCGGGCAACAGCGTAATCCCACTGCCTGCGGCAACCATATTACGCAGCGTTTCCAGA
>NZ_JBKJYW010000077.1:0-4642 GCF_046715635.1 Serratia sp. (in: enterobacteria)
CGCCTGTTCGAGCTTACGCGAATAGATGGCGGTCAGCCTCATCTTGCCGCTTTCGTGAGCCGCATCGATAAAACGTTCGGTGATCCAGTTGGTGCCGACAACAGCAAAGCGAATCATGGGTGACTCCGATTTCCACAGGAAGATAGCTCAAGGAACCAGATTATCACGCCGCAAACGTTAGGCGAATATTTGCTTAAAAAGTCTGATTATTCATATAGTTCGCCAAACACGGAGAGGTGGGTCAGATAAAGGCGGGTATCAAACTCCAACTGGTGATAGCTGGGTTCCATATGGCAGCACAGGCTGTAGAACGCCTTGTTGTGGTCTTTCTCTTTCAGGTGCGCCAACTCGTGGACCACGATCATGCGCAGGAAAGGTTCCGGGGCATTTTTAAACACCGTCGCCACACGGATCTCGGCTTTGGCCTTCAGCTTGCCACCTTGCACCCGGGAAATGGCAGTATGCAGCCCCAAGGCGTGCTTCATCACCTGGATCTTGCTGTCGTAGGCCACCTTGCTCAGCGGTTGAGCATTTCGCAGATACTGATTTTTGAGATCGACGGTAAACTGATAGAGCGACTTGTCGGTGGTGCAGCCATGAACCTGCGGATAGCGCTGTAACAAAACCTCGCCCAGCCTCTGTTGCTGGATGAGTTGTTGCACCTGCATTTGCAGATGATCGGGGTAGCCTTGCAGGTAGCTCAGTTCGGACATGTTATTCAGTATTCAGTGGTAAACCAGGGCAAGCATTGTATGACGTTTTGTTGCTCAAATCCTGCAAAGGGCAATTAATCCCAAAAAACATTTTACTGCTGAGCGTTTTTAGGGGATAAACAGCCCAAATTTACTATTCAGGAGGGGCAATGAGCCAACTCGATCTGGGAACACAGCAACTTGAGCTGGAGCGTTATCCCCAACAGGAAGAAGCCACCCAGCTGCAGGCGTGGGAAGCGGCGGACGAATATCTGCTGCAACAGTTGGAAAATGCCGACATCGGTGAACGCCCGGTACTGATTTTCAACGACAACTTTGGCACGCTGGCCTGTGCTCTGCATGGCTATAAGCCTTACAGCATCAGCGATTCATACATGAGCCAGTTGGCGACGCGCCATAACCTCAAGCTCAATGAGCTCGATGTCGAGCAGGTTACCTTGCAAGACAGCCTGGCCGAACTGCCTGCCAACCCGGCGGTGGTGCTGATCCGTATCCCGAAAGCGCTGGCGCTTCTGGAACAGCAATTACGTGCCCTGCGTGACGTGGTGGCACCCGATACGCTGATCGTGGCCGGTGCCAAAGCGCGTGACGTGCATACCTCGACCATGCAAGTGTTTGAGCGAGTGCTTGGCCCAACCCGCACTAGCCTGGCCTGGAAAAAGGCCCGCCTGATTTATTGCCAGGTAGCTGACATCGTGCCACCGGCAGCGCCGGAAACCACCGACTGGCTGCTCGACGGTACGGACTGGCTGATCCACAACCATGCCAACGTGTTCTCGCGCGGTAGTCTGGATATTGGCGCACGCCTATTCCTGGAAAATCTGCCGAAGGATTTGCAGGGCCATATTGTCGATCTCGGCTGTGGCAACGGTATTATCGGTATGCGTGCCTTGGTGCAGAACCCGCAAGCGCAGATGACCTTCGTCGATGAGTCCTACATGGCGGTGGCGTCCAGCGAGTTGAACGTGGCGCACAATCTGCCGCAGGAGATGGATCGCTGTCAGTTTGAAGTGAACAACTCGCTGGCGGGCATTGAGCGTGAAAGCCTGCAGGCAGTCCTGTGCAACCCACCGTTCCACCAGCAGCATGCGATCACCGATCACACCGCCTGGCAGATGTTCTGCGACGCCAAGCGCTGCCTGCAAGTGGGTGGCGAGCTGTGGATCGTGGGTAACCGCCATCTGGATTACTACCAGAAGCTGAGGCGTTTGTTCGGCAACTGCACCACCGTGGCCTCTAACCAGAAGTTCTTGATCCTCAAAGCGGTCAAGTCTGGTGCGCGCTATTAATGTAGGGGCGCAGCATGCTGCGCCCGTCTAATCAATGGGTTATAGAGCCATTGCCAGCCGCGTACCCTGATCGATAGCGCGGCGGGCATCCAGCTCGGCTGCCACGTCGGCTCCGCCAATCAGATGTACCGTTTTCCCCATCTCCAGCAACGGTTGCTGCAATTCACGGCGCGGTTCCTGCCCGGCACAAATCACTACCGTATCCACCGGCAAGCAGCTTTCCTGCTCGGCACGCAGGATATGCAGCCCTTCGTCGTCAATCCGTTGATAGTTCACGCTGTTAAGCATTTTCACGCCACGTACCGCCAGGCTGGTGCGATGGATCCAACCGGTGGTTTTACCCAGGCCTTCACCGACCTTGCTGGTTTTACGTTGCAACAGGAAAATCTGGCGTGGCGAGGCTGGCACTTCCGGCCCTTGGGCGCTCAACCCTCCACGCTGCTCGAGCTGTGAATCGATCCCCCATTCGCGGTTAAACGCGGCCTGATCCAGGCTGCTGGAGGTGCCGTGCTGGCTGAGGTATTCGGCGACGTCGAAGCCAATTCCCCCGGCCCCGATGATGGCGACCCGCTGGCCAACCGGTTTTTTATCCCGTAAAACATCGAGATAGTTCATCACCTTGGCGTGTTCTATGCCTGCAATCGCTGGCATACGTGGCACGATGCCGCAGGCCAGGATCACCTCATCGAAAGCGGCCAAATCCTGCGGTTGCACCTGCTTCCCCAGCTTCAGTTCCACTTCATTGAGCACCAACTGACGGCGGAAATAGCGCAGCGTCTGATGGAACTCTTCCTTGCCGGGGATTTGCTTGGCGATATTGAACTGGCCACCGATCTGCTCGGCTGCATCAAACAAGGTTACCTGATGCCCACGGCTGGCGGCGGTAACGGCGAAGGCCAACCCGGCTGGCCCGGCACCTACCACGGCCAGTTTTTTAGGCGTTGCCGTGGCGATCAACGGCATTTCGGTTTCGCGACAGGCGCGGGGATTGACCAGGCATGAGGTGAGCTTGTGGTCAAAAATCTGATCCAGGCAGGCCTGATTGCAGCCGATGCAGGTGTTAATTTCGTCAGCACGGCCTTCAGCGGCTTTCTGCACGAACGCCGCGTCTGCCAGGAACGGGCGTGCCATGGAAACCATGTCGGCACAGCCATCGGCCAAAACCTGCTCCGCCACCGCCGGATCGTTGATGCGGTTGGTGGTGATCAACGGGATCTTCACTTTGCCCATCAGCTTGCGCGTGACCCAACTGAACCCGGCGCGTGGCACCATGGTGGCGATGGTGGGAATGCGTGCCTCATGCCAGCCGATGCCGGTGTTGATCAGCGTTGCGCCTGCCTGTTCGATCGCCACGGCAAGCTGTTCGATCTCCTGCCAGCTGGAGCCATCCTCCACCAGATCGAGCATCGACAGGCGGTAGATCAGAATAAATTCCGGCCCGGTCGCCTCACGCACGGCCCGCACAATTTCCACGGCGAAACGCATGCGATTGCTGAAACTGCCGCCCCATTGGTCGGTGCGCTGGTTGGTGCGCGAGACCAGAAACTGGTTAATCAGATAGCCTTCAGACCCCATGACTTCTACGCCGTCATAGCCAGCCTGTTGTGCTAACGTCGCGCAGTTGGCGAAATCGGCAATGGTTTGTTCAACTTCTTGCGTGGTCAGCGCTGCTGGGCTGAATGGGTTAATTGGTGCTTGCAGCGCCGAAGGGGCTACCGGCTGTGGCTGATAGCTATAGCGCCCGGTATGCAGGATTTGCAGGGCAATCTTGCCCCCAGCCTGATGGACAGCCTCGGTCACGATCCGGTGATGGGCAACCTGCTGTGGCTGGTTCAGGACCGATGCCCCACGATACACCACGCCTTTCTCATTGGGGGCTATACCGCCGGTCACGATCAGGGCGACACCGGCTGCGGCCCGCTCGGCATAGAATGCTGCCATACGCTCGGGGCCATTAGGCAGTTCTTCCAGGCCGGTATGCATCGATCCCATCAGCACCCGATTTTTCAAGGTGGTGAAGCCGAGATCCAACGGCGCAAGCAGGTTGGGGTAAACGCTCATTGCAGTCTCCAAAATATATACCCGTAGTCTTTCAAGCTACAGCGTTGTTACCTGCACTTGCTCACCCCAGTCACTTACCCAAAAGTAAGCTCCTGGGGATGAGCAAGCTTGTCGCCTAGCTGCAGCTTGAAATCCATAGGGTATGAGTTGTTATAGTTTTGACGACCAATCAAGTGGTCGGATGAGATAAATCTAGCCGTTGTCGGCGCACATGGGAAACGCGGATGTGCTGAATGTGATAGACCTCATGTTTGCAATCGGTATAAAAGATCGGCTAACATCGGTTCGCTTTATCCCTTTTCTCTCTGCGGAGCCATTACCGAAAATGAACAACCACACCTGCTGATATCTGGCCCTATACCGAGCACGCCCGTGCCGTATGGGGATGTTTTGATTTCATTCAGGAGTGTTTATGGCTCATTTTGCGCAGTCCCCTTATTTCGTTTTACATCAATTAACCTGTCAGTTTGCCAATGGCGAAACGCTGTTTGGCCCGCTTAATCTGGCCGTTGAACAGTGGCACTGTGGTCTGGTGGGGCGTAACGGCGTGGGGAAAACTCGCCTGCTACGTCTGATTGC
>NZ_JBKJYW010000078.1:0-13830 GCF_046715635.1 Serratia sp. (in: enterobacteria)
AAAAACAATCAGAAAGTACCATACTAAAAACCATGGAAGAGGAGAATATAAAGAGAGATCAACAGACGGGAAAAAGGTTCAAAAAATCCCCGGCAAAAGTGCCGGGGATTTGTGTATAAGAGACAGCTCCGAAGGAGAGGGAGCTGATTTGCTGCCGCGGTCAAACACAGAAGTTAATCAGTAGCACATTCAGTCCCCTCGCCCTTTGGGAGAGGGTTAGGGTGAGGGGAAATCTCGATAGCCGAATAACAGCCGATAAGACGGCGTCCCTGCCCAGATTAAGGGCGATTTTCAGGCAGTGTACAGTGGGAAAAGCAGGCGATATAGAGGCGGTGAAACATTTCAGAAAAGACCAGGTATTTGGTTAAATAATAGACCGTTGGCGAGGGTTGAATGATAGGGCAGAGATTTCCCTGCCCTGAGTTTAAAAGGCGTTAATTCAAGATCCCGTTGAGTACCAGCATGGTGATCATCCCACCCGCAGCGGGGATCAGCGTACGGCGGACAATCATAAACGGCGAGCATTCACCGGCCTTGCTGACGGCAATGATCACCCCGGCCACCGGGGAAATCGATCTTCCCATACCGGCCATCAGTTGCATTGGCAGGATCATGCTGACGGCACTTTCGCCAAACTTGGCGGCAATACCTGGAGCCAGCCCGGAGAAGGAGAAGAACGCAGCCACGCCGGAGCCAGTCAGCGCCGCAGTTACGCAGACCAGCAGGGCCATCACTATTGTCATATTGCCAAAACCAAAGCCCGCGGCCTGAACGGTGTGGATAATGAAATCAACGGCTCCGATGATCTGCAAACCCTGGGCGAAAACGTCGGCACACACCAGCAAGGAAACGATGCTGGTAAACATGGTTCCCATGCCTTTGAAGAACACCTGGATGCCCTTGCAGGCGGTTTTGAAATCTCTGCGTACCAGCAACTCGCAGAAAAATGCCAACAGGGTGCCGATAATCATCGCCGTCACCACGTCAATCTTGATGCTGCTGATCACCAGCGGGCTGAAGACGATCACCAGTATCACCGGGAACACCGGCAGGAAAGCGTAGAATGCCGGTACCTTGGCCGTGTCTTCGCTGGTGGGTTGTTCCACTTGCTGTTGGGTGACGATATGCCCGTCTTTGGCGTCAAAGTAGCGTGCGGTGAAGAAGATCAGTACCGCTACCGCCAGCATCACGCCAGTGGCAACTGGCAGTTGGTAGTGGGCAAAGTAGATTGCGGTTTCCATTCCGGCATGTTTGGCTGCCAGGTTGGCGGTGCCTACTGCCGGGCCGAGATCCATAAACGCCGACATGCCGATCATCGAGGCGGCAGCGGCTTTACTGACACCAAGCCGCACCAATACCGGGAAGAAGGTGACCAACAGCAGCATCGCCAGACCGGCCGCGCTGGAAATCGCCACGTGCAGCAACTGGGATAATATGTAGCCGATCGCCAGGATCAGGTAAGGAGCCTTGATCATCTGCAAGGGTTTGATGCACAGATTTACCATCGAGTTCGACGCTTTGATGTGATCCATATAATCGGCAAAACCGCCCGCCGCCATAATGATCAAACCGATGCCCGCCACCTGGGTGGTCAAAGACTCTTTCACGAACGCGAAAATATCCCCGCCAACCCAGCCGATGGATTTGGCCTTGCCGTACAATATCGATTGCTCAGGAAACAACACCGCCGTGATCAGCAGCAGGCTCAGCCCCGCCAGCAGTAACACGGTTTGCGGCTGGTAGTTTTTGATAATAAACCAGGCCGCCAATACGGTAACGATCATCCCGATGATAAATCCAGTCATCATGTCCCCTTATGAGTGTTTGGCAAAAAACTCATGCAATAGCGTGTTGTAATAATCTGGAGCGTGGAAATAAGGCGCATGGCCCATACCAGGCATCTCGATATGTTGGGTGTAGGGCACCAGCGCCAGCAGATCGGCTTTGAGTTGTGGTTGCACCACGGCGTCTTTTTCACCGGTAAGGATCAGCGTCGGCATCTTGAGCTGGGGCAGTAGCGGGCGGTTGTCGGCTAGCTGCAACATGCGAGTGGCACGCCTCAGGCCTTCCAGGTTGGTGCCTGCCGCAATTTCTGCCGCATAGTCCAGCACCGCTGCGGGCACATCCGGGAAGGGCAGCAGATCTCGAGCGCGGTTTCTGCCGTAGGCTTCGCGGCCGATTTCGGCGAGCTCTTGTAGCCGCTTTTCCAGTTTTTCCGAGCTTGGGGCCGACTCTGGCGCGCCATAGCCGGGATGAGTGCAGGACAACACCAGATTTTTTACCCGCTCTGGATAGCGGGCGGCGTAGCGGCTGGCAACGGTGCCGCCCATTGAATGCCCGACGAGGGAGACTTTCTCTGCCCCGCAATGTTGCACCCACTCATGCAGCATCAGCACAAAAGCGTCGATCTCGGCCGGAACCAGCGCGGAGTCGGCATAACCCGGTGCATCCCAGGCCATGACGCGGTAGCGGGGAGAAAAGGCGGCAAACTGGAATGGCCAGGCTTTTGAGCTGCCCAGAATACCGTGTAAAAAGATCAGGGTTTCGCCCTCACCGCAGGCGCGGAAAGATAAATTCCCCTGTGAGGTACGTAGAATTTGCTGCTCAGGGCAAACAGGGATTGCGCTGTTTTCACTGCTCATGATATAGCCTCTTTTCATTAAATAAACGCCAGAGATGGATTGCTACATGGCATTCTGGTGAATCAATGCTTAGCCCTAAAGCAACAGGGCTATAAAGATGGTTGGTGAATATTCATACTGCCTGGTGTTGGTGTTATTTATTGAAAACGTTAAATGCCTCGAATAACGACTCCATGACGTTGAAGTTCTCGTTTAATTCGTTGCTTTTCACTTCGCCCATATAATTAACCAGCGCCTCGATTAATACGAAGCCAGCGCTGCGGCTGCTGAACAGCCCGCTATGCTGGCTCTCCATCAGCAACATCGCCGTGGCAAAGTGGCTGAACGGATTGACGGCATTATCGGTGATGACGATGGTATCGCCACGATTTTGATAAAACCATTTTATCAACCTTGTCGTCACGCTGGAAAAACGATAATAAGAAATCGCTAGTAGCACATCGCCTTTTCTCGAGTCGATTAACTTATGCGGTAAATTGGCAATGTTGGCATCCAGCAGCACGATGTCTTTTTTGATATAGCGGCCAAGCAGGTAAAAATACTCGGCCAAGGCATGTGCCGTTGCGCTGCCAATCACATACAGCCTTTTTTCCGGATCGCAGATCAGCGCGATGGTTTTTTCCAAATGCTGGCGATTGATGTTTTTCAACGTATTGTTGATATTATCGGTGATCTCACTGCAGTGTTTTTCAATGAATTCGATGCCGTTCTTTCTGTTTTTGCTGTTGTCGAAGCGTTCTATGGGGGAGATGTTTCTGCGCTGCTCAGGCTCGATGGTGGACTCTTTGAAGTCGCGAAAGCCGGTGAAGCCGAGCTTCATCATAAATCGCCCCAAGGTTGACTTGGCGATGTTGATTTCATTGCAAACATCAATCACTTTGCTGTAGGGAATGGACTCAAAGTGTTTGTCAAAATAGTCGATGATTCGCCGATCCGTTTCGGTCAGATTATCAATGCCAGCAATACGTTGAGTGAATTCCGCTCTGTTCATGTCAGTTTTCCCCTCTACGTAATTTCTTCCTTTATTAATAACAAAACCCAAGGGAGAAAAAAGGGGAATCAAAAATTCCCTTGTCAGAAGTGTGTGTCATCTCTCATTCCCTTCTGACCCGCGCTACCGCTTGCTTTAGCAGTAGCGCGTTCTCCTCAAGTTACGGTTGTACCTTGAACTCGCCATGCTGTTCAAACCAGGCAAATTGCTCGGCGCCGTAGGCGGACATCTTCGAGCCGCTATGCCCTACGCCGGGTAAGGTAGTAAAGCGCCAGTTGAAGTCGACCTTATAGCGTTTGGCTTTCTGCTGTGCCGTCAGGAAATAGCTTTGTGCACGGGTGAACCGGCTATCCCCCTGAGCCATGGCTTCATAAGAGCGGCGCAGCAAGGGGTGATACGGATCGTTATCTTTTTCACCGACGGTGATCAGCACGGGTTTGGCAAAATAGTCGGCCAGCTGTTTTTGTGTCACTTTCACTGGTGCATTGTCCAGGCCATAGGGCCAAGGGTTTTCCACATCTGGCATGGTCCACCATCCAGCTGCCGCACAAATGGCGGCTTTGACATTGGCCTCAGGGACAAAGGTCAGCATCCGGTGGACAAACTGGCAGCCAGCGCTGTTACCAAATAAATAATAGTCTTGTTGTTTGGTGATCCCCTGTTTTTGCATATCGGCAAACAGATCGTCAATGACCGTGAAGGCCCATTCCCCTTTAGGGTTGACCTGGTGGGTTTTGGCATTCTCGATATTCCCCAGGTTATAGCCGTCGTTGCCGGGATAATCGGCTTCGGAGAACAGAGGAGCGATGACGATAAGTTTGTTTTTCTTGGCATTCTCTACCCATGAGTCGCGGTACTCATCGGCGTTACGGTTCAGCCCGGTCAGGACAAACACCACAGGGGTGTTGGCATTGGCTCCGGGAGGCTGGTAGCTGAAGACCTCCATCTTCTTACCGGTTTGTGGCACGGTGAAATCGAAACTACCGCTCTCTTTTGGCAGGGTGGCCGCATGGCTGAGGCTGGCACTCAACGCTAACACGGCGAATAAACTGAGTTTGCTGTTCATGATTTTCATCCTTGTTCAGTGATTAAAATTCGTAACGTAACCCAAGTACCCAGAGATTTTCTGCCGAATCGTAGCTTTCCCGATCGTCATAAATATAGGTGGCAGAAAGATGTACATCTTTTTTCAGGCGATATTCCAGTTCAGAGATCCACTGTTTGCGGTGGGCGTAATCATTCTCAGACTCGATCAACTGAGAGTAGCCGCCACGTAACGCGATTTTGCTGGTAAACCAGTATTCGGCCAGCGAGTCAAAGGCATCATAATCTTTGTCTGGCTTGCCGGTTTGCTCGTAGGTTTGTCGGCCGACGTTGATACCAAGATAAGCCTTGTCGTAGTTGAGGCGTATGCCAGCCCCTTTTTGGGTGTAATCGGTGTAGTTGCCGCTTAGGCTGGTATCTTTGGGATTTTTGGTCATTTTCTGCCAGGCAATCACCGGTTTGATTTTTAGTGGCGTACCCATCACCGGGAATTCAAAAGCGTAGCCGAGGCTGGCCATATAACCATCGTCAACGGTGCTGTCGCTTGCACCGTTACCCATCACGTAGGCGGTGCGAACGTCCAGCCCGCCATTCGTATATTCATATTGTAATGTGCCGTCCTGACGGTTCCATTGATAGGAGGAGTCGATACGCGTGCCAACCCAGTTGGAGTAAACGTTAGCCGTGTAGTTCATGTAACGATCGGTGATGCCCATCCACTGGTACATCGGGTTGCGCGTACGGCCAACCATCAATTTCCCCAGATCTTTACCGTCGATCCCGATATAGCCGTAACGAATATCCCAGTTATCTTCGGCGACCTCGGTGTCGTTTTTTTGCGTGTTAACCTGCCATTCCAACTTGCCAAACAGGCCGAATTGCTCATCGAGCTTTTGTTTAGCTTCAAAGCCCAGACGGCCGGTCAGGTTGGTGGCATTGGTGTGTTCATCTGTCCATTCATTGCCGGTTTGTGCCTCGATCCGGCCATAAATATCGAGTTGAGTTCCTTTACTTTTATATACCGTTACCGCCTCGGCAGCGCTGGTGGCGAGCAGGGCAGGAAAGAGTAATGCCAGAGGTATTGTTTTCATTTTTAATGTTCCTGTGTAAGGTAAGTCATTTTTCTTGTTGTTTTTTATAAATTTGAGGCGACCTAAAGCGACTCACTTAAAAACATAATGAGTTGAGCTGGGTGCATTAATCTCTCTAACGACTTGTGCCGAAGGTAATGAATTAAATTTGTTTAATAATAAACTGAAAATAGCGATCCAATGAGCAACCTACGCCGCACATGATTTAATGCTGATAAGGAAATCCAAGTTTGATTTTTTTAGTTATCGCCCCCTTGGTGATTTATTTTTACACTATAGGACGAAGGGATATGTTGTGAATGGGAATCAAAAATTCCCTGGTTAAATATGTGAGTGCTGGCACAAATATAAACTACGGATAAAAACAGCGGGGGAGGTAAGCGGTTTATTCTTGAGGAAAGCCGCCAATAAAAACCCCTGCACAACGCGGATTGTGCAGGGGTTTCGGCAAGGCAAGGACGTTACTTCTTCTCTACGGCAGCCTGGATGGCATCTGCCAGAGAGCTGACGTGCTTTTCTGCCGTTTTCAGCTGGTATTCGACCCCGTTGCCGTCGTTGGTGTCAGACAGCGTTGCCTTTAACAGTTCCAGTGCTGCCTGCACCGCCAGTAATCTGCGTTTTTGCTCTTCAGTTGGAGCGATCCCAGAGCCAAAATAATTCTCTAACATATTCATTTCCTTTCGCTAGACCTACCGAAATGGCAGACAATACAGGTTACATGGGGGGGATGCCCGCCATTTTCAAGGCATTGGCTTGAGTGCTGTCTCTGGTTCCAACGGCTTTGAGCCATTTTGGCGCGCACTGTTGATCCAGGCAAACGAACCCATCAGCGCAATCACCGTCAGTAAAATGTATTCCAACGACATGGCATAAACCCCCTGGATGGCGTAAATCACTACGCTGATCACGTCGATCAGTACCCACAGCAGCCAGTTCTCGACGTATTTGCGTGTCATCAACACCATAGCGGCGATTGACAGCACCAGCATGGTGGAATCCCACAGTGGGAAGGCGTCTGGCTGCAGTTCAGGCATCACCACCGAAAGCCCCATGCCCTGCATAATGCCGATGGCAATGCGCGTCAGCACGGCGAAGACCGGATCGATAAACAGCGACATCAGGCCGATGGCTACTACGCAAACTACCAGCAGCGTGAGAGCCTTTTGCCGTGGTAACCAGCGAATTTTCAGTGCGGCTTCATTATTTTCGTTCTGACGGCTCCAGGCATACCAGCCGTACAGGTTGGCGACGAAGAAAAACACCTGTAACAGCAGGCTGGCGTACAGTTGGATCTGGAAGAAGATAGCGGCAAACAGCGTGACGTTAATCAAACCAAACAGGTAGTTGATAATCTTCTCTTTGCTGGCAAACCAGATGCACAGCAGGCCAAACACCGTCCCTATGGCTTCGATCCATGACAGCGCATAGCCACCTTCGCCCAGAGGAATATTAACCATGACGTTATTGATGCTGAAAAAATCCATTATTGCGTCCTCTCAAGATGATCCTGATATAGCGTTTCGAGCGCGAGCACGATTTCGCGTTCCTCACCACGTTGGCAGGAATGCTCCTGCTGTTGATAGTCGTTGATGCTTTGTTCCAGGCAGCCCTGGTGTTCCACCACTACGTTCAGGATAGAAGCAATGCGCATATTACGCAGTGCGCCAATGACCATCAGCGGGGCGGTTTCCATATCGGCGGCGAGAATGCCTTTGGCCGACCAAAAATCGGTGATCTCCTGCTCGCGGTCGGTGTAGAAACTGTCATGGCTACGGATATAGCCGCAGTGCGTGCTGTATCCCAGCTTGTGTGCCTGCTGGCGCAGCAGATAAACCAGGCCGCAGTCGGCACTGGCCGGGTAGGCTGCAGGAATATAGGCGTTGCCGGTACCTTCATCGCGCACCGCCGCGCTGGCGATCACCAGATCGCCCAGCTTCATCGCAGTTTGCATCGCGCCGCAGCTGCCAATGCGCACCAGGCAGTCTACGCCGATCTGATGTAGCTCTTCGGCGGCGATGGCGGTAGAAGGGCCACCCATGCCGGTAGAAATCACCAGGACTTCTACGCCACGAAACCAACCCCGTAGCGCCCGGTATTCGCGATTTTGGCCAAAATCCTCCACCTGATCCAGAAAGCGGGCAACGTGTTCGACGCGTTGCGGATCGCCCGGTAACAGCGCGTAATGGGCGTGTGTCATCTGCCGGCTAAGCCGGATATGCGGTTGTAGTTGAGTCATGGAACTTACCTGCGTTTTATACTGGTTGGCGCTAAGGCCAGAAATTAAAACCCGGCCTGTTGGTGTAACCGCACTGGGTCGATCACCGTAATGCGTTCACCGTTGACCGTAATAATCTGCTGCTCGCGCAGTTCAAACAGGATGCGGTTGATACTGCGTGGGGCCACGGCAAACTGTTCGCTGAGCTGTTGTTTATTAATGGTAATTTCTCCTTCATTTTTGGCTCCCTGGTGTTGGTAGCTTTGCCACAGCGCGTGACAGACGCGCTGGTGCAATGAATAGAGACTGTCTTCACCCGCTTTTTTCGACAGCTGATAGTACTGGCTGCTGAACGACTGAATGATTTTCTGGTTGAAGTAATTGTCGACCGTCAACCAATGGCAAAAATCGCTGCGTGAAAGCGTCAGTAACGTCACCTCACTGGTCGCTTCTACCGAGCAGATATACGGGCGTTGCTCAAAGATCTCGAGCTCACCCAGCATATCTCCGGCGTGGTAGCGCGCCTGTAAATATTTACGCCCATCGTCGGCGTGAATAAATACGTCCACGTTACCCAGCGCTATCAGGTGAAATTCATGACAAATTTCATGCTGTTGGCATATCAGCGTGCCTGATTTGACTTGTTGCAACTGCCAGCGGCGTAAAATAGCCAAGGGGCAATATTTCAGCAGGTCGTAAAGTATGGCATCACCGGTAACCAACTCGACAACGCTTAACCATTCACTGTTTTTTTTGTCGTTCAGCATAGCGTTAACTATAAAGTTCCTTGGCTAGTAAGGACAGGACGCCGGTCCGACGGCAACATCAAAAAGGGTGTAAAACTGGAAGCTGGCTCTAATAGTAGAATATGGGTCGGGACATTTGTCCCAGCTTGATTATTGGCAGGGTAGTGATGTGATGGCACTCACAAATTAAACGGGGGAAAAGAGGGGGAAAACGATTCCCCCTCTTTTGCAGCACTAATTATTGTGTTGGGAAGTTCACAATATCCGTCACCATATCATCGATGGCTTTCTTCACGTCGGCCAAGGTGATTGGGGCATTCTGATTGCTAACCGTTTTACCTAAGCCTTTACGGACTACGGCCACCACCGTTTTACCGGTATCTTGATCGATCAGTTTGATTTCCATGAATAACGCGGTGTCTTGCGTTCGGTGTCCGCTGGCGGCCATAGTGGTGGCGATCACTGCGCCAATAGGAACAACTTCGTAGAATTGCACACCTTCATTTTCAGCCGTTACCGCAGTAATGGCAACTTTGGCGACCAGTACGCGTGAGCCTGCTGGGGTAGGCAACAGCGTTGTACGCTCCGCAACAGCATTTCTTATCGAGGTGCTGGCGTATTCTCTGATTTTATCCAGAGTTTGCTGACTCACCCGGGCAGTAGGTTTTGCCGGTGGGTAGAAGACCAGCGGGGTAATATAGATGCCACGATAGTTAGACTCTTTAAAACCGGGAGCGACCCAACGCAAAACCTGATGCCCGCTGGCGGTTTCAGTTTTTTGCAGTTTGCTATAGTCTTGCAAGAATCCAGAATATTGCGTAGTTTCTGCAACCTTAGAGGTACATCCCGCCAACAACATACCCGTAGCCAATACGGCCGCGGCAACGCCAAAACGATTTTTTTTCATATACTTCCCATCATGAAGTAGGTTTGGTTGGTACCTAAAAAAATATAGCACTAACCTGCAAAATAAGACATGTGGGGGGGCCTGCAGAAAAACCGTGTTATTACAAATTGGCTATTATTTTATAGGGAACGCTCATTTATAAACCGCGGAGGGAGAGTGGGATCCCGTGGTTGATAATGTTTAGCCAGTAATCTTTCCGGCAAGCGGCGATTGGTGCGCTATTCACCCCACAAGAAACCCTGTTGCCATTAGTTACAATTAATCTGCTGTCAGAGTGAAAAGCACAGGTTTGTCAGTGCCTTCTATCAGGCGTTACATCTGGCGCATCATCCTTACCCAAGCATGACATTTCTATACACTCGCGCTGGTAAGGTTATTCCAGCCCGATGATGTTGTGTTAGTCCTGTAGTGTATTACCATCCCTTTGACTTTATCCCGCCTTGTGCGGGATTTTTTTGTGTCAGACAGGCTCGATGCGTTAGCCCTTCTAGCAACAGTTAGACACCGTTGCCACTGGTCGGCAAAAGAGGGGATCTGTCTAGATGTGATCCACTTTTTCTGCACAATTGAGGGTTATGATAAGCCGGTTATTAGCCCGTTTGGGTTGACACTGCATTTCGTAACATTATGCCCGGTTCCTAGCCGGGCTTTTTTACGCCTAAGGTCTGCTTAAGCTTGCTGCTTTACTATCACTACCCGTGCTGGCCTGTGGCCTGCGCCGTAACTGTCAATTTAGCCGTTGCTTTCCAGCTAGCCTGCAACTCTTTGCGGGCTTTTTTCATTGCGCTTCTGCTGGCGTTGCAGGAAAATAACCCACAAGCAAGAAGAGTCTTAAATTTATACCCTTATAATTTCTCCTGGTTTGCTATTTCGGTGGCGTTAACCACTTAGGCTATGCTGTTAACAGCCGTTTTCGTTAAAGGGATGAGTCCGGCGAACATGGCATTACATTTTTAGCAGCGAATTAAACTAATAAGACGCGATACGGTTTTTGTTTGATTTTATTGACCATTTTAATGGGGCGCGGAGTGGTTCGTTTTTCTTTTTTGGGGAAAGAAAGCATGCTTATAGTCAGTGTTGTTATTATTGCCTCGCAGGTTATTTCATGAGTGCGGAAAGACAGCGTTTGCCGGCGACGGTTCTGCTGGTCAATGTTTTTTTACTGGCTTACCTGCTTTCGTTGTTTGGCATTTTTACCCGCCCGTTAGGGTCGCTCTCCCTATTTTGGCCGGTGAATGCGATTTTGCTGGGCTTGATGTTGCGTAGACCTGGCTATGCGACGATGTTGGGATGGGGTGGGACCTACCTTGGCATGATTGCCGCCGATCTGAGCACTGGCGAAAACTGGCCGCTGGCACTTTGGCTAAATGCCTGCAATATGGCGCTGATTGCCACCGGCTATGCCGTGATGTCGATGCTGCCCAAGTCTCAACGGCGTATGGGTAAGCCCCAGGCGATTTTGTATATGTTTACCGCCTGCCTGCTTGGTGCCGCGTTGTCGGCAACGCTTTCGGTGTTGCGCACTGACAGTCAATACAACAATACGCTGCTCATTGCCTGGATGTCCTGGTTTAGCGAACAGTTCTCTACCAACCTGTTAATCCTGCCAGTTGTGCTGGCCGCGCCACGTTTAAAGCAATTGCTGCGCCTGCAGTTTGGCTGGCAATGGCGTTCCAGCCTACCTTTGCTGGCGTTGTTGCTTTCGCTGGCGCTTAGCGTGTATATCGGTGGACCGGGCGCGATAGCCTTCCCTATCCCCGCACTGCTATGGTGCGCCGTGCGTTATCATTTATTTACCGTCACCTTGCTGACGTTTCTCTCCGGCGTGACGGAGATTGTCAGCATTTCTGCCAATCTGATGTTGTATGAAACGCCGGGAGCGCGAGGGGCGGTCATGGACAGCCTGATGTCCGCCCGTTTGGGCATTGCCATGTTGGTGATGGGGCCGCTGATTTTGTCCAGCTCGATTGCCGTTAGCCGTAAACTGCTGCGCCGGTTGGAGCACAGTGCGAACCACGACTTCCTTACCGGGGCGCTGGCGCGTAGTGCTTTAACGCGCAAAGGCAGAGAATTGCTGGAACAGAAGCAACACTCGAAGGAAGCGGTGTCGCTGCTGTTAATCGATATCGATCACTTTAAACTGATCAATGATACCCACGGCCATGCTATCGGTGACCATGTCCTGGCGGCATTCGCCCATATTTTGCGGCGTGAGCTGCGCCACGATCAGTTATTTGGCCGTCTGGGGGGCGAAGAGTTTGCCATTATGTTGCCGCGGGCGCTGGGGACGCAGGCGGTGGCTCTGGGGGAACATTTGCGCAGGCGGATAGAAAGCGCCGAGTTGAATCCCAACGGCAAGGCGCCATTGCGGATCACGATTAGTGTGGGCGTGGCGAGTCTGGCAATGAATGAGAACAAGTCACTGGAACAGCTGATGAATATGGCGGATATTGCGCTTTATCGCGCCAAGTCCCAAGGCCGTAACTGCGTCGAATCGTTTAACATGGTCAGCGGCAACGGCCTCAACCATGTGATATTCAAATAGCGTCTTAACCCTGCTTTGGCGTGAATTGCGTGCCGCAGTTGGGGCAAATCAGGGTGCTGAGTTTACGCAGTTTTGAACATTGCTGATCCGTGACATAAGCACACTTCGGGCAGGCAATTTGAGTGGTGCGGTTATTGTAACCTTTAACGCTGGTGGATTCAGACATGGTGCGTACCTGTGTCAGGTGAAAACCCACGCTAACACAGGTGCCATCAAATAGCTTTGAATGTTTTCAGGTCTATAGGGTCTTCAACGCCTGCACGGTCTCATCGATATCGATTTCATGCTCAGAGAAGACGTGAGTCGCGTTCTGGAAGGTAGTGATTGACAGCATACGCAGCTTTTCCGTGGCGGTCTGCGGTGCTTCGGCCACCAGCGGACGGATACGGTTCATCAGCAACCCGACGGACAGCACGGTGTTCTCTTTATCGACCTCCGCCTTGACCGGGACTTCTTTGGTGAAGGTATTGAAGGACTTGATGCTGGAGATTTTAATTCTCTCGTTGGCGATAGTGATGTACTTGCTTGCTGCCTGAACCTTCACCGCATAGGCTGATGGCCCTTTGGTATTGTTGGTCGGTTCAAAGGTTACCAGCGCGTTTTTCTTAATCAGCTCTGGGTTTTGCACTTTAATCACGTGAAAATAACGATTTTCCCCGTTTTCGTCGGTGATAAAACCGAAGCCTTTGTCCTCAAAAAAAGTCGTTATCTTGCCGTTCATGGTCATTCTCATCAGATCGTTCGTAACAGCGCTAATGATAGCGCGTAATGCCGCGCAGTGACAGGGGAGCGGTGTTTCATCGGTAGGACGAAACCTTAAAAGCTGTTGCTAGAGGGCACTGACGTGTTTAATCGGCTACTCAACGGTTTTTTGGCGGATTGAGCTGCCTTGGCAATCTTTGGTAATCGTGGACATCAATTTACCTGGCAAATAACCGACTTTTTCACTTTTTATCGATTTTATGTGATCTGTGTTGTGGACAAAATCCCGTCTAATTGCTGTACTGTATTGGACACACATTCTGTGTCTTACATTCACGTTAAAGGTATGTTTGATGTCTAAGATTAAAGGTAGCGTTAAGTGGTTTAATGAATCTAAAGGTTTCGGTTTCATTACTCCAGAAGATGGTAGCAAGGACGTTTTCGTTCACTTCTCTGCCATCGCTAGCAATGGTTTCAAAACTCTTGCTGAAGGCCAGCGTGTAGAATTTGAAATCACGAACGGTGCCAAAGGGCCATCTGCTGCTAACGTTATCGCTATCTAAGCTACAGTAGCCAAAATTGTTAAAACCCGCTCCATGAGCGGGTTTTTTATTGGAATTTTTTCAGGCTGGCAAGCGGTTAGGGGAACAGGTACAGCTTGATGAAGGCCAGGACGATCAGCACGCACGCCAGGGTGACAATCCATTCAGTAGTGGTTTTTGGCAGGTTAAACATTCATTTCCTCACTCAGCCCAAGATACTGAGCGAGGATTATCCGCATGGCAGATTAAGAAAACATTAAGCCCAGCGATTTTATTGGCCGTAGAACGCTCTGACCAGCATAAAGGCCAACAGCGTCATCGCCAGCGAACCCGCCAGGTTGAGCAGCATATTGGCGATGGCCCAGACAACGCGCCCGTCCTGCAACAGATAAACCACTTCGAGCG
>NZ_JBKJYW010000079.1:0-5289 GCF_046715635.1 Serratia sp. (in: enterobacteria)
TCTGCTCGGCCTGATGCAGGCGCTGCACGGCTCGGCTCAGTACGTCTTTATCCAGCATTTACCACCCCTTGTTCAGTCCTTGCTAAACAGCGCATGGACGTTGTTTTGCTTGTAATTCAGCACCGGATCCAGCTCTTCCATGGTGAAAGAGAGGGCCAGAAAGCGCTTGGCCATCAGCGCGGCAAAGTGATCCTTGATCAGGATAAACAGCATTTCGCCCACCTGTTGGCGGCTCTCCAGGCTACGGCCGTGGCCAATCTTCAGCGTCATATGCACAAAGGCATAGTTCTGCTTGCCGTCGGCCATCTGCCAGGTATCCAGCCAGATGGCGCGGCTACGGATGCCAGCCAGCGGGAAGATGCCGGTTTCCGCCAGCGCGTGATTAACCTTGTCGAACAGCGCGGGCAAATCCGCCTCCCGGCGGATGTTGTCGGTACATTCAGCGTAAAAATGGGGCATGGTGCGACCTCAAGCTTCGGCTGGAAGCGGGAAGATGGCGTTGACCTGGCCGGTCCCGGAACTGGCAAACAGCGGGGTAACAAATTCCACCTTGCCCTGATACTTGTCCCAGCCCAACAGGCCCAGCAACATCACGGTATCGTGCATATTGCCTTCGCCGTAGCAGTAATCGGCGTACTCTGGCAGCATTTCGCAGAACTCGCGGAAGCGCCCTTCTTCCCACAGTTTCACTACCCGCTCGTCCATCTGCTGATCGAACTGGCGGGTGTAGCTGTTCATGCCCTGCTCGGCACGCTGATCGTCGATAAAACGGTGTGACAGCGAGCCGCTGGCCAATACCGCCACGGTGCCGTCGTATTGCTCAATCGCGGTTTTGATCGCTTCGCCCAGGCGGCGGCTATCGGCAAAATCATGCACGGTGCAGAAGGCAGAAATGGAGATCACCTTGAAGTGCCGGTCGCTGTTCATGTAGCGCATCGGCACCAGCGTGCCGTATTCCAGCTCCAGGCTTGGGATCTCGTGCGCCTTGGCACGTACGCCAAGCTTGCGGGCTTCATCGGCAATCATTTGCCCCAGCTCCGGGTTGCCGTCGTATTCATAGGTCATGTCACGAATGAAATGCGGCAACTCGTTGCTGGTGTATAACCCTTTGAAATGCGAGTTACAGTTGATGTGGTAGGCGCTGTTCACCAGCCAGTGGGTATCGAACACGATAATGGTGTCGACGCCCATTTCGCGGCAGCGGGCACTGATCTCTTTGTGACCATCAATGGCGGCCTGACGGCAGCCATGATGCTCACCGGGCAATTCAGACAAATACATCGAGGGAACGTGTGTAATCTTTGCAGCTAAAGCTAATTTACCCATAAGTCCTCACATGATTCTGGTTGTTTTAATGTCTGAAAGGGGGCTACCCCTCACCCTGCCCTCCTGGCGCAGCCTGGCGTGAGGGGGAAAACTTATACCCCCCAACGTGGGATCGGGTGATCCCCCATGGAGATACAAACGTTTTTCATCTCGGCGAACACTTCGAAGCTGTACTCACCGCCTTCACGGCCGGTGCCAGAGGATTTCACCCCGCCAAACGGCTGGCGCAGATCGCGTACGTTCTGGGTGTTGACGAAAACCATACCCGCTTCAATATTGCGGGCCAGACGCAGTACTTTGCTGACATCCTGCGTCCAGATGTACGACGCCAGGCCGTACTCCACATCGTTGGCCATGCGCAGGCCGTCTTCTTCTGATTTAAACGGCAGGAGGCAGGCCACCGGCCCGAAGATCTCTTCCTGCGCGACACGCATATTGTTGTTAACATCGGCCAGCACCGTTGGGCGCAGGAAGTTGCCGTGGCTCAAACCGGCCGGTTTATCCGGACCGCCAGCCAGCAAAGTGGCCCCTTCTTCGATCCCCAGGCGGATATAGCCGGAGACTTTTTCCCAGTGTTGCGGGCTGATCAACGCCCCAACCTGGGTATTAGGATCCATCGGATCGCCTACGCGCAGGCGATTGGCACGCTCGGCAAAGCGTTTGACGAATTCCGGATAAATGCTTTCTTGGATGAAAATGCGTGAACCTGCGGTGCAACGTTCACCGTTGATCGAGAAGATGGTGAACAGCGCCGCATCCAGCGCCCGCTCAATATCGGCATCTTCAAAGATCAGCACCGGTGATTTGCCGCCCAGTTCCATCGAGAACTTCTTCAGCCCGGCGCTTTCAATAATGCGACGACCGGTTGAGGTACCCCCGGTGAAGGACACCGCACGCACGTCTTTATGGCGTACCAGAGCATCACCCGCCGTCGCTCCGTAGCCCTGCACCACGTTCAGCACCCCGGCAGGAATACCAGCTTCCAGCGCCAGTTCACCCAGGCGATCCGCCGTCAGTGGCGAAAGCTCGGACATTTTCAGCACCGCAGTGTTACCCAGCGCCAGGCAAGGTGCGGTCTTCCAGGTGGCGGTCATAAAGGGCACGTTCCACGGTGACACCAGCGCACACACCCCCACCGGCTGGATCAGCGTGTAGTTGAGCATCTTGTCGTCCACCGGGTAGGTGCGGCCATTCATCTGCTGGCAGATTTCGGCAAAAAACTCAAAGTTGTGCGAGGCTCGTGGGATCAGCACGTTTTTGGTTTGGTGGATCGGCAACCCGGTGTCGGCTGTCTCCATCTCGGCAATCTGCGGCACGTTCTGGTCGATCAGTTCACCCAGGCGACGCATCAGGCGTGCACGCTCTTTCATCGGCGTATTGGCCCATTTCGGGAAGGCTTCTTTGGCTGCGGCTACTGCCTGGTCGATTTCGAGCTGGCCACCGGACGCCACTTCCGCCAGCACCTCGCCGTTAGCCGGGTTGGTGGTGGTGAAATACTCTTTGCTGGCGACGTTCTTGCCGTTGATCCAATGGTTGATGGTTTTCATCCCTTGCTCTCCTCGTAATCTTTTTCACTGATGATGTGGTTAACCAAACGGCCAATGCCTTCGATCTCCACCACAATTTCATCCCCAGGCTGCACGTCGGCCAGCCCTTTCGGCGTGCCGGTGGCGATCATGTCGCCAGGCTGCAACGTCATAAATTCACTCAGGTATTCGATCAGGTACGGGATGTCGAAAATCATGTCGGCGGTGGTGCCGCGCTGGCGCAATTCACCGTTAACGTAGGTGCTGAGCGTCAGGTTATGCGGATCCGCGACATCGTCACGATCGACAATGTAGGGGCCGATTGGCGTCAAGGTGTCGCGGCTTTTCACCCGCAGGTTGGGGCGGTAGTAGTTTTCCAGATAGTCGCGGATGGCGTAGTCGTTGCACAGGGTGTAACCGGCCACGTAATCCATCGCCTGCTCGCGGCTGACGTTACGCGCGGTTTTACCGATCACCGCCACCAGCTCGGCTTCGTAGTGCATGTATTCCACCTGCGCTGGCCGTACGGAAACCTGGCGGTGGCCGGTCAGGCTGTTTGGCCCTTTGAGGAACACCAAAGGCTCTTCCGGCGCCTTAAACTCCAGCTCGCTGGCGTGATCGGCATAGTTCAGGCCAAGGGCAAATATCGTGCCCTGCGCCGGTGGCAGCCATTCCACATCGTGCTCATCGAGCTTGCTGCCATCGGGCAGGGTAACGCTTAGCTGGTCGTCTACGGTGACGTTAACAATCTGGCCATGATGGCGGATACGAGCGTGTCTCATGGTTATTCTCCTGCCTGCGTCACTGGGTTGGTAAGGGTTGGCAAACCGGCGGCCCGCACCGTCACTTGGTCACCCGGCTTGATCTCAACCCGCTGGTGTGGCGTGCCAATCAGCACCGCATCCCCCGGTTGCAGGGTAATAAAGTCGCTGATGGCGGCGATCAGTTCCGGCACTGAACGCACCAGATCCGCCGTTGACCAGCGATCCTGCTCCACGCCGTTGATCTCGGTGATAATTTCCAGGTTGCTGGTGCTAGCCAGTGGAGCGACCTCTCCCAGCGGGCAGAAACCGTCGCGGCATTTGGCTTTGATCGCCGGGCGATAGAAGCTGGTTTCCGGCAGGCTGACGTCATTTGCCAAGGCGTAACCGGCCACATAATCGGCCACCTTATCCGCTGCCACCTTGCGGGCGGTGCTACCAATCACTACTGCCAGCGTTGCGCCACTTTGTACGATTTCACCGGCCGGGAACGGGATGCTGCCGCCGTTGGCAAGATGGGTATTGCGCGGTTTGATAAACCACACCGGCGTCTTGGGCGGCGTTTGGTAAGGGGCGGCGCGAAACGCCTGATCCCAGGCATCAAGCTGGCTGCGGTGGTTAAGTGCTACGGAAAATACGGTGCCTTTCATGCAGACTCCTTCTACGGATCGCTAATCATTAATATGTTAATGAATACTTTTATACGCTGTTCAGCATTTACGCAACGTTGTTAATTTAATTTGTGATCGTGATAACGAAATATTCACAAATTATGCACATTAGCGTTATTAATCAGCAAATTAACCTTTTTTGCAGGATTTTTACGTGACGGATCGCGTTTTGCCGTTCTCCACTGGACAAAAATTGGCTACTATTAAGTTGTTAATAAAATTAAGCCAAGGCCATCGACATGCATGAATCGTTAACCATCGCCCTGTTGCAGGCGCGTGAAACCGCCATGGGGTTCTTCCGCCCGATCCTGAAAAGCCATAACCTGACGGAACAGCAATGGCGCATCATTCGCGTATTGGCCAATAGCCGTTCCATTGAGTTTCACGAATTGGCCGCAGAGACCTGCATCCTGCGCCCCAGCCTGACCGGCATCCTGTCGCGCATGGAGCGGGATAAGCTGATCTTTCGCCTCAAGCCGGTTAACGATCAGCGCAAGCTGTACGTGTCCCTGACCCAGCAGGGCCAGGAGCTGTATGAACTGGCACGCCACCAGGTGGAGCAGGGTTACGGGGAGATAGAAGCAGCATTCTCGAAGCAGAAGATGGATCAGTTGATGGAGCTACTCGACGAGTTGATCCGCTTAGGGGATCAACAGGCTAACAACGTGGTTGCTCACAAATAGCCCCCTCACCCCAACCCTCTCCCACAGGGAGAGGGAGCCGATCGGCGTTGTAATTAGGTATTGTGTTCGATCTGCCGCCCCGGCAAAAAGGGAACTGGAACGGTGCAGCGGTCAGGTAGATTTCTGTAACTAAAAACTAACTCGATCGGTCCCCTCGCCCCTTGGGAGAGGGAGCCGATCGGCGTTGTAATTAGGTATTGTGTTCGATCTGTCGCCCCGGCAAAAAGGGAACTGGAACGGTGCAGCGGTCAGGTAGATTTCTGTAACTAAAAACTAACTCGATCGGTCCCCTCGCCCCTTGGGAGAGGGTTAGGGTGAGGGG
>NZ_JBKJYW010000080.1:0-11498 GCF_046715635.1 Serratia sp. (in: enterobacteria)
CATACGGTCAACCAACTCTATCTGCAAAGGAATAAGGAACACCAGATGCGTAAAGTAACAAAATTGATGGGTATCGGCCTGTTAGTGCTTGGCCTGGCGGCCTGTGATAGCGCCACCAAAGACAGCAGTGCGCCAGCAGGCAGCGCAGCAGCCAGTGTCCCAACCGGGCAACAGGTGAGTTTATCGGATGGCAAGCTGACCTTTACCCTGCCAAACGGTTTAGCCGATCAGAGCGATAAGCTGACCAACCAGCCAACTAACGTGCACATCTATGCCGACAGCACCAACCAGCGTGCGGTGATCGTGATCGTTGCTGACAAGGCAGCGGGCGATCTGGACACCCTGGCCAAGCGGATGGAAGAGCAGCAACACTCCCGCGATGCCAACCTGCAGGTCATTACCAATAAAGCGGTTGAAATTAACGGCACGCCAATGCGCCAACTGGATACCGTGATCACCGTGGCTGGCCAAAAAGCCTACTCTGGCGTGCTGCTCGCTATGTTGCCAGACGGTAAGCAACTGACCCTGCAAATCACGCTGCCAGCAGATAACCAGCAGCAGTCTCAAAGCGTAGCGGCTGGCGTCTTCAATACTGTGAAGATCAAACAGTAATCGCACTGGGCCAGCATGCTGGCCCGTTTAATCGGTTACGCCAATGCCTGTGCTAACAGGGTGATCGGATGTTCACAGCGCTTGCTGGTGGACATCTCGATCTGCCATTTGCAGGTTTCACAGTCGGTGATTACCATATCCACCCCGCTCGCTTCAATCTGGCGAAATAGCGAGGCACCAATGCCTTGCGAGGTTTCATAGTTTTCCGACTTGAAGCCGTAAGTCCCGGCGATACCGCAGCACTGCGAATCCAGCACCACCAGTTCCAGCCCAGGGATTTGCCGCAACAACTCCAGCGTATAGGCCGTCCAACCCATTTTCTCCATATGACACGGCGTGTGGTAAGCCACCCGCAGCGGCGTCTGTTTAAGCGGCAAAGAACGCCCTTGGCTGATCAGACGATAGAGATAACGCGTTGCTAGCTCTACTCGTTCACGCACCGCCGAGGTGTCCACGTCCAGCAAATGCGGATACTCATCACGCAGGGTGAAGGTGCAGCTCGACGAAGTCGCCACCACCGGTATGCCTTTGGTCAGGACCGCATCATGCAGTGATTCCGCATTCACTTTGGCCTGTTTCTTCGCCTGCGCAATAAAACCGTTGGCGATCAGCGGTACGCCGCAGCATTTTTCACGTTTGAGCAGCTGCACGCCGATATCCATAGCGTTAAACACTTTGATCAGGTCTTTGCCAAGCTGCGGATGGTTGTAGTTGACAAAGCAACCGTGGAAAAATGCCACCTGCTCGGCATAGCGCTGCTGCTGTTCCGCCTGCTGGCGGTACCAACGGCGGAAGGTGCCAAACGAGTATTTCGGCAGCTCACGCCGATGGTCGATCTTCAGCGCCTTATCCAACAGCTTGCGCACCGGCTTCAGGCCGGTAGTCGCGTTAACGATAGGCGCAAACGGCGTCGAGAGCGTGCCCATGATGTCAGTGTGGCTGAGGATGGCATCGCGCAGCGTCGGTTTGCTTTGGCTGAAATTAGCCCGGGCGCGTTGGATAATATCGCCGATTTTAACGTCGGAAGGGCAAGCCACTTCGCAGCGCTTGCAGTTGGTACAATACTTCAACGCTTCATCATAGAGCGCCGGATCTTTCAGCCGCAGGCGTTCCCCATCCGGCCCGGCCTGTTTTGGCCCTGGATAGAGCGGGTTAGCCTTGGCGACCGGACAATAGGTGGTGCAGACGGTGCATTTGATGCAGCTCTCGAAGCTGTTGTCTGGTAACAGGCTCATGCTGAAACCTCCTGGGCCAGGATCTGTTGGGCTACGTGCAGCGCACCGAGCAGCGAAACCCCGGCACCACAGCCCTGCTGCAACGGATCGTAACCGCCAACCACGGCACCGATAGCATACAGATTGGTCATCACCTCCCCCTGTTTTAACGCCCGCAGTGCGGTATCGGTCTGAACCCCAAATTGCAGGTACGGTTGCGGGGCAAACAGATCGGCATTGCTCCAGTCGGCGCGTTCGGTTTTGCTATACACGTCGAGGCCAAATACCGGTTCACGAATGCCGTCAAAAGCGGCCACCAGGCCGTTACTGAAGAAACTGCCGCTGGCCAGTATCACCTGCTGCGCCCGCAGCGGAATATCGGTGTGATTGCGGGTATACAGACCGGTGACGCGCTGCCCGTCGAAGCTGGCACGCAACACGCTATCCCCCGGCATAAATACCCCACCCAGTTGCTGCAAGCGCTGGCGCAAGGCCTGATGCAGCCGCATGCCGAGCACGGAAGGCGGCAGCGTGGGTAACAGATAAACGGGCTTACCGACCAAGCGGCGCAACGTCATCAACGGTTCATCATCCTCTAGCCCCAGGCAGGCTGGCAGCAGGATGGCCTCGGCCTCGCCTGCCTGGCGCGTGATCTCCTCCGCCATCAGCGCCAGATGTTCTGGCAGATCCAGTACGCGGGCGATATTCACCGCGCGGAACTCGCTGGGATTATTACGCAAGCGATCCAACACGGGCAAATGTAAGAATGCCACTTCTGTCTTCAGGCCCTGCTCCTGAATCAATGAGCTGGCCGCCATCTGCGGTTGGAAATCCAGAAAACCCTCAATCCCCAGTACGGCGATATTCTGCCACGGCAGCTTGCCGTCCAAGGGAGAAACAGGGATCGCCTGGGGGCTGAGCCAGGTGGCACGGCGCGTCCCAAGCGGGGTCACGCGCAGATGGTTTTGGCTGCTATCACCCTGCATCTGCCACCCGCAACGCTGTAACAGTTGCTCGGCTTGCGTAGCCAGCGCGGCCACCTGTGTGGCCCCCATCAGGCTATACGGATGCTGTGGAGCCTGCAGCGCCAGTTCGGGCAAAGCTGACAGAGGTGATTCCACCGGCGTACCATCGGGCAGATGGGCCAGCAGATCGAGCGAGCCGGAAGAAAAATAGAGCGCACTTTGGCCAGAACTGACCACTGCGCAACGTTTGCCATGCTCGGCTAAACGGATAGCGCAGCTCAACCCGGCCAGGCCACCACCAATCACCACCGCATCAAATTGCATCATCCGCCTCCTGCTTAGCGTCACCTTGCGCATCTAACCCGCATAACCCTTGATATACCCAACTGGTGAATTCGCTCTCCCGCAGGGCATCGCCCCAGGCGATAGGCCGCACGCCTTTCCAGCGTTCATTGAGGAAATGGGACAGTTGGGCAATGGATTGCTGCGGCGTTACCACATTAAACCGCGTCAACAAACCTGCGGCACGGCAGGCACACAGTTCGCCCTGGCAGGTTCCCATCCCAACGCGGGTACGGCGGCGCAGATCGACCAGATTATTGACGGTAAGAGAATCCACCGCATAGCGCACCTCACCGGCAGTCACGGCTTCACACTCACAGACCAAGCTGTTGTCTAGCCGATTTCCGGAAGGGACCAGGCTGGCGCGATCGCCATGACGATACACCGCCGAACCCCGGATGCTGGCAGGCAGTGAAACCACGCTGCGCACCGTTTCTTCGGCACTCTGACGGGAGCCGGGCAACGCCACTTCCGCCGTGGTACAAGGGCTGTCGATGCCCAGCTTGGCGCAGACCAGGTCGGTAGTCCATTCAGCCATCAGCCGGTAAGTCATCAACTTGCCGCCGGTAATGGTGATAAAGCCCTCCAACCCATCGCGCGCCGCATGGTCGAGCAGTACGATGCCGCGGCTGACGTTGCGCCCGGAAGGATCGTCGTCGCTGGCGACCAGTGGCCGCACGCCCGCATAGGTACGCAGAATGCGCGTTTGTGCCAGTTTCGGGGACAACAACGTGCCTTCACGGATTAAGATATCCACTTCCTGTGGCGTCACCACCATGTTGTCGATCTGGTCGTAATCGATGTGGGTGGAGGTGGTGCCAATCAGCGAAATGGTGTCGCCAGGCACCAGAATGTCGGCATCCGCCGGTTTGCGGCAGCGGTTAATCACCATGTTATTGATGCGATGGCCCAAGATCAGCAATGCCCCTTTGGCAGGGAACATGCGGATGCGCAGATCGGCATACTCGGCAATTTGCTGGCCCCAGATCCCGGCGGCGTTGACCACCACCTGAGCATGAATATCGTACTGCTGTGCAGCCTTGTGATCAAAAACGCGCACGCCCGTCACGCAATCGCCGGTACGCAACAAACCGGTAACCTGATGATAGGTGAGGATCTGTGCGCCATGTTCACGCGCATCAAGCATGTTGGCCGCCGTTAAGCGGAAAGGATCGACGGTGCCATCCGGCACTCGCACCGCGCCGATCAGGGCGGGGTTAGCCGCAGGCTCCAGGCGTAATGCCAACGCAGGGTCAATGGCTTCGGCCTCAATCCCCGCGCTGCGACAGGCGGTAATAAACTGCTGCTGAAAGGCCAACGAGTCCTGCGGCAAGGTAATAAACAGGCCGTCGGTGCGTTCGATGCAGTGGTGGGCAATACGCTTGAGGATGCGGTTTTCTTCAATGCATTCGCGAGCCGATTCGCCATCGGTGACCGAATAGCGCGCCCCACTGTGCAACAACCCGTGGTTGCGGCCAGTAGCACCGGTCGCTATATCATGTCTTTCCAGTAAAACGCAGCGCAGACCGCGTCGCGCACAGTCACGAGCAATCCCCGCGCCGGTAGCTCCGCCGCCAATGATGATCACGTCCGTTTCGGTGATTGGTGAGTTGTTGCTCATCTCGCCCCCTGAGCCTGTAATTATGGGTTTATTTAGCCACAGTCAGCAGGGTCTTTGTTTGATAAGGAACAATAACGAACAGAAAACGAAAATAATATGGCCATAAAAAGCCATGAATGTGACCAATGTCACGTATTTGTGCTATTTAGCCATTCCAAAATGTTAACCAATCACTCAAAATCCGCCTCAGTTTCATAAAAGTGTAACAAATGAGCCATCCATCACAGTGACACCGGGGGGTTTTCTCTAGCATTACGCTCGTTATGGAACATTTAACAACACTTCAGGTATCCGCAAGCTCATCTTCAGGACAGCCGTTTCCTGTTGAGGCAATAAACAGATAAAGCCATCGGAGGCGCTCATGTTGAGTATTTTTAAGCCAGCTGCACACATTTCTCGTGTGCCAGTCGACAAGGTAGACCCGCTCTACCGTAAGCTGCGCTGGCAGATTTTTATGGGGATCTTTTTCGGTTACGCCGCCTACTATCTGGTGCGTAAAAACTTCACCCTGGCGATGCCATATCTGATCGATCAGGGCTTCAGCCGTGGTGACCTGGGCTTTGCCCTGTCGGGGATCTCCATCGCTTATGGTTTCTCCAAGTTCATCATGGGTTCGGTTTCTGACCGTTCCAACCCGCGCGTGTTCCTACCCGCAGGCCTGATCATGGCCGCATTGGTGATGCTGTTTATGGGTTTTGTGCCTTGGGCAACCTCCAGTATTGCGGTGATGTTCGTGCTGCTGTTCCTGTGCGGCTGGTTCCAGGGTATGGGTTGGCCGCCTTGTGGCCGTACCATGGTGCATTGGTGGTCACAGAAAGAGCGTGGCGGTGTCGTTTCGGTATGGAACTGTGCGCACAACGTTGGCGGCGGACTGCCTCCACTGCTGTTCCTGCTGGGGATGGCCTGGTTTAATGACTGGCATGCGGCGCTGTATATGCCTGCCTTTGGTGCGATCCTGGTAGCCCTGATCGCCTTCGCCTTGATGCGTGACACCCCGCAATCTGTTGGTCTGCCACCGATTGAAGAGTACAAAAACGACTACCCGGATGATTACACCGAAGAAGCAGAAGAAGAGCTGACAGCCAAGCAGATCTTCATGCAGTACGTGCTGCCAAACAAACTGCTGTGGTACATCGCGATCGCCAACGTGTTTGTGTATCTGCTGCGCTACGGCATCCTGGACTGGTCACCAACCTACCTGAAAGAAGTAAAACACTTCGCGCTGGATAAGTCCTCCTGGGCCTATTTCCTGTACGAATACGCCGGCATCCCAGGCACCCTGCTGTGCGGCTGGATGTCGGACAAGGTGTTTAAAGGCAACCGTGGTGCTACCGGGGTGTTCTTCATGGTTCTGGTAACCATCGCCACCATCGTTTACTGGCTGAACCCGGTGGGTAACCCTGGCATCGATATGGCCTGTATGATCACCATCGGCTTCCTGATCTATGGCCCAGTCATGCTGATCGGCCTGCACGCGCTGGAACTGGCACCGAAGAAAGCGGCAGGTACCGCCGCAGGCTTTACCGGTCTGTTCGGTTACTTGGGCGGCTCGGTCGCAGCCAGCGCCATCGTCGGCTATACCGTTGACTACTTCGGTTGGGACGGCGGCTTTATGGTGATGATCGGCGGCAGCATCGGTGCGGTGATCCTGCTAATCCTGACCATGTTCAGCGAGAAGAAACACCACGCAGAAATCGCGGCCAAACGCGGCTAAAAGCTAAGCGGGCGCAGCATGCTGCGCCCCTACATGGCGAGCCGCTGAGGTTCGTCAATCATCTTAAGGCCGCGCTGCGGCCTTTTTCTTACCTCTACAACATGGAGCACCACAGAATGCGGACTCAAACCAAAGCCCTGCTCACAGGGATCATTCTTGCCACTTCAATGCTCAGTGCCGCCCAGGCTGCGGATAAAGTGGTTATCGCTCACCGCGGTGCCAGCGGCTATCTGCCGGAACATACGTTACCGGCCAAGGCGATGGCTTACGCGCAGGGTGCCGACTTCCTTGAACAAGACCTGGTGATGACCAAAGACAACGAGCTGGTAGTGTTGCACGACCACTATCTGGATCGCGTCACCGATGTCGCCGAACGCTTCCCGGACCGGGCGCGTAAAGATGGCCGCTACTACGCCATCGACTTTACGTTGCCTGAGATCAAATCGCTGAAGTTCACCGAAGGCTTTGATATCAAAGACGGCAAGCAGGTGCAAAGCTACCCAGGCCGCTTCCCGATGGGCAAATCCGACTTCCGCGTCCACACCTTCCAGGAAGAGATCGAGTTCGTGCAGGGCCTCAACCATTCAACCGGCAAGAACATCGGCCTCTACCCGGAAATCAAGGCTCCCTGGTTCCATCAGCAGGAAGGAAAAGACATCTCCACCAAGGTGCTGGAAGTCCTCAAGCAATACGGCTACACCAGCAAGAGCGACAACGTCTACCTGCAGTGTTTTGATGCCAACGAGCTGAAACGCATCAAGGATCAGTTGGAACCCAAGATGGGGATGGATCTGAAGCTGGTGCAACTGATTGCCTACACCGACTGGAACGAAACCTACGAGCAGAAGGCCGACGGCAAGTGGGTCAACTATGACTACGACTGGATGTTCAAACCGGGCGCGATGAAAAAGATTGCCCAGTATGCCGACGGCATCGGGCCTGACTATCACATGCTGATCGTCGAAGAGCAGTCCAAGCCGAACCAGATCGTGTTGACCGAGATGGTCAAGGACGCTCATGCCAGCAATATGGCGGTGCACCCTTACACCATTCGTGCCGATAAACTGCCGAAATACGTCACCGACGTGAACCAGTTGTTCGACGCGATTTACAATCAGGCGGGTGTTGACGGCGTGTTTACCGACTTCCCGGACAAGGGCGTACAGTTCCTGCAAAAGCAGGGGCAACATAAGTAACCAGAAAGGGCGCAGCCGGTGAAGACTGCGCCCCGATCACTTAAATCGAGTACATTTTACGCAGGTAGTGAGGCACGGCGTCATCAACGTTGGAGCCAATCACTTCCAGTTCCGGCAACTTGTCTTTCAGACGCTGCTGGGCATCCTGCATGATGCAGCCTTTCCCCGCCATCGACAGCATTTCCAGATCGTTCATACCGTCGCCAAAGGCGATGCACTCTTTGAGCGAATAGCCGATGATCTTGGCTACTTCTTCCAACGCATGGCCTTTCGAGACGCCTCCAGCCATCACTTCCAGGCAGGTTGGGAACGAGAAGCTGACGTTGACTCGATCGCCCCAGCGCGCGTTGATGGCATCTTCCAACGGCAGCAGTTTTTCATGTTCGTCGCAGGTGAAATACACCTTGCACACGCCATCGGTTTCCAGCAAGCCTGGCTCAAACAGCTCATATTTGAAGATGGATTCCTGGAAAAACTCTTCCTGCTCCGGGCTTTCACGGTTCATGAACCAGTCGTCGTTGCGGTAGACGTTGGTCAGGATATCCTGGTTGTCGTGCATCATGTTGTACAGATCGCGGGCGATATCCTCATCCAGGTTGTGGCTGAAGATCAGCTCACCGGCGGTGTTATGTACCCGCGCACCGTTGGAGGTGATCATAAAAGCACTGATGCCGAGATTATCGCGGATCTGGGAAACGTCGACATGGTGGCGGCCGGTAGCGAAAACAAAGTGCACGCCCTGCTGCGTCAGCAGCTGCAGCGTTTCTTTGGCGTACGGTGTCAGGGTGTGCTCAGGGGACAGCAGAGTGCCATCTAAATCGGAAGCAACGACGTGATACATAGCGATATGTTCTAACCTCTAGTGGAATTTTCGGCGGCAGCAGTACCACCTAAGTGCTGAGCAAAGAAACGCAGGATTGCGTTCAGTGCCTCGGCGCGCATCGCGTCCCGTTCGAACAGGATCTCATGGCGAGCGCCTTTGATAACCCACGGTTTTCCCCCTTCACAAGGGTGCCCCGCGTCTGACAGTGCCTGACAAAAAGCGCGCTGGGAACGGTTGTCGACCACCCGATCCTCACCGGCCTGCAATAATAAAATCGGCGTAGTGATGTTAGCAGCCTGGGCAATGATCTGCTGCCCGGCCTGAATACTTTCCTTGACCCAGTGATAGGTTGGCCCACCGACCCGCAGCTCGGGATGATCGGCGTAATAACGCAGGTTGCGGCGATAACGCTCGCGGCTGTGGGTCAGCGTATTGACCACAAAGGGCAAGGGCCGCCAATGCCCGGTACCAACCGCGTAATAGTCACGCAGCCCTGGGCGCTTTTCCGTCCAGTTCAAAATCCCGTTGGCCATCCAGCCCGGCATCGGCAGATAAATGCCCAACATCGGCGCGCAGAGTGCTACGGCGGCAAACGCCTGTGGCTCACGTGCCAAAAACTGCGCCAGTATCGCGCCCCCCATCGAGTGTGCCAGCGCGACGTGCTGCCGGTAACCCAAGGGTTTCACCTGCTGATGGTAAAACTGGGCAAAATCGTCCACGTAGTCGGCAAAGTTTACCACATGCCCCCGGTGCGTATCTGCCAGCATCCGCCCGGACAGCCCCTGACCACGATGATCGATGATCATCACGTCATAGCCGCTGTGGAACAGATCGTACGCCACTTCCGGGTACTTGATATAGCTTTCGATGCGCCCAGGGCTGATCACTACCACCCGTTGGTGCAGAGGGGAAGCAAAGCGCACAAAGCGGATCGGCACGTCCCCCACGCCGGTGAACTCCCCTTCCTCACGTCGCCGCCAAAAATCCAGCAGAGGCCCGGTCGCGAAGGCAGAGAACTGCTTTTCACGGTTTAACCATTCAGCGGGATCGAGGGTGATTGACGACATGGCCTACCTTTTAACGGGATGTTCAGAGAGGTAAATGTGATCTCTGGCACGGGAAATCATACTAGCGTATTGTGGCACAAATTGGTGACAAATTGGTGTATTCAGGGAGCATTGCGATGACCTTAGACTGGTGGTTAACTTATCTGCTGACAACCCTTATCCTCAGCCTTTCCCCCGGTTCCGGTGCTATCAACACCATGAGCACCGGCATCAGCCACGGTTATCGCGGAGCGGCGGCGTCGATCGCGGGCCTGCAGGTCGGCCTGAGCATCCATATCGTGCTGGTGGGCATTGGCCTCGGCGCGGTGGTTTCCCAATCGCTGCTGGCCTTTGAATTGCTGAAATGGTTTGGTGCGGGTTATCTGGTGTGGCTGGGTATCCAGCAATGGCGCGCCGCAGGCGCGTTGGATCTGCACACTCTGGCAGGCACCATGCCACGCCGCCGCCTGTTTCGCCGCGCCGTGCTGGTGAATCTGACCAACCCCAAGAGCATCGTGTTCCTGGCAGCCCTGTTCCCTCAGTTCATCATGCCCAACCAGCCACAGGCCGAACAATATTTCATTCTCGGCGTCACCACGGTGGTAATCGATATCCTGGTGATGATTGGCTATGCCACGCTGGCCACGCGCATTGCCGGTTGGTTAAAGACCCCGCGCCAAATGCAACTGCTGAACCGGATATTTGGCTCGCTGTTTATTCTGGTGGCGGGATTACTGGCAACGGCAAGAAAGGCATGAGAATGTGATTCCAGGCGTTATTGTCGCAGGCAGTTTGGACACGGCCAGCGCACAGGACCCGCAGCGTACGTTGAAGTACGTGAGGAGTCCGAGCACTGCCCGGGTTCAAAATGGCAAGTGAAATAGCCTAGCGGGTAAAAATCAGGTGCAGACCAAAACCGGTGAACAACACCCCGGCTAAGCCATCGATCCATTTCGCCATCCGCTGATAGCCCCGGCGCATGGCGGGTAACGCGAAGATGATCGCCACCAGGGTGAACCAGATAAAGGTTTCACCGGTGATTAGAGCGAACAATCCCCAACGCGCTCCGGCCCCCACATCCTCACCGACAAACAGCGAGAACACGCTACCAAAGTAAATGACCGCTTTCGGGTTGGAAAGGTTGGTGAGCAAGCCACGGATAAAGCTGCGGCCCGGCTTGGGTAATGCCACCTTCACCTCTTCTGCCGGAGCAGTTTGCGCATTCTGGCTACGGGCGGAACGCAGCAGTTGCCAGCCCATCCAGCACAGATACAGGCCACCGCCCACCATGATGATCTGGTGCAGCCAGGCCATCTTCTGCAGGATCAGGTTCAACCCCAGCAGCGCCACACCGGCCCAGACCATTACGCCAAGGGAGATCCCCACCACGCCCATCATCGCTTCGCGACGGGAACGGCTGGCTGCGGTTTGCGAGACAAAAAAGAAGTCCGGCCCTGGGCTCATCAGCGCAATCAAATGCACCATCGCCACCGTTAAAAACAACATCAGCATGAGTGATTATCCTTATTCGTCGTCACCGTCGAGGTGAGCGCGGATCATCGCCATAAATGGCGCACCAAAACGTTCCAGCTTACGCTGCCCCACGCCGTTGACGCTCAACAACTCGCTGGCCCTGATCGGCATCTGCTCGGCCATCTCCAGCAGCGTTGCATCGTTGAACACCACGTACGGGGGGATGTTCTCTTCGTCGGCGATCGATTTACGCAGCTTGCGCAGTTTGGCAAACAGCTTGCGATCGTAATTGCCGCCGTAGGATTTCTGGTTGGCGCTGCTGCGTACCTTGAAGCTTTGAATACGCGGCACCGCCAGTTGTAGCACCACTTCGCCACGCAGCACCGGGCGCGCGGCTTCGGTCAGTTGCAGCGCCGAATGCATCGCAATGTTCTGGGTGATAAAGCCCAGATGGATCAGTTGGCGCAGCACGCTGGTCCAGTGTTCGGTGGT
>NZ_JBKJYW010000081.1:0-2707 GCF_046715635.1 Serratia sp. (in: enterobacteria)
GGTCGGGGCAGTATGGGGTGTTTGGTCAGGTGACACGGCAGACCGATGCGATGTGGCGCAACTTCAGCCAGCCACTGGGAAGGTTTCGCCAACCACTGCGTTATGCTGGGCAATACATGGATGAAGAAACCGGGCTGCATTACAATACCTATCGATATTATGCACCTGAGGTTGGGCGATTTATCACACCAGATCCGATCGGTTTGGCAGGTAGTCTGAACCTTTATCAGTATGGGCCTAACCCTCTGAGTTGGATCGACCCTTGGGGGCTCACGAATGTTACAGTTGGAAGGTGGATGGGGCCAGCAGAGCATCAAGCAATGATTGAGACTGGTAAGGTTGTGCAAAGTTCTACAGGAACAACCCATGTGGCCTCACCTGCGGATGTTAATGCCTTTGGTAAACAAGCAAAAAATGGAGCAATGTATGTTGAGTTTGATGTCCCTAAGAGTTCGTTAATACCAACAAACGAAGGCTGGGCAAAGATTGTTGGACCAGACTCTTTAGAAGGCCGCTTGGCTAAACGTAAAGGGTTACCTGTGCCAGAAATGCCGACAGCTAGTAATATAAGTGTGAAGGCTGATAAAATCGATGGGAGAGTAAAAACAAGATGCTAAGAGAATTCGAAGTATGGTTGCATGCGCACACCGATTATCAGTCAGTTTATAACGAAAATGAACTATCTGATAGTATGGTTATAGATTTTGAGAACGATAATTATATTGCGCGATTCACTATTTGGGATGATTTAAGTTGCATGTCTGAAGTTATGTGTGCAGATTCGGGAAAGTATAAACTAAACAAGAGAAACGAGTTTTCAAATTTCGATGAACTCTTGCACTATTTTAAGATATTTTCGGAAAGTGTAAAGTAATCATTATGCCAAGTAATATCTTATAGAGGGATGTTGGTTAGCTAAAGGAACGTATAATGCATAATATGAAAGTTAAATGGCTCACTTATGAGGAATGTGGTAGGAAAGCCATCCCCTCTAAAGGAAAATATGTTTCTGTGGCAAGATTCTCTGAAGATATCAACTGGCAGAATAATGCATGGAGTGTTGTTTTTGAGCTTGAATCACCAACGCATGAGCGAGGAAAAAGCATAAGTTCAGGAACGGTTTCATTTTTGGTTGATAATGCTTCTCAAGAGCGAATGCTGAACCATTTTTCTTTTGACATCTATGAGGGGCCTAAAAAAGTAGCGGATGTTTATTTACGACCGAGTTAGAGTTTACGAAACGCTCAGCAGGACTATGTCTGCACATTATTCTCACTGAAATAACATGCTTTCATCCTTGCAGGATTAGATTTGAAATAGTAAATCAGGATATGAATTAGAGGTAAATCATGGCAAGAAGAAAAATATGGTCTTATGCTTACAAAGGAAATAAGGAATACGTCTGGAGTGATAAGGTAGATAAAGAGAGATTATTTTTCATATGGGAGGCGATCAAAATTAGAAAGGAAAATCCTCAGGAGTTTTCCACATTAACGTTTATGAGCACACAGTTTAATAAAAACAAACGCTCAGAATTAATTCCTGTTAAAAAATCAAAAACAGCTTTTTTTCGATACAAATCAGAATCGATGCCCTCTAGCGAGTCACAAGATTCTGACTCTGAATTAATTTCTCATGAAACTGCAATTTTAGTTCTTTCCGAAATGAGCGTAGTTAAATTCCAAGAAGGCAACACATTATATGAGATTGAATTTGATAAGATAAAAAAAGATGACCTCAAGATTAGATTCGAAAATGGTGCAACTTATTATCCTGACTTGATGGGGTTCTTTAGTAAACCTGAAGAACTGGCTAAAAGATGGGGAGGAAAAGTTGCTATAGAGGTTAAAGTAACTCACGAATGCAGTTATGAAAAAATAAAAGACTTTGAAGATCACAATATACCTATAATTGAAGTGAGATTATCTGACAAGTTGCGTTTAAGATCAGAAATCAATAATACTGATATTGATGAATCTGACATGGAAAGATATTACCATTTATTGCATAGTAAGTTTTCCAAAGTTGTTTATATGAAGGTTTTATCTAATCCTGTAATGCTTAAGGAACATAACTCCATCCTTTTAGAAAAAAACAAAGAAATTTTCGAGCTAAATAATAAAATAATCTATTGTAAAAATGAATTAGAAAACGAAATAAGCAAAAACAAAGTTCATAATATAAAAATAGAGAAACTTGAAAAGAGCATATCTGTTTTCAAAGAAAACATACCTAGACTAAAAAAATTTATTGATGATGGTAAAACAGAAAAAGATAAAACTTTGAAAGCATTACATGAAGAGAAGGATATAAATAAAAGTCTTGAGAAAAAAATATTGCATTTGGAGTCAACCAACTACGAATACGAAAACCTTAGCTTTATTCAACGGTTGAAGCGACTCTTTTAAGGTGTAGCAAAGTGATGATAAAATACCCCCTCTCAATTTCAACCCGTTAATAAAATAATAATTTTACTTTACTGCAACTAGAGTATCAAAAAAATAAATGATACTCTAGCTTAGGTAACAATCAAGGTTTTGTCGCTAATAATTCATAGTTCAATAATTTTTCTGGAGTGAAACGTAAGCGTCCGGCGAACTCACATTGTTAACGATGCACCGTTATCACATTCTAACCTCGGTCAATATGACAACGCTGAGGTAAAATATGACAATACGGTATTCTCGTAGTGAACGGCAGCAGCATC
>NZ_JBKJYW010000082.1:0-20426 GCF_046715635.1 Serratia sp. (in: enterobacteria)
GATGCTGCTGCCGTTCACTACGAGAATACCGTATTGTCATATTTTACCTCAGCGTTGTCATATTGACCGAGGTTAGAATGTGATAACGGTGCATCGTTAACAATGTGAGTTCGCCGGACGCTTACGTCTCATCTTAACACTTTTCAGCTATGAACCTACCTTAAGCCAACTCAGTTGCCCGACATTGATTAACGCTTAAGATTACTAGAAAGCTGGTTGGTTGGGCTGCCCTCACCATCAACGGCGACAGTGAATGACCATTTTCAGGCTCGCCCAAATCCTTCCTTGTGAGTTGTTCAGCTAATTATTCGTGCAACTCTGCGACCAAGGAAACTGAAACTTTCATGTGGGCCAGTTGGAAAGGATTTCAGTACGAGTTTCATAATAATCACTTAGTTTAAATCGGGTATGGTGGATCAGTTCAAGAATGCTGTTCAGGGAGTCAATGCTAAACTGTATGTATTCTTGATTTATCCCATCCTTGGTTATCTTAGTCCCCAGATACGTATAACCCTCAATATCTGTATTATTCCAATCTGCATGAACAGTTAAGTTTCTTAACCGACCACATTCTCTAAGGTCCTTGATCAGCAGCTCAAAACCCGGGACTTCCTTCTGAAAGCCCCAATGAAACATGTCAGAGTATCTTTTGAACAGATCAACTTTTGCAGAATAGTTCATACCGCTAATAACTATTATCCCCATCTGATCTGAACGATCACTAAAGCTCTCATAAATCATATGATCTAAGTCTTTTTCCAATGTGTTGAAAAACATGACTATCTGACCAATCAAAGGAAAAGCTTGCTCCAAATATCCCTCTTGGATCTCAGCGTCAAGCTCTTCAATGTCGTGCATTAAGAATTGTTCAAATGATTTACGTTTTATCTTCACGAACACAACCCTTTTAACATTATGATTTGTGACTAGTGTGTAACACATTAGGGAATACAACTTGAGCTAAAAGCTGTCACACAAACCCACCCCCCTCAGATTGTGTTTTTATTATGTTGTTGTTTTTATTAAACAATTAATTTAAACATTGCGCCTTCACAGGCGTCGGGGGGACTTTGCCGCCACTCTCACCGAGGAGAGACGGCCGCAAAGATTAGCACTTGGTCAAAACCAACCGCTTATTATACAGGCTTTGTCCCTCCTTGGCACTGACTTCATCCGGCAGTTTAGCGGAAAGGCGCTGGATCGCCCGCCCCTTCACGGATCACTTCCGGGGAGGATTCAGTCAGATCGATCACCGTGGTCGGCTGCTGGCCCAGGAAACCGCCGTGGATCACCAGATCCACCTGCTTGCCAAGGTGTTCGCTGATCTCTTCCGGATCGGATTCGGCAAAGTCATTGCCTGGCAGCATCAGCGTAGTCGACATCATTGGCTCATTGAGCACTTCCAGCAATGCCAGAGCGATCGGGTTGGATGGCACGCGCAGGCCGATGGTTTTACGCTTGTCATTCATCAGCCGACGGGGCACTTCTTTGGTCGCTTTCAAGATGAAGGTGTAGTTGCCCGGCGTATTGTTCTTGATCAGGCGAAACGACGAATTGTCCACATAGGCATAGGTCGACAGCTCGGACAGATCGCGGCACATCAGCGTGAAGTTGTGGTTGCCGTCCAACTGGCGAATACGGCAGATACGCTCCAAGGCCGTTTTCTCTTCAAGTTTGCAGCCCAGCGCGTAGCCAGAGTCTGTTGGATAGACGATCACACCGCCCTTGCGCAGCACCTCTACGGCCTGATTGACCAGGCGCGGCTGCGGATTGTCCGGGTGAATATAAAATAGCTGGCTCATCTGTAACTCCTGAAAATGATGCACGCGCGCGACAACGCCCGCGTTAAATCAATCTATACCCGTCGTCTTTCAGCCATAGCTTGAAATCCATAGGATAAACTAGGGTTGGCTAGGGCTGTGGCCAATCGCGCCAAACCGGTTCAACACCGCCGGGTAACCACAGTTTGCGCCCCAACTCAATCCACGAACAGGGCTGATGGAAATCCGAACCCTGAGACGCCAATAATTGGTAGTCCTGCGCATATTTAGCCAACACCGTACGCTCATGAGGAGCTTGCTGACACTGCGCCACCTCCATCGCATCACCGCCGTGTTCGGCAAAATAGGCCAGCAGACGTTTCAGCCATTTGGCCGTCAGATCGTAACGGCCCGGATGCGCCATCACCGCTTGGCCACCGGATTGATGAATGACATCAATGGCTTGTTCTATTGTACACCACTGTGGCGGAACATAGCCGATTTTCCCTTTGGCAAGATACTTCTTGAACACCTGCGCCATGTTGTCAGCCATGCCCTGCTGCACCAGAAAACGGGCAAAATGCCCTCTGGTGACCGCGCCGTCCCCCGCTAGCTGTTGCGCTCCGGCATAGGCATCGGGAATACGCGCTTTCGCTAACCGAACGCCGATTTCCTGCGCACGCAGATTACGGCGCTCGGTCTGTTCGACCAGCAGCTGTAACAGCGCCGGATGGGCAATATCGAGCCCCAGCCCAACAATGTGGATCTCATGGTTTTCCCACAGCGTAGAAATTTCCACGCCGTTAACCAGCTGCAAGGGCAAGGCGAGATCGGCTATCGAGGCCGCGGCCTCTGCCAATCCGTTAGTGGTATCATGATCGGTAATAGCCAGCACGCCAACGCGCATCTCAACGGCTCGTTGCACCAACTGAGTCGGCGTTAAATAGCCGTCCGAAGCGGTGGTGTGGCTGTGGAGATCGTACAGGGTAAAAGCGGAGGGTTGTGGGCTGCTGTCTGTCAAAAGGGATATCCTGCGATGGCTTGGCTTTCTATCATACCCGTTATGGTTGGCCGGACGGAAATCTATTCTGCCGATAGCGCTCCCGATAGATTAATCATTTCACTCTTGCCGCTAATATAATGTGCAAAAAGAGAGTTGACATTGCCTTTCCGTTCCAGTTAACTAGTACACAAGTTCACGGTGGTGACAGTGACCGTGTTAGATGAATAAGTTGGATGATTATACAGAGAGCACAATGATGACTAAGCACACTTCTCTTCTTCGCTGGTGGCGTACTTCCCAATCAAGGGTCGAGTAATCACGCATACCTGTCATCTGACACTGCAGATTCCCTAGGCCCGCTCATTACAGCGGGCTTTTTTATGGACAAGATTTGACTGGAACTACCGAAGATGAACCTCAAACCACAGCTCAAACTACTCACGGCACAGGCCGGTTACCGCAGCGACCCGACGGCGATTTTTCATCAGCTGTGCGGCGCTCGCCCTGCCACACTGTTGCTGGATTCTGCGGAAATCAACAGCAAGCAGAACCTGAAAAGCCTGCTGATTGTCGACAGTGCCCTTCGCATTACCGCATTAGGCCGCAAGGTCAGCCTTCAAGCGCTGACCGCTAACGGCGCGGCCCTGCTGCCACTGTTGGATGAGGCCTTGCCTGCCGACGTTCAAATCCAGGCTCGCCCTAATGGCCGTGAGTTAACTTTCCCGGCGATTGATACGGTACAAGATGAAGATGCCCGCCTGCGTTCATTGTCGGTGTTTGATGCATTGCGTACGATGCTGACGTTGGTCGATGCCCCGGCTGATGAGCGTGAAGCCATGTTGCTCGGCGGCCTGTTTGCCTATGACCTGGTTGCTGGCTTTGAAGACCTGCCGGAGCTGCGCCAAGACCAACGCTGCCCGGACTTCTGTTTCTATCTGGCGGAAACGCTGCTGGTGCTGGATCACCAACGCGGCGTAGCTCGTTTACAAGCCAGCGTATTTACCGGTGACAACGCTGAAACCCTGCGTTTACAGCAGCGTCTCGAACAGCTTCAGGTGCAATTGCAACAAACTCCAATCGCCATTCCTCAGCAGAAACTGGAAGACATGCAGCTAAGCTGCAATCAGAGCGATGAAGAGTACGGCGCGGTAGTCAGCCAGTTGCAGCAGGCCATCCGCCACGGTGAGATTTTCCAGGTAGTGCCTTCTCGTCGCTTCTCCCTGCCTTGCCCTAACCCGCTGGCGGCTTACCAGACGCTGAAGGAAAACAATCCAAGCCCTTACATGTTCTTTATGCAGGACAACGAGTTCACGCTGTTCGGTGCCTCGCCGGAAAGCGCGCTGAAATATGAAGCTACCAACCGCCAGATCGAAATCTACCCGATCGCCGGTACTCGTCCTCGCGGACGCCGCGCCGACGGTTCGCTGGACCTGGATCTCGACAGCCGCATCGAACTGGAAATGCGCACCGACCATAAAGAGCTGGCGGAACACCTGATGCTGGTCGACCTGGCTCGCAACGATCTGGCACGCATCTGTGAGGCTGGCAGTCGCTATGTTGCCGACCTGACCAAGGTCGACCGTTACTCTTTCGTAATGCACCTGGTTTCCCGCGTGGTCGGCAAGCTGCGAGGCGATCTCGACGTACTGCATGCTTATCAGGCCTGTATGAATATGGGCACGCTGAGCGGCGCACCGAAAGTGCGCGCCATGCAGCTGATTGCCGCCTCTGAAGGCACCCGCCGTGGCAGCTACGGCGGCGCAGTGGGCTACTTTACCGCTCACGGCGATCTCGATACCTGTATTGTCATTCGTTCCGCGTATGTTGAGGACGGTGTTGCCACCGTGCAGGCCGGTGCCGGTGTGGTACTGGACTCCGTTCCACAGGCGGAAGCCGATGAAACCCGTAATAAGGCACGTGCCGTGCTGCGTGCTATCGCCAGCGCGCACCAGGCCAAGGAGATTTTCTAATGGCCGATATCTTACTGCTCGACAACGTCGACTCCTTTACTTACAACCTGGTCGATCAGCTGCGTGCCAGCGGCCATCAGGTCGTGATTTACCGTAACCAGATTGCCGCCGAGATCATCATCGCGCGCCTGCAACAGATGGAGCAGCCTATTTTGATGCTGTCCCCAGGCCCTGGTACTCCAGCCGACGCCGGTTGTATGCCCGAGCTGTTGCAACGCCTGCGCGGCCAGATGCCGATCATCGGTATCTGTCTCGGCCACCAGGCGATTGTGGAAGCCTATGGTGGCCACGTTGGCCAGGCCGGCGAGATCTTGCACGGCAAGGCGTCGTCCATTACTCACGATAACCAGGGGATGTTTGCCGGTATGGCCAACCCGCTGCCGGTCGCCCGCTATCACTCGCTGGTCGGCAGCAATATCCCTGAAGAACTGACCGTCAATGCCCGCTTCGGCGACATGGTGATGGCAGTGCGTCACGATGAACACCGCGTATGTGGTTTCCAATTCCATCCAGAATCCATTCTGACCACCCAAGGCGCGCGTTTGCTTGAGCAGACTTTAGCCTGGGCGCTGGCGAAATAATTAAGGGGAACCGACTATGCAACCTATTCTTGAAAAACTGTATCGCTCAGAGTCGATGAGCCAGGAAGAAAGCCAGCAGCTGTTCAGCGCTATCGTGCGCGGTGAGCTGGAACCTAGCCAACTGGCGGCAGCACTGATTAGCATGAAGGTCCGCGGTGAACGCCCGGAGGAGATCGCCGGGGCAGCCAAAGCACTCTTGGCCGATGCCCTACCGTTCCCACGGCCAGACTATGCCTTCGCGGATATCGTCGGTACCGGCGGTGATGGCACCAACAGCATCAATATCTCCACGGCAAGCGCCTTTGTCGCCGCAGCCTGTGGAGTCAAGGTCGCCAAGCACGGCAACCGCAGCGTCTCCAGCCGTTCCGGTTCATCCGATCTGTTGTCGGCTTTCGGGATCCGCCTGGATCTGCCAGCGGAAGAGTCCCGCAAGGCATTGGACGAATTGGGCGTGTGTTTTCTGTTTGCGCCGCAATATCACACCGGTTTCCGCCATGCGATGCCGGTACGCCAACAGTTGAAGACACGCACGGTGTTCAACGTACTCGGGCCGTTGATTAACCCGGCTCATCCACCGTTGGCGGTCATTGGGGTCTACAGCCCGGAACTGGTGCTGCCCATCGCCCAAACCCTGCGCGTACTGGGTTATCAACGCGCCGCCGTCGTGCACGGTGGCGGTATGGATGAAGTGGCGATCCACACCGCCACTCACGTAGCCGAACTGAATGACGGCGAAATTGAAAGTTATCAACTGACGCCTAAATCCTTCGGGTTGGACAGCCACCCGCTGGGTTCCCTGCTGGGCGGGTCGCCGGAAGAAAACCGTGACATTCTGGCAAGGTTGTTACAAGGTAAAGGTGAGCCAGCGCACGCCGCGGCAGTCGCCGCCAACGTCGCACTGTTGCTGAAACTTTTCGGACAGGAAGACCTGCGCCAGAACGCGCAGCAGGCATTGGAAATGATCCACAGTGGGCAAGCTTACCAGCGTGTCACTGCTTTGGCAGCAAGAGGATAAATGATGCAGGAAACCGTGCTCAACAAGATTGTTCGTGACAAGGCGCAGTGGGTCGCGGCACGTAAGCAACAACAGCCATTGGCCAGCTTTCAAAACGAAATCGTGCCAAGCGAGCGTAGCTTTTATCATGCACTACAAGGCACCAGAACGGCATTTATTCTCGAATGCAAGAAAGCCTCTCCTTCCAAAGGGCTGATCCGCGAGAATTTTGACCCGGTAGAAATCGCTTCGGTGTATAAGGACTTCGCCTCGGCGATCTCGGTGCTGACCGATGAGCAATACTTCCAGGGCAGCTTCGATTTCCTGCCGCTGGTGAGTAAAACCGTGACCCAGCCGGTGCTGTGTAAGGACTTTATGATCGACCCTTACCAGATCTATCTGGCACGTCACTACCAGGCCGACGCCATTCTGTTGATGCTGTCGGTGCTCGATGACGAACAGTACCGCCAACTTGCCGCGGTGGCACACAGCCTGAATATGGGCGTGCTGACCGAGGTGATCAGCGAAGAAGAATTACAGCGCGCGATACAGCTCGAAGCCAAAGTGATTGGCATCAACAACCGCGACCTGCGCGATCTGTCTATCGATTTGGATCGCACCCGCACCCTGGCACCTAAAGTGCCACATGGCGTGACGGTGATCAGCGAATCCGGCATCAATAACTATCGCCAGATCCGTGAACTCAGCCGCTATGCCAACGGTTTTCTGATCGGCAGCGCGTTGATGTCGGAAACCAACCTGCGCAGGGCGGTACGCCGCGTGGTCCTGGGCGACAACAAAGTCTGTGGCCTGACCCGGCCGCAAGATGCCGCTGCCGCTTATCAGGCCGGTGCCAACTACGGTGGTCTGATTTTCGTTAGCCGTTCCCCGCGTAACGTGGACATTGCTCGCGCCAGGGAAGTGATCGCCGGAGCGCCGTTGAAATACGTGGGCGTTTTCTGTGATGCACCGATCGATACGGTAGCGCAAACTGCTGAGCGCCTTGGTCTGCATGCGGTGCAGTTGCACGGTGCGGAAAACCAGTATTATATCAACGCCTTGCGCGCCGAGCTGCCAGCCACCTGTCAGATCTGGAAAGCCCTGAGCGTGAAAGACAGCCTGCCCGCTCGCGATCTGCAACAGGTCGATCGTTATCTGCTGGATAACGGCGCTGGCGGTACCGGGATTCGCTTTGACTGGTCGGTTTTGCAGGGCCAAACGCTGGACAACGTGATGCTGGCTGGTGGCCTGAGTGCAGACAACTGCGTGGATGCGGCCCTGCTGGGCTGTGCGGGCCTCGATTTCAACTCGGGCGTAGAGAGCCAACCCGGCATCAAAGATGCCGAGCGTCTGGCGGCGGTGTTCCAAACCCTGCGCGCCTACTGATTGCGAACCTCATTTAACGGATAATAACGGGAAAAATAATGACGCTGCTTAACCCTTACTTCGGCGAATTTGGCGGTCAGTATGTGCCGCAAATTTTGATGCCAGCCCTGAAACAACTGGAAGAAGCCTTCGTCAGCGCCCAGCGTGACCCAGAGTTCCAGGCAGAGTTTATCGATCTGCTGAAAAACTATGCGGGCCGCCCAACGGCACTGACGCTGTGCAAAAACCTGACTGCCGGTAGCAAAACCAAGCTCTACCTGAAGCGTGAAGATCTGCTGCACGGCGGTGCCCATAAAACCAACCAGGTATTGGGCCAAGCGCTGCTTGCCAAACGCATGGGCAAAACCGAGATCATTGCAGAAACCGGCGCGGGTCAACACGGTGTGGCCTCTGCGCTGGCCTGCGCCCTGCTCGGTCTGAAATGCCGTATCTACATGGGTGCCAAGGACATTGAACGCCAATCACCTAACGTATTCCGTATGCGCCTGATGGGAGCAGAAGTGATCCCGGTGCACAGCGGCTCTTCCACGCTGAAAGATGCCTGTAACGAAGCGCTGCGCGACTGGTCTGGATCTTACGAGAAGGCCCACTACATGCTGGGCACTGCCGCAGGCCCGCACCCGTTCCCGACCATCGTGCGTGAATTCCAACGCATGATCGGCGAAGAAACCAAAGCTCAGGTGCTGGAGCGTGAAGGCCGTCTGCCGGATGCCGTTTTGGCCTGCGTTGGCGGTGGTTCTAACGCCATCGGCATGTTTGCCGACTTTATCGATGATGCCAGCGTTGGCCTGATCGGCGTTGAACCCGCCGGCCTGGGGATCGAAACCGGCCAGCATGGCGCGCCGCTGAAACATGGCAAGGTGGGGATCTACTTCGGTATGAAATCACCGATGATGCAAACCTCTGAAGGCCAGATCGAGGAGTCTTACTCGATTTCCGCCGGTTTGGACTTCCCTTCCGTTGGCCCGCAGCACGCCTATCTCAACAGCATCGGCCGTGCAGAATACGTGTCAATCACCGATGATGAAGCCTTGGAGGCTTTCAAGGAACTCTCCCGCCACGAAGGGATTATCCCGGCGTTGGAGTCTTCCCATGCCCTGGCGCACGCGCTGAAAATGATCCGTGAAGAGCCGCAGAAAGAACAGATCCTGGTGGTTAACCTGTCCGGCCGCGGCGACAAAGACATATTTACCGTTCACGACATTCTGAAAGCACGGGGAGAAATCTGATGGAACGTTATCAGCAACTGTTCAAACGGTTGGAAAATAATAAAGAAGGCGCCTTCGTACCGTTTGTAACCCTCGGCGACCCAAACCCGACGCTGTCGTTACAGATCATCGATACGCTGGTGGAAAACGGTGCAGATGCCTTGGAGTTGGGGATCCCCTTCTCCGATCCGTTGGCTGATGGCCCAACTATTCAAAGTGCAGCGCTGCGTGCTTTCGCTTCTGGCGTCACGCCAACGCACTGTTTTGAAATGCTGGCAGCGATCCGCCAGAAACACCCTGATATTCCGATTGGCCTGCTGATGTATGCCAACCTGGTATTTCACGGTGGTATTGACGAGTTTTATCAGCGCTGTGCGCGGGCAGGTGTGGATTCGGTCTTGATCGCGGACGTGCCTTTCGAAGAGTCAGCACCTTTCCGCGCGGCGGCAACTCGCCACGGCATTGCGCCAATCTATATCTGCCCGCCCAATGCGGACGAAGATTTACTGCGTGAAATCTCGTCCCACGGCCGGGGTTACACTTACCTGCTGTCACGCGCCGGGGTAACCGGGACGGAAAGCCGCGCGCAGTTGCCGCTGCACCATCTGGTCAATAAGCTGCGCGAGTATCATGCAGCACCACCGCTGCAAGGCTTTGGTATCTCCGAACCTTCGCAGGTCAAGGATGCGCTGCAAGCCGGGGCAACGGGGGCAATCTCCGGTTCGGCAATTGTTAAAATCATCGAACAGAATCAGGCACAACCGGCAGAAATGCTAGCCAAGCTCGGCAAGTTTGTGCGTGAAATGAAAGCCGCTACCCGCGTTTAATCTCCCAGCCCTCAATCACCGGATACGGAGAAGGTATCCGGTGATAACACTTTGTTTACCCTAAGTCTTGCTGCAGATATTTTTGCAAACAGTTTGAACAAACCCGCATCCTGCCCCACAATCATATTTACCGCTATTTATTCGGTGGTTCAGTGCGTACGTTTCCGTTAGCTGATAGAAATCAGCCTTTCATTTCAACAATAACATTTGCAAGGAGAGTCATTTATGAAGCTATTTAAAACCCTTTCGGCGCTGTGCACGGCGGCTATTTTGGCTATGGCAGTTTCTGCCTGTGCTCCAACGGCAAAATCAGAAGGGACTGGCGGCTATATTGACGATACGGTCGTCACTACCAAGGTGAAGTCAGCACTGCTGGCGGATAAAACCATCAAGTCCACCGAGATTAGCGTTGAAACCTTTAAGGGCCGGGTACAGCTGAGCGGTTTTGTCAGCTCCAACGCCGATGCTAATCGTGCCATTCAGGTCACACGCGGCGTGGCGGGGGTTAAATCCGTCGAAAACGATATGCGCATTAAATAACTGAAGAGGGAGGCGCCGAACAGCGCCTCCTTTATTGCTGCCTTAGAAGCGGTAGCCCGCACCAAACATAAACACCCACGGATCCAGACGCGTATCAACGCTCTGATGTTGATCACCCGCGTCAAAGCGAACCTTGGTCTCGATATTCATCCACCAAACCGACATGTTCAGCATCCAGTGCTCATCCAGGTTGTAATCCAGACCCGCCTGCCCGGCAACACCCCAGGAATTTTTCAGATCCAGGTTGCTTAAACCCGCGTCCTTGCCGTTGTCGTTGAATTTCTCGTCGAAGAACATGGTGTAGTTCACACCAATACCCAAGTATGGACGCAGTTTGTCTTGCTTCTCGCCAAAGTAGTACTGCGCCATCAGCGTTGGTGGCAGTTGGCGAATGGTTGCAATATCCCCGTTGACCGCTGGGCCACCCAGAGAAACTTTATGGCGGAACGGCGTTGCGGCCAGCAATTCAACGCCGATATTGTCCGTCACCATATAGCCAAAAGTCAGACCCAACTGGGTGTTGTTATTGGCGTTGAAAGACCCTTGGCCTAAAACGTTGTCCGAACCCGCATTTGGACGAACCGTTGCAGTACCTGCACGGAACAGGAAATCACCTGCTTGATGCGCGCTTGCTACCATAGGAGCCATCAAAGCCCCTAACACCACCAGAGTTGTCTTTTTCATTATCCATTCCATTTGTGTGGTTTACAGTCCCGATGAATATACCTATTAACAGGTATTCATGATCCACTCGAGATCACATCTTAAGTGTAAAAATTTAAATTCCCACCAAAAACAAAGCCACTTAAGGTACTAATAAATCGATAATTGATCTGAATCAATAAATGCCATTTGTTGCAAATTTGATGCATGTTTGAATTTCTGTTACCAAAAAAAGTTGCTAAAAAAAATGCCGATGCGTAATTTCATCATTCCTGTTGGTTTTGGTTGGGCCGGTAAGGAGTCGGTGGCAATCAAGATGAGCGAAATTCAAAATCCCTGCACCAGCTGCGGCGCCTGCTGCGGTTATTTCCGAGTATCATTCTATTGGGCCGAAGCGGAAGATGGCGGCGGCGTGGTACCTATCTCTTTAACTGAACCCTTAAGTCCTTTTCTGCGTTGTATGCAGGGGACTAACAGCAAGTCCCCGCGCTGCACCTCACTGGTAGGTGAAATTGGCCAGGCGGTTTCATGTTCGATCTATCCCAATCGTCCTAGCCCTTGCCGCGAATTCGATCAATCAGGGGAAAACGGCCTGCGCAATGAAGCCTGCGATCGGGCCCGTGAACGCTATGGCTTGCCACCCTTACCTGTGCCACTGCCATTATCGCTACCAGAGACCATAATCGCCCAAGAAATCAGCACAGTGCCATTCACGGGGTGCCACAGCGGCGCGGAACAGGGTACAATCGTCCACTGATTTAACTACGTTCCCGACTGCCAAGGAGTCTGCATGCCAAGCATGCCAATTACGGCCAACACGTTGTACCGTGACAGTTTTAACTTTTTCCGTAATCAGGTTGCCAGCATTGTGCTGTTGGCACTGCTGACCGCATTCATTTCTGTGCTGCTTAATCAGGCTTTCAGCCCCGATATCGAGCAGTTGAAGATCCTGACCGCGACGGAAAGTGATTTGGCCTCCAACGCCGGTGCCGGCATGGGGATCCAGGAAATCATTCAGCAAATGACGCCTGAACAGCAGATGGTGCTGTTGAAAGTGTCCGCCGCCGCCACGATTTCCGCTTTAGTGGGTAACGTGCTGCTGGTGGGGGGCATGTTGACGCTGATCCGCCTGGTTTCTGAAGGCCAGCGTACCAGTGCGCTGCGGGCTATCGGGATATCTGCCCCGCTATTGCCGCGCTTACTGTTGCTGCTGTTTGTCTGCACCTTGCTGACCCAGCTAGGCCTGACGCTGTTCGTCGTGCCCGGCGTGATCCTGGCGATCTCGTTCTCACTGGCCCCGGTGATTTCCGTAGCCGATGGGAAAGGCATGTTTGCCTCACTGAAGCTGAGCTGCAAGCTGGCCTTTGCCAACGCGCGGGTGATCGTACCGGCGATGATGCTGTGGCTGGCGGCCAAACTGCTGGTGCTGTTTATGGTCAGCCATTTGTCGGTGTTGACACCACACGTTGCCAGCATAGTGCTGACCGCATTGAGCAATCTGGTTTCTGCCCTGCTGCTGATTTATCTGTTCCGGCTGTATATGTTACTGCGCGACACAACGCCCGCTTCTGGCGTGTCCTTAGATAAAAGATAAACCGAGACAGTTGACGTTTAAGGGCACGCTTTTGGTGTGCCCTTTTTATTTACTGCGCCGTGGCGGGTTCGGCCTGTTCCTTACTTTGTATCAGCTTGAGTGCCAGATAGAGGTCGGGTACCAAGATCAAATCCTTATCCCGCCCAACCCGATTGATACGGAACCAGCGCGTTAACTCGGTGCGCCGTCCGGCCAGCACCAGCTTTACGTTACGCTGTAACAAATCACGTTTTAACTCATCAATGGCCGCTAGCACGCTGATATCCGCATGGGTAAAACTGGCCACCGCATCCACCACCACCCAACGCGGCTGGAACGGCGTGCTGTCGACCAGATTGAGGATGCGCCGTTTGAAGTAGGCCACGTTAAAATAGGTCAATGGGGAGTTAAAGCGGTACATCATCACGCCCTGCACCGCCTTCACCCCGTTGTTGTTGCCCATTGAGTGGATCATGCCTTCCTCATTAACCCCCAGCAATTGCTCCGTTGGGCGAAATACAGTGCGGAGAAACTGCATCAGGCCAAGCAAAACCGCTAAGCCAATACCGCTAATCACCCCCACCAACAGCACGCTAACGAAGGTAAAGGCCGCCAGCCGGAACGCCTGGGTATTTCGCTTGCGCAGGAGCCAGAGGCCGCGAATGTCGAGCAACGACCAAGCGGCGTATATCAGCACCACGCCTAACCCAGCTACCGGAATAAATTGCAGCGGCGAAGTCAGGAACAGCAGCACAATGCCGATGACGATGGCGGCAATAATCGATACCAGCTGGCTCTTGCCGCCGTTGGCATCATTTACTGCCGTACGCGAATCGGCGCCGCTGATGGCAAACCCTTGTGACAGCGCGGAAACAATGTTCACCAGCCCCAGCGCACGGAACTCCGCATCGGCATTAACCTCGTAGCCATTCTTCGCCGCAAAGCTGCGCGCCGTCAGCATCATGCTGACAAAGCTGACCACCGCCAGGTTGAGTGCAGGTATCACCATGTCACGCAGTAAGCCCGGTTGAAAATCCGGCCACTGAACGATGGGCAGCATACCGCTGAAGCCCCCTACGGTAATGATGCCGTGCTGCTGCAAATTACCCGCCCAGGTGATGAAGGCGACCAGCACGATGGCAAACAATGGCGCTGGCCAGTTGGGCCGCAGCTTTTTAACTCCCACCAGCATCGTCAGCGTGAGCAATGAAATACCCATCGTCAGCCAATCGCTGTGCAGAATATTGCTGGGCAAGGCGTAAATGCGTTCAATCAGCTGCGCCGGTGGCATACTGAACCCCAGCACTTTACCGATCTGATCGACAATGATGGTCACCGCCACACCGTTCAGCAATCCGCTGAGGATCGGGCGAGAAAGCAGGTCTGCCAAGGCCCCGAGCCGGAAGCGGCTGGCCAACAGACACCAAGCTCCCATCATGGCGGTCATCATGATGGTGAGCTGCCAGTGCAACTCCATACTTCCTGCGGCCAACGGAGTCACCACGGCGGCGATTACCGCACAGGTTGCCGCATCCGGCCCGACAATCAGCTGCCGTGACGAGCCAAAAATGGCATAGGCGATCATCGGTAAAATACAGGAGTAAAGCCCAACCACCGGGCTGACACCGGCCAATTCGGCATAGGCGATCGCCACCGGCAAAGCTACCGCTGCGACCGATAACCCAGCACGAATATCCGGCTTCAACCAACTGCGTTCATATCCTAACAAATGCGTCAAACCAGGCGTCCACGCCCGGAGAGATTTCCACTGCATAGCTATTTTCCAGGGTAAATTATGCGGCTATTATTGTGCTTAATATGCGACGTACGCCCAGTGCTTGCAAATAACCGACGGTAACAATCGTAAGTTTATGCAAATTCTGGTGTTTACAGCAGCAATCTAACGGACGAACACCGATAATCTGCCCTTTAGGGCGATACACAGACCGCGCCAAATCCGGTATAGTCGCCCGATGAACCTATGATGGATTGATTTATGAAGCAGTTTCTTGATTTTCTACCCCTGATTGTCTTTTTTGCCTTTTATAAGCTTTACGATATTTACGTCGCCTCGGGGGCCTTGATCGTCGCCACCGCCCTGGCACTGGTCTTTACCTGGCTGAAATATCGCAAGGTAGAGAAGATGACGCTGATCACCTTTGCCATGGTCGCCGTATTCGGCACCTTGACCCTGGTGTTCCACAACGACCTGTTTATCAAATGGAAGGTCACGGTCATCTACACCCTGTTCGCCCTGGCGCTGCTGATCAGCCAACTGATACTGAAAAAGCCGCTGATCCAACGCATGCTGGGTAAAGAGCTGAGCCTGCCGGACAGTGTCTGGAACCACCTTAACCTTGCCTGGGCCCTGTTCTTCCTGGCCTGCGGCTTAGCCAATATCTATGTCGCATTCTGGATGCCGCAGGACGTTTGGGTTAACTTCAAAGTATTTGGCCTGACCGTGCTGACGCTGGTCTTCACCCTGTTGAGCGGTATCTATATTTACCGTCATATGCCAGAAGAGCAGAAGAAATAATGACCGAACAACGACCTTTGCCTAGCGGTGAGCTGGTGCTGCGCACGCTGGCCATGCCAGCAGATACCAATGCCAACGGGGATATTTTTGGCGGCTGGCTGATGTCGCAGATGGACATCGGCGGCGCGATCCTGGCCAAAGAGATTGCCGAAGGGCGCGTGGTGACCGTTCGGGTAGATGGTATGACCTTTCTCAAGCCGGTCGCCGTAGGTGACGTGGTGTGCTGCTATGCCAACTGTATCCGCAGTGGCCGCAGCTCGATTACCATTAATGTGGAAGTTTGGGTCAAGAAAGTGTCTTCTGCCCCGATTGGCCAGCGTTACCGTGCCACGGAAGCGGTCTTTACCTATGTAGCAGTAGATGATGGCGGCAGCCCTCGCGCCCTGCCAGACGGTAAGATGAACTTCCGCGTTGGCGAGTAAGCTAACGTCAGATAGCAAAAAGGTCGCAAATGCGACCTTTTTTATTGCTTACTCGACCGTTGAACCTTCCATTTTGAAGACGATGGTCTTCGTCAGGTTCTGCGCGGTTTTGGCCTCATAGCGCCATTTACGCATTGCCTGCTTCACCTCACGTTCGAACATATTACGTGGCTCCGCGGACAGAATACGCACGTTAGTAACCCGCCCGTCGCTATCAACATCGAACTGAACCTTGACCTTGCCTTCAATCTGCAATGCCAGGGCACGCGGTGGATACATCGGCTTGCCGATGCTCAGGGCTTTCGGCCCCAACTCACGGGAAGTTCCCGGCGCGGGTGCTGATGGAGCCTGTTTAACCGGTGCCTTGTCGATCGGCTTGGCTTCAGATTGATTATCGAACGGCGAAGGTTCACGCGGTTCGGTCTTCTTCACTTCACGCTTGACCGGTTTCTCTACCTTCGGTTTCGGTTTTGGCTTCGGCTTGGGTTTCTCCGGCTCCGGTTTAGGGATGGCGACCGGTACCGGCGGTGGCGGCTCGGGCTCCGGGATCGGTTCTGGCTCAGGATCCGGTTCCACCTGTGGCTCCGGTTCCGCCGCAGCCGGCGGTGGCGGTTCTGCCAGCGCGGTCATATTCACCATCATGACGCTGATAGGGGCATCTTCCTGCTTCGGCAGCTCCAACACTTCGTTGACGGAAGCGTAGAGCAAGGCGGCCACCAGGGCACTGTGCAAACCAACGGAGAGGACAATTGGCACGGAAATTCGGCGAATAAGGAACATTTTGTTTAGCGGCATAATGATTCTGTTTCCTCTGGTGCGCCAAGTTTAAATGCAAATAGCAATCATATTCAATAACGAAAGACAAACTATCGCTTTAATCGGCATCATTAGGCGCTAAAACCAGCAAACTCATAGGGATATTAACTTTTAATTAGCCTTTTATTGAGCTTTGCATACGGACTGTTAACCAATGTGTTCCCTCACTCGTCAATCGCAGCACGCGCAGCTATCTTCAGCACGGTAATGAATTTTTATCTGGATTGGCATTCCCTTGTCACAGGTTTTGCGCTACTTTGTGATTACCCCTCTATGGCAATGATTTTAAAGGTGAAATATGCTTTATCTGATCTACGCACAAGACGTATCGGGCACGCTGGAACAGCGCCTGGCCGTTCGCCCCGCCCATCTGGCTCGCCTGCAGGCGCTGCGTGATGAAGGCCGGTTGGTGGTCGCTGGCCCTAACCCCGCTATCGATAGCAACGATCCGGGCCAGGCTGGGTTTACCGGTTCTACCGTGATCGCCGAGTTCCCTTCGCTGGAAGCAGCAAAATCCTGGGCAGCGCAAGACCCGTATGTAGATGCAGGCGTGTACGGAGACGTCACGGTCAAACCGTTCAAGCAGGTTTTTTAGGCAAAAAAAAGCCAGCACGGAGGTGGCTGGCTAAAAGTGGGTTCTTCGAGGGAATATCTTTATGCGTTAAACATACTCGCCGCGCGGAGCGATCGCCATCTATCAGTGTGATAGGTCAACCATTGCGAGCCGTTTCGGTAAGAACCCACTTTTGCAGATCGCCAAACATCTCTTCCCATTCCTGCTGGGTAATATCCATAAAGCCGAAGAAGCGCAGCATGAAGGCTCCTTCGGTAGCCAGGAAGGCCAAACGCGCCTTTCTCCCCGCTTCGGTGGTCAGATCCAAACCTGCTATGCGGCTGCGATACCATTCTCGCGTGCTGTCAAGATGTTCTGGCGTTTGAATTAACGTCGCCATGAGTCCGGCAGCCTTGGCGCTGGAAGCCTGATCAGAGCTGCATGTCGCCTGCATATGCGCCTGGACGATGGTCAGCGGGTCCGGATCGCTACCCGCGATATGGTCAAAAACCTGCTCATAAACCTTGCCCCAACGGTCAAACATCGCATCAATGAGCGCATCTTTGCTACCAAAGCAGTATTGCACTCCTCCCTTGGAGATCCCCATGGCCTTGGCCACCGAATCGATGGTTAGCCCTGCTGCACCCAGAGTTGCCACAATCTCTTCTGCGGTATCCAGCACCTTGTCACGATCGATACTCCGTTGACGCCCCATTGAGAAAGCCCCTTTTCAATACGTACGTATGGATTTATATTATAGCAGTATACCCTCGGTGCTACCGGTGGTTACCGTAAGGTGACGCAGCCGCGTCATCGGTTTACTAGGATACTCTTTATGCACGCCCAAAACCGCTGGTTGATCCTGGCAATGATCTCCAGTGCGCTATTTTTAATCATTACCGATATGACGGTACTTTACACCGCGTTGCCTCGCCTGACTCAGGCATTGGATGCCACCGCTTCACAAAAACTGTGGATCGTTAACGCCTACCCGTTGGTGGTTGCTGGCCTCCTTCCCGGCGCTGGCATGTTAAGCGACCGTCTTGGCCACAAAAAAATGTTTATCGCCGGTTTGCCAGTGTTTGCCTTGGCCTCACTGTGCGCCGCGTTCTCCCCCAGTGCCGAACTGCTGATTGCGTCACGGGCTTTCCTGGCCATCGGAGCCGCGATGATGATGCCGGCCACGCTATCCATTGTGCGCCACGTCTTTACCGATGAGCGTGAACGTGCGCTGGCGATTGGCATCTGGGCCGCCGTGGCCTCCGGTGCCGCCGCGCTTGGCCCGGTGGTAGGCGGCGTTCTGCTGTCCTATTTCTGGTGGGGCTCGGTATTTCTGATCAACGTGCCGGTGGTGATGCTGGTCCTGCCGCTGGCGGTATATCTGATCCCTCGTTGCGGCGGAGACAGTCAACGCCCCTGCGACTTTATCAGCTCGCTACAGATCATGTTCGGCCTGGTGGCGTCGATCTATGCGCTGAAAGAGCTGAGCAAACCCGCGTTCTCCCTAGGTGACTTCGCCATTGCGGCGGCGCTCGGTACGCTGTTCCTGACCCTGTTTGTCCGCCGCCAGCAGCGGGCACAATACCCCATGATCGATTTCTCCCTGTTCCGCAATCGCCTGTTTGCCAGCGGTGTCGGTGTGGCGATCGTTTCAATGATCGCGCTGATCGGGGTCGAACTGGTGTTAAGCCAGCGGTTACAGTTGGTGCTAGGCATGACGCCGCTGCTGGCCGCGCTGTTTATTTTACCCATTCCGGTAGCCTCCGCTCTGGCTGGCCCGTTGGCAGGGGCTTTGCTACCGCGTTATGGCGAACGCTACATGTTGGTGGGCGGCTTTATTCTCACCGCTTTAGGCATTGCCGGTGTCGCCCTATGGTATCAAGGCAACGTCATTATGCAGTTGATCTGCCTGTTTGTGGTGGGTTTTGGCCTCGGCGGTGCCATCACCGCCGCCTCAACGGCTATTATGCTCAACGCCCCCGAAGACAAGGCAGGCATGGTCGCCGCCATTGAAGATGTCTCGTGGGAGTTGGGTGGCGTGTTAGGCGTCACGCTGCTGGGCGGGTTGATGACGGCGGTCTATAGCCACAGCCTGGTATTGCCTGCCAATCTGCCTGCAGGCGATCTCGCTTATGACAGCATTGATGAGGCGTTACGGCTGGCCGGAGAAATGGGGGCTGACAGCGCAGAAAGACTGACCCAGTTGGCTAGGGGCGCCTTTGATCAGGCATTTATTGCCGTGCTGATCGCCGCCGCATTGCTCACCAGCCTGAGCGCCGGTGTGCTAAAATTTGCTTTACGCAAAAGTGCGCAGGTGTAATTTAATCGATGAGGTTCCGTGGGCGCAGCATGCAGCGCCCCTACCCGACAAACCCATTGATGAATGTAAGCAGCTTGAAAGACGACGGCTAAATTGGTTTGAACGATTGAATTGATGCTTAGTAGCAACTTTAACCTTATGATAGATCCGGTTAACCTGTTTTGTATGGATATCAATCTAGATAATCGAAACAAATAATCAGGAGAAGATTATTATGGCAACGGCAAAGAAAGCGACCAAGACTCATATCGGCCTAGACACCAAACAATCAGCAAAACTCTCTGAAGCACTGAACGCCTTACTGGCGAACTACCAAGTGTTGTACATGAACGTACGCGGCTACCATTGGAATATTTCCGGCCCGCACTTCTTTGAACTGCACGTCAAGTTTGAAGAAACCTACAATGACCTGCTGACCAAAGTGGATGAGCTGGCAGAGCGTATTCTGACGCTGGGTTCACAGCCTCGCCACGCCTTCAGTGACTATCTGAAAACGGCAGATATCAAGGAAGACACCAATGTCACCGACGATAAAGGCACCCTGCGTGGCTTGCTGGAAGGTTACGCCATTTTGTTGCAACAGCAGCGCGAACTGCTGACGCTGGCCGCAGAGGCCGGTGATGAGGGCACCTCTTCGCTGATGAGCGATTACATTAAAGAGCAGGAAAAACAGGTGTGGATGTTGAACGCCTACCTGGGTAAATAACCCAAGACCTGCAAATAACAGAACAGCCCATAACGGGCTGTTTTTGTTTTACCACTCGTAAGCCACAACGAACAATAAGGCTCTGCGGTGTTGATCGTCCAAACGACGGCGAACACGAATGATATGCCGATTGCTGCACGACTGGCGTTCCAGCCAACGGTGCCTGCGCCGCTGGCTCTGCCGTAACATCCTCCAGCGGCCCACTTCATTTCTACTGCGTCTCATTTTACGTTACCCATCAATGCCAACCGCGGGCATTATAGCCCTTTCAACGCGCGATCCAAGTCGCCCGTTTATCGCTGTATTGACGCCTACAATATAGAAAGCATGTTTTTTGTTTTCGGCAAGTCCCTTTGGTCAATCATTTTTATGTAACTTAATGGCCTAGAAAAGGTTTCACCTTTGTTGTTCTGTGCGTACACTCTTTATTGGTGGCTTACCAACGGAAATTTTTGCCTTTATGACAACCTTTTATACCGTAATTAGTTGGCTCTTGGTGTTTGGCTACTGGCTGCTTATCGCCGGGGTCACATTGCGTATTCTGATGAAACGACGCACCGTGCCTTCG
>NZ_JBKJYW010000083.1:0-2582 GCF_046715635.1 Serratia sp. (in: enterobacteria)
ATCTGCAGTTTGAAAAGGAGTCTACAGAACGCTGGTTTGCCCGATTTGACGATGGGCCGCTTATGGTCACCCCCTTACGCGCAGGCTATCCCGCCTTGGTAAGCGGTTTTTGGTCTACCCCGTCTAAACCCAGCTCCCAGCTATTTATTGCCCAAGGCGAATTTGCGACGGATGTTCCTGGCCAAGAACCTGGAACGACGCTATGGCACCTGGAGCGCGAAGCGGCATCGATTGCGGAATAGAGGAATCATTATGAGCGGAACTATTACCGGTTCTCCAAAAAAGGGATATCAATGCACCACGTCTTCAATTGAAATGCAGGAGCAGGAAGCGCCTTTACCCAATGCCGAAAATCGGGGCTATTTTCAAGTGCGAACCTCATTTTGTCAGCGTTTCCCCAATGTGATAACGCAAAAGATGAAAAATGGCAGCGAACGGATGTTGAAACTGAAACAGGTTTTGCTCTCTGGCATTATTCAGTTTGAAGAGATTAAATTACATCAGTGGCGCTATGAGTATCGTGCTGAAGTGTCTTATCTTATGAGTGCAAATCCTCCCATGCCATTTATTAGTAAAAATCAGGGTGCTCCAGGGCGGCGGCGTAGATCGTTAAATCCAGTCCCTCTCAGTGGCACTGGCATAGCAAATATCTATCGTAAAGTCGATGTTATTATCGTTGAAGAATCGGAGAACCTGTGGTGCGGTAGAGGAACAATTTGTGAGGAGAGGATGCCTCAGGTACCTAATATTGCCAGAGTCGTTGAAGTGAAGTTTCCTGGTGACAGATTTAGGCCGGGGCAAATAAAAGATAATCTTGCTATCGTAGGAGATGTGAATAAGTTTACGGTCTTAAAGATTCACGACTGCCGTACCAAGACAGATAAAGAACGGGATACCCTGACCAATGAATTGCTGAGTAAGTTTGGCAAAATATGGCCGTGGCTGCTGATACCGCCTGTCTTTGGCCCTGGAACCAAACCGCCCAATATTCCACCTGTCCCCATTCCGGGGAAACATCCGGAGCCTAAACCTCTACCTGGGGGGAGCCCAACCTCAGCCAATACCCGAAACCTTATGGAGCCTTGGACTCAACAAGAAACGTTGGTAGTGCAAGAAGCTCAACCCATTGGTGGGTTGGCAGGAGAGCTTTATGAGGAGACGTTGGCGGTTCTCAAAGGCACCGCGGTCTGGATGCAAGAAACCGGAGATTGGATGTATGACCAGGGCAGAGAAGCCTATGTATGGCTAAAGGAAGGCGTAACCGATCTGGCGAAATCCTCGGCGATTTTTACCATCGCACAGGTATTGGAGCTTTACCTTCTGGTCAAAAAATGGACCGATTGGACCATTGAGTTTATTAAGTCCATCACCTTTGTCGATGTTCTTTGGGTATTAGGGGGCATTGTTGTTGGTATCGCCATTGGCATGGTGGCCGGGGTTATCACGGTACCGGCGAGCGTTTATGCCGCCATTGCCGGGTTGCTGGGTTTATTGGGGGTTTCGACTGCGGCCACTGCGGATGAGCGTCCTAATGGCAGTATCCCCAGTAGCGACCTTATTCTTATGCTTGAGCAGTATGAGCTGGAAAACCAACACTAAGAGTTGGTATTTGAGACTAAGTTAATTAACAGGATGTTGAAATGAAAACGTACTCCGAAAAAATCATGCGCTGGCTTGATGAAATTGAACTTTCTTATGCTAATGCGCCTGATGAGCAGGCCATCCGATTGGGGCTAACGATGTGTTTTTACTATCGTTATGGCGGCAGTTATGAAAAGAAGTTGAAGGTGGTCGAGTGTTTTGACCGGTTTTACGCCGAGTATGGCTGCTTTTTAAAGAAAAATTATTACTCTGATTTTATCAACCTAACAGATAAAAATTACGCTAAAACCCGCCAGGAGTTTATTGATCTTCCCAATGGTGGTCAATATGAGTGGTTATTAACCAGTACCACCGAAGACTATATATCCGAAGAGTATTCCATTTTCACTCTGATACCGCGGGCATTTTCTGAAGAATTTGATCGAAGTATACTGGTTGTCAATTTACCTTGGCATTTTATTTCATCAGATGCAGGGCTTGAAAGGTTTAAGACGTTATTTTACTGGTTATGCCAACGGTTGGATGTGGATAATGGCTATGCAGGACTTTCCCCGATCTTACCCTATGATGACGATTTTCTGTTATTTCCTAATGAATATCAATTGGCAAAAAAATTTTCGGGGCTTATCATCGACACTGTTGATAAAGCTGGTGGTGGGCGTGAATATGCTGATGAAATCAAAGGTGCCAACTGGATAGTGGCTCTTAGCCCGCGCTACGTAAAACGATTGGGTGGCGAGCCGTGGATTAGAAATTATTTCAAGCTTGATAGTGAAATAACCGTAACTAAGGTAGGCGATACGCTCGTGATGCAAGCCGGGGAATATCCGGAGCTAGGTGAAGTCAATACCGACGGGCTGCCTGCCAATTATATTCGGCTCAATAGCCTGTTACGGCCTATCAGAATTAAAAAACCAGACCAGCTGCATTACTACTCTGAGTACAAGGATCTGCAGTTTGAAAAGGAGTCTACAGAACGC
>NZ_JBKJYW010000084.1:0-10971 GCF_046715635.1 Serratia sp. (in: enterobacteria)
CCGGTACCATCGAACTGCCAGAAGGCGTTGAGATGGTAATGCCAGGCGATAACGTGAACATGGTTGTTACCCTGATCCACCCAATCGCTATGGATCAAGGCTTGCGTTTCGCAATCCGTGAAGGCGGCCGTACTGTAGGTGCGGGCGTTGTTGCTAAAGTTATCGCTTAATCGCGGATAATATTTGACGCGACATGTGATAAAAGGGCATCATTTGATGCCCTTTTTATACGCTGTGAACTAGAACCTATCTCATCAGCGATTTTGCAGTCATAATCATTGGTGAGATGGGCTCTTTTAAACGGTATTGACTGAAATACGTCATGGCGTAAAACACCGGGATGCTGCCAAGCGGCATCTGTTCGGTTTGGTTTGCCTCGCATTGCGAGGCAAAGTTGTTTGTTCGAATCATTAGTGACAGGTTGGTTTATGAGTGCGAATACCGAGGCTCAAGGGAGCGGGCGCGGCCTAGAAGCGGCCAAGTGGTCAATCGTCGCCGTTCTGTTGGTTGTGGCTATCGTCGGTAACTATTACTACCGTGATTTCAGCCTGCCGCTGCGTGCGTTGGCCGTTGTCGTGGTTATTGCCATTGCTGGTGCAGTGGCATTGATGACCGTTAAAGGCAAAGCCACCGTTGCGTTTGCGCGCGAAGCGCGTACTGAAGTACGTAAAGTGATCTGGCCAACTCGTCAGGAAACGTTACACACCACGTTGATCGTTGCCGCGGTAACCGCCGTGATGTCACTGATTCTGTGGGGCCTGGATGGTATATTGGTCCGTCTGGTATCGTTTATTACTGGCCTGAGGTTCTAAAATGTCTGAAGCCCCAAAAAAACGCTGGTACGTCGTTCAGGCGTTTTCCGGTTTTGAAGGTCGCGTAGCTCAATCGCTGCGTGAACATATCAAACTGCACGATATGGAAGAGCTGTTCGGCGAAGTCATGGTTCCTACCGAAGAAGTGGTGGAGATCCGTGGTGGTCTACGTCGTAAGAGTGAGCGTAAATTCTTCCCTGGCTATGTACTGGTTCAGATGGTGATGAATGACGCCAGCTGGCACCTGGTGCGCAGTGTTCCTCGTGTTATGGGCTTCATCGGTGGAACTTCCGATCGTCCTGCACCGATCAGCGATAAAGAAGTGGACGCCATTATGAACCGCCTGCAGCAGGCTGGTGATAAACCACGTCCGAAAACGCTGTTCGAGCCGGGTGAACTGGTGCGCGTCAACGATGGTCCATTTGCTGACTTTAACGGTGTCGTTGAAGAAGTGGACTACGAGAAGAGCCGCCTGAAAGTGTCTGTCTCCATCTTTGGCCGTGCAACGCCGGTGGAACTGGACTTTAGCCAGGTAGAAAAAGGCTGATCGAATAATCAGCAAGGCGAGCGGATTTGTGGCTTGTCAGAGGCGCGAAATTGAACTATAATTTCGCGCCTTTTGTTTTTAGATGTCTTGCTCTTGCTGTGGGACGAAACACGGGGAGCCTCTCAGGAGGCGATATTACCCAAACGAGGAAATTTCAATGGCCAAGAAAGTACAAGCCTACGTTAAGCTGCAAGTTGCAGCCGGTATGGCTAACCCAAGTCCACCAGTTGGTCCAGCTCTGGGTCAGCAAGGTGTTAACATCATGGAATTCTGTAAGGCATTTAACGCTAAGACTGACAGCGTTGAGAAAGGCCTGCCGATCCCGGTTGTTATTACCGTTTATTCTGATCGCTCCTTCACTTTCGTAACCAAAACCCCGCCGGCAGCAGTTCTGCTGAAGAAAGCGGCTGGTGTTAAATCTGGTTCCGGCAAGCCGAACAAAGAAAAAGTCGGCAAAGTGACTAGTGCACAGGTACGTGAAATCGCAGAAACCAAAGCTGCGGACATGACTGGTTCTGACGTTGAAGCGATGATTCGCTCCATCGAAGGTACTGCTCGTTCCATGGGCCTGGTAGTGGAGGATTAAGAAATGGCTAAGCTGACCAAGCGCATGCGCGTGATCCGTGACAAAGTTGATGCTACTAAACAGTATGACATCCTCGAAGCTGTTGCTCTGCTGAAAGAGCTGGCCACCGCTAAATTCGTAGAAAGCGTTGACGTTGCTGTTAACCTCGGCATCGACGCTCGTAAATCAGACCAAAACGTACGTGGTGCTACCGTTCTGCCACACGGCACCGGTCGTTCCGTTCGCGTTGCCGTATTTGCCCAGGGCCCTAACGCTGAAGCTGCTAAAGCTGCAGGCGCAGAGCTGGTAGGTATGGAAGACCTGGCTGACCAGATCAAGAAAGGCGAGATGAACTTCGACGTGGTTATTGCTTCCCCGGATGCAATGCGCGTTGTAGGTCAACTGGGCCAGGTTCTGGGTCCACGTGGTCTGATGCCTAACCCGAAAGTGGGTACCGTTACCCCTAACGTTGCTGAAGCAGTGAAAAACGCTAAAGCAGGTCAGGTTCGTTATCGTAACGACAAAAACGGTATCATCCATACCACGATCGGTAAGGTTGATTTCGACACAGACAAGCTGAAGGAAAACCTGGAGTCTCTGCTGGTTGCGCTGAAAAAAGCCAAACCATCTCAGGCGAAAGGCGTGTACATCAAGAAAGTTAGCCTCTCCACCACCATGGGTGCTGGCGTTGCTATCGATCAAAGCGGCTTGACTGCTGTAGCGAACTAATCGCACTGCGATTATCGCTTTGACTTGGGGGTGGGATTCATCTAGAATCTTATCCCCCAAGGTTCTGCTGTATGCGGAACAACAAATTTTTCGGTTGGAGCCTGGCCTATCCAGGCCTCCGTCCAAGACCGCAGGTGTGCCGCAAGGCACTTAATCCTTCCTGCGTAGACGGTGACAGAGCCTAAAGAAATTTTTTCTTTTTTAAAAAGAATGGTCTTTGCTGGATTCTGCTCACCGTGTTAAGCCGCTCAACAGCGCGTGTTTACACAAAGGTGTTGAGTGAAGTGAGTTCCGGGGATTTTCCCCGGCTAAATCCAGGAGCAAAAAGCTAATGGCATTAAATCTTCAAGACAAACAAGCGATTGTTGCTGAAGTCAACGAAGTAGCCAAAGGCGCGCTGTCTGCGGTAGTTGCGGATTCTCGTGGCGTTACCGTTGATAAAATGACTGAACTGCGTAGAGCAGGTCGTGAAGCTGGCGTTTACATGCGTGTTGTTCGTAACACCTTGATGCGTCGCGTAGTTGAAGGCACTCCGTTCGAATGCCTGAAAGACACGTTTGTCGGTCCTACCTTGATTGCATTCTCTACCGAACACCCGGGCGCTGCTGCTCGTCTGTTCAAAGAGTTCGCGAAAGCGAATGCAAAATTTGAGGTTAAAGCTGCGGCCTTTGAAGGTGAGCTGATCCCTGCGGCACAAATTGACCGCTTGGCAACGCTGCCTACTTACGATGAAGCAATCGCACGCCTGATGGCAACCATGAAAGAAGCCGCTGCCGGCAAATTGGTTCGCACTCTGGCTGCAGTACGCGATCAGAAAGAAGCGGCATAAGCCTGTCTCTTTCTTAGCCTTTGCTTACGTATTTAAACTATTTCTGAATTTTAGGAACTTTTGTTATGTCTATCACTAAAGACCAAATTATCGAAGGCGTTGCAGCCCTGTCTGTAATGGAAATCGTTGAACTGATCGCCGCTATGGAAGAGAAGTTCGGTGTTTCTGCTGCTGCTGTAGCTGCAGGTCCTGCTGCTGCTGTTGAAGCTGCTGAAGAAAAAACTGAATTCGACGTTGTACTGAAAGGTATCGGCGCGAACAAAGTTGCAGTAATCAAAGCAGTACGTGGCGCAACTGGCCTGGGTCTGAAAGAAGCTAAAGACCTGGTTGAGTCTGCACCAGCAGTTCTGAAAGAAGGCATCAGCAAAGACGACGCTGAAGCACTGAAAAAAGCTCTGGAAGAAGCTGGCGCTGAAGTTGAAGTTAAATAAGCCACTGCTTTTGGAGTGCAGTCTGTTTTAACTAACAGACTGATGGCTGGTGACTTTTTGGTCACCAGCCTTTTTGCGCTGTAGGGCGTCAGTAGAGTTTCACACTGTTTGACTACTGGCTAACCCCAATATTTCTTTCTATCGACGACTTAATATACTGCCCTCTGCGCCGCAGCCGAATCTGCCGCCACGGCAATGAAATGATTTAAGCGTGATAGAAACGAGTATTGCGGAAAGTGTTTCGCTTTCCGGTCAACAAAACGGTGTTGCATGAACCGTCCCCTATCCGGACGGACAGATAGGTTCGACTTTCCAGCGAGCTGAGGAACCCTATGGTTTACTCCTATACCGAGAAGAAACGTATTCGTAAGGATTTTGGTAAGCGTCCACAAGTTTTGGACATACCTTATCTCCTTTCTATCCAGCTTGACTCGTTCCAGAAATTTATCGAGCAAGATCCAGAAGGGCAGTACGGCTTAGAAGCCGCATTCCGTTCTGTTTTCCCTATCCAGAGCTACAGTGGCAATTCGGAGCTGCAATACGTTAGCTACCGTCTTGGTGAGCCGGTGTTTGACGTTAAAGAGTGCCAGATCCGTGGTGTGACGTACTCTGCACCGCTGCGCGTAAAACTGCGCCTGGTTATCTACGAACGTGAAGCACCAGAAGGTACGGTCAAAGACATCAAGGAACAAGAAGTCTATATGGGCGAAATTCCGCTCATGACCGAAAACGGTACCTTTGTAATTAACGGTACTGAGAGGGTTATCGTATCCCAGCTGCATCGTAGTCCTGGTGTGTTCTTCGACAGCGATAAGGGCAAAACCCACTCCTCGGGCAAAGTGCTGTATAACGCACGTATCATCCCTTACCGTGGCTCATGGCTGGATTTCGAGTTTGACCCGAAAGACAACCTGTTCGTGCGTATCGACCGTCGCCGCAAACTGCCTGCGACCATTATTCTGCGCGCGCTGAGCTACACCACTGAGCAGATCCTTGACCTGTTCTTTGAAAAAATTGTTTTCGAGATCCGTGATAACAAGCTGCAGATGGAGCTGGTTCCAGAGCGTCTGCGTGGTGAAACTGCGTCCTTCGATATCGAAGCCAACGGTAAGATCTACGTTGAGAAAGCACGCCGTATCACCGCTCGTCATATCCGTCAGCTCGAAAAAGACGAAATTCGCAGTATTGAAGTACCGGTTGAGTACATCGCGGGCAAAGTGGTCGCGAAGGACTATATCGATACCAATACCGGCGAACTGATCTGTGCAGCCAACATGGAGCTGTCACTGGATCTGTTGGCCAAGCTGAGCCAGTCAGGCCACAAGCGTATCGAAACGCTGTTCACCAACGATCTGGATCACGGTGCGTACATCTCTGAAACCGTACGTGTCGACCCAACCAGCGATCGTCTGAGCGCTCTGGTAGAAATCTACCGCATGATGCGCCCTGGTGAGCCACCAACGCGTGAAGCGGCGGAAAGCCTGTTCGAGAACCTGTTCTTCTCTGAAGACCGCTACGATCTGTCTGCGGTTGGCCGGATGAAGTTCAACCGTTCTCTGCTGCGTGACGAGATCGAAGGTTCGGGCATCCTGAGCAAAGACGACATCATCGAAGTGATGAAGAAGCTCATCGATATCCGTAACGGTAAAGGCGAAGTGGACGATATCGACCACTTGGGCAACCGTCGTATCCGTTCCGTTGGCGAAATGGCCGAGAACCAGTTCCGTGTCGGTCTGGTACGTGTTGAGCGTGCGGTGAAAGAACGTCTGTCCCTGGGCGATCTGGATACCCTGATGCCTCAGGACATGATCAACGCCAAGCCAATTTCGGCGGCGGTGAAAGAGTTCTTCGGTTCAAGCCAACTGTCCCAGTTTATGGACCAGAACAACCCGTTGTCCGAGATCACGCACAAGCGTCGTATCTCTGCATTGGGTCCAGGCGGTCTGACCCGTGAACGTGCCGGCTTTGAAGTTCGAGACGTACACCCGACTCACTACGGTCGTGTGTGCCCAATCGAAACGCCGGAAGGTCCAAACATCGGTCTGATCAACTCCTTGTCCGTGTACGCACAGACCAACGAGTATGGCTTCCTGGAAACCCCGTACCGCCGCGTGCGTGACGGCGTGGTGACGGATGAAATCAACTATCTGTCTGCTATTGAAGAAGGCAACTTCGTTATCGCTCAGGCGAACTCCAACCTGGACGAAGAAGGCCGCTTTGAAGAAGACCTGGTTACCTGTCGTAGCAAAGGCGAATCAAGCCTGTTTAGCCGCGACCAGGTTGACTATATGGACGTATCAACCCAGCAGGTTGTTTCTGTTGGTGCTTCATTGATCCCATTCCTGGAACACGATGACGCCAACCGTGCATTGATGGGTGCGAACATGCAACGTCAAGCGGTGCCAACCCTGTGTGCTGACAAGCCGCTGGTAGGTACCGGTATGGAACGTGCCGTAGCGGTTGACTCCGGTGTTACAGCCGTAGCCAAACGTGGTGGTGTGATCCAGTACGTGGATGCTTCCCGTATCGTTATCAAAGTTAACGAAGACGAGATGTACCCGGGCGAAGCAGGTATCGATATTTATAACCTGACCAAGTACACCCGTTCTAACCAGAACACCTGTATCAACCAGATGCCTTGTGTGAATCTGGGTGAGCCAATCGAGCGCGGCGACGTGCTGGCAGATGGCCCGTCTACAGACCTGGGTGAACTGGCATTGGGTCAGAACATGCGCGTCGCGTTTATGCCTTGGAACGGCTACAACTTCGAAGACTCCATCTTGGTCTCCGAGCGTGTAGTACAGGAAGATCGCTTCACCACCATCCATATTCAGGAACTGGCTTGCGTGTCTCGTGACACCAAACTGGGGCCGGAAGAGATCACCGCCGACATCCCTAACGTGGGTGAAGCAGCGCTCTCCAAGCTGGATGAATCCGGTATCGTGTATATCGGTGCAGAAGTGACCGGTGGCGACATTCTGGTGGGTAAGGTAACGCCGAAAGGTGAAACCCAGCTGACGCCAGAAGAGAAGCTGCTGCGTGCGATCTTCGGTGAGAAAGCGTCTGACGTTAAAGACTCTTCTCTGCGCGTACCAAACGGCGTTTCCGGTACGGTTATCGACGTGCAGGTCTTTACCCGCGATGGCGTGGACAAAGACAAGCGTGCGTTGGAAATCGAAGAGATGCAGCTGAAGCAGGCGAAGAAAGACCTGACTGAAGAGCTGCAGATCCTGGAAGCTGGCCTGTTCGCTCGTATCCACGCGGTACTGGTTTCTGGTGGTATCGAAGCCGAGAAGCTGAGCAAACTGCCACGCGATCGCTGGTTGGAACTGGGCCTGACCGACGAAGACAAGCAAAACCAGCTGGAACAGCTGGCAGAGCAGTACGACGAACTGAAATCCGACTTCGAGAAGAAGCTGGATGCCAAGCGTCGTAAGATCACCCAAGGCGACGATCTGGCACCAGGCGTGCTGAAAATCGTCAAGGTGTATCTGGCCGTTAAGCGTCAGATCCAACCGGGTGACAAGATGGCAGGCCGCCACGGTAACAAGGGTGTTATCTCCAAGATCAACCCGATCGAAGATATGCCTTACGATGAAAACGGTACGCCGGTTGACATCGTTCTGAACCCGCTGGGCGTTCCATCGCGTATGAACATCGGTCAGATCCTGGAAACTCACCTGGGTATGGCGGCGAAAGGCATTGGTGAGAAGATCAACCAAATGCTCAAGCAGCACCAGGAAGTGGCCAAGCTGCGTGAATTCATCCAGAAGGCTTACGATCTGGGTGACGGCGTTTGCCAGAAAGTTGACCTGAACACCTTCACCGACGACGAAGTCTTGCGTCTGGCAGAGAACCTGAAAAAGGGTATGCCGATTGCAACGCCAGTCTTCGATGGTGCGAAAGAGTCAGAAATCAAGCAACTGCTGGAAATGGGCGGTATCCCGACCTCAGGTCAGATTACGCTGTTTGATGGCCGTACCGGCGAGCAGTTTGAGCGCCAGGTAACCGTCGGCTATATGTACATGCTGAAACTGAACCACTTGGTTGACGATAAGATGCACGCGCGTTCTACCGGTTCTTACAGCTTGGTTACTCAGCAGCCGCTGGGTGGTAAGGCGCAATTCGGTGGTCAGCGCTTCGGTGAGATGGAAGTGTGGGCGCTGGAAGCATACGGCGCAGCTTACACCTTGCAGGAAATGCTTACCGTTAAGTCGGATGACGTCAACGGCCGTACCAAGATGTACAAAAACATCGTGGATGGCGATCACCGTATGGAACCAGGCATGCCGGAGTCCTTCAACGTACTGTTGAAAGAAATCCGCTCGCTGGGTATCAACATCGAACTGGAAGGCGATTAATCGCCATTCCAGCTCTGGCTCCCGACCTTAGGGAGCCAGAGGGTGGTTGTTCAGGTCACACGGGCGCACGATTTGTCAGCGTGCGCCCAACAGGTTTAACTCCGACAGGAGCCAATCCGTGAAAGACTTATTGAAGTTTCTGAAAGCGCAAACTAAGACCGAAGAGTTTGATGCGATCAAGATTGCTCTGGCATCGCCAGACATGATCCGTTCATGGTCGTTCGGTGAAGTTAAAAAGCCGGAAACCATTAACTACCGTACGTTCAAACCTGAGCGTGACGGCCTTTTCTGCGCCCGTATCTTTGGGCCGGTAAAAGATTACGAGTGCCTGTGCGGTAAGTACAAGCGCTTGAAACACCGCGGCGTGATCTGTGAGAAGTGCGGCGTTGAAGTGACCCAGACCAAAGTGCGCCGTGAGCGTATGGGCCACATCGAACTGGCTTCCCCAACTGCGCACATCTGGTTCCTGAAATCGCTGCCTTCGCGCATCGGTTTGCTGCTGGATATGCCGCTGCGTGACATCGAACGTGTACTGTACTTCGAATCCTACGTAGTAGTCGAAGGCGGTATGACCAACCTCGAGCGTCGTCAGATCCTGACTGAAGAGCAGTATCTGGATGCGCTGGAAGAGTTTGGTGACGAATTCGACGCCAAGATGGGTGCGGAAGCTATTCAGGCCCTGTTGAAAAACATGGATCTGGAAGCCGAGTGTGAGCAGCTGCGTGAAGAGCTGAACGAAACCAACTCCGAAACCAAGCGTAAGAAGCTGACCAAGCGTATCAAGCTGCTGGAAGCGTTCGTGCAATCTGGTAACAAGCCAGAGTGGATGATCCTGACCGTGCTGCCGGTACTGCCGCCAGATCTGCGCCCATTGGTTCCATTGGATGGTGGCCGTTTCGCGACTTCAGATCTGAACGATCTGTACCGCCGCGTGATCAACCGTAACAACCGTCTGAAACGCCTGCTGGATCTGGCTGCGCCTGACATCATCGTGCGCAACGAAAAGCGTATGTTGCAAGAAGCGGTAGATGCCCTGTTGGATAACGGCCGTCGCGGTCGTGCCATCACCGGTTCCAACAAACGTCCTCTGAAATCTTTGGCCGACATGATCAAAGGTAAGCAGGGTCGTTTCCGTCAGAACCTGTTGGGTAAACGTGTTGACTACTCTGGTCGTTCTGTCATCACCGTAGGTCCATACCTGCGTCTGCATCAGTGCGGTCTGCCGAAGAAAATGGCACTGGAGCTGTTCAAACCGTTCATCTACGGCAAGCTGGAACTGCGTGGCCTGGCCACCACGATCAAAGCCGCCAAGAAAATGGTTGAGCGCGAAGAAGCTGTCGTTTGGGATATCTTGGACGAAGTGATCCGCGAACACCCGGTACTGCTGAACCGTGCACCAACCCTGCACCGTTTGGGTATCCAGGCGTTTGAACCGGTTCTGATCGAAGGTAAAGCGATCCAGCTGCACCCGCTGGTTTGTGCGGCATACAACGCCGACTTCGATGGTGACCAGATGGCTGTTCACGTACCGTTGACGCTGGAAGCCCAGCTGGAAGCGCGTGCGTTGATGATGTCTACCAACAACATCCTGTCACCAGCGAACGGCGAGCCAATCATCGTTCCTTCCCAGGACGTTGTATTGGGTCTGTACTATATGACTCGTGACTGTGTTAACGCCAAAGGCGAAGGCATGGTTCTGACGGGTCCTAAAGAAGCTGAACGCGTTTACCGCGCCGGTCTGGCCTCTCTGCATGCACGCGTAAAAGTGCGTATTACAGAAGAGATCAAGAATACCGAAGGTGAATCTGTTCACCAGACTTCGATTATTGATACCACCATCGGTCGCGCCATCCTGTGGATGATCGTACCGCAAGGTCTGCCTTACTCGATCGTTAACCAGCCTCTGGGCAAGAAAGCGATCTCCAAGATGCTGAACACCTGTTACCGCATCCTGGGCCTGAAGCCGACCGTAATCTTCGCTGACCAGATCATGTACACCGGTTTTGCTTACGCTGCCCGTTCAGGCGCATCCGTAGGTATCGATGACATGGTTATCCCAGCCAAGAAAGCAGAGATCATCGAAGAAGCGGAAACCGAAGTTGCCGAGATCCAGGAGCAGTTCCAATCTGGTCTGGTTACCGCGGGCGAACGCTACAACAAAGTGATCGATATCTGGGCTGCGGCGAACGAACGTGTTGCTAAAGCGATGATGGAAAACCTGTCGGTTGAAGACGTGGTTAACCGTGACGGCGTGGTGGAACAACAAGTTTCCTTCAACAGCATCTTTATGATGGCCGACTCCGGTGCTCGTGGTTCTGCCGCTCAGATCCGTCAGTTGGCGGGTATGCGTGGCCTGATGGCCAAGCCAGATGGCTCCATCATCGAAACGCCAATCACTGCGAACTTCCGTGAAGGTCTGAACGTACTCCAGTACTTCATCTCCACGCACGGTGCTCGTAAAGGCTTGGCGGATACCGCACTGAAAACGGCAAACTCCGGTTATCTGACCCGTCGTCTGGTTGACGTGGCGCAGGACCTGGTAGTGACCGAAGACGACTGTGGCACTCACAACGGCATCATGATGACTCCGGTTATCGAAGGTGGTGACGTTAAAGAGCCACTGCGTGAACGCGTTCTGGGTCGTGTGACTGCTGAAGATGTCATCAAGCCGGGTACGGCTGACATCCTGGTGCCACG
>NZ_JBKJYW010000085.1:0-2601 GCF_046715635.1 Serratia sp. (in: enterobacteria)
TTAATGAAGAAGCGGATCTCGGCTTCGCTCAACGGTTGCCCGTCACGTTTTTTACGGATTATTTCTTGTGCCAAGAACAAAGTAGCCCCCTGTTTTAGCTAAATAGAGTCATTCGATACGCCTGCGCGCTGCGTTAACGGGGCCGCTTGGCAGCCCCAACGTAACAAGACGTGAGAGAAAATCAGTAACCGTTACCAGCGGCTTGGGTGCTATGCCCCAGCGTGGTCAGCAGGCTGGCTAACAGGCTCGACGCACCAAAGCGGAAGTGGCGCGCATCGGCCCAGTCGTCTCCCAGCAGACGCCCGGCAAGTTGCAGATACTGTTGAGCATCTTCTGCGGTACGCACGCCACCGGCTGGCTTGAAGCCAACGGTTTTGCCTACGCCCATATCACGGATCACGGTCATCATCAGCTCAGCGCTTTCCAGCGTGGCGTTGACTGGCACTTTACCGGTAGAGGTTTTGATAAAATCAGCCCCGGCCTTAATGGAGATCTCGGAGGCTTTACGGATCAGTTCCGCCTGCTTCAGCTCACCGGTTTCGATGATCACTTTCAGCAGCACGTTGGCAGCGGCGCAGGCCTGCTTGCACTGTTTGACCAGTTCAAAGCCCACGCTTTCATTACCGGCCATCAGGGCACGGTAAGGGAATACCACGTCAACTTCATCGGCACCGTAGGCGATGGCCGCACGGGTTTCCGCCACGGCGATGTCGATATCATCATTACCATGCGGGAAGTTGGTGACGGTGGCGATACGGATATCTGGCGTCCCCTGCTCACGCAGCGTTTTGCGGGCAATTGGGATAAAACGCGGATAGATGCAGATGGCGGCAGTATGGCCTGCCGGGCTGTTCGCCTGACGACACAACGCGATCACTTTCTCGTCGGTGTCATCTTCGTTCAGCGTGGTTAAATCCATCAGGTTCAGCGCGCGTTGCGCTGCTGCGGTTAATTCGGTCATAAAACTCTCCAACTGAGCACTCTGATGTTGGCGAGCGGACTTGGTTCCTTGAAGATAGCGCGCGGGATAGTCTTCCCACGCCAGCAACTGAGATCCTTCTCACCGCACATAGCCCTTCGATTTCGAATAGCCAGCAATCGCTATTTGAACACGATCACTCTGGCATATTTGTGTTCTGATTCACACTACACACGATAGCACTGTAACAGGACTGAATTATATGTGAAGATCATCACAAAATAACGCGATATTGTTCACAAATTCACTAAAGAGACGGCGGTCATCAGGCGAATGCCCGTTATGCAGGCAACCAAGCCCCTTCTGGGGCCTGGTTGTTGATACCAAGTATAGCTTACAACGCCAGGAAGAATCCGGCGATGGTGGCACTCATCAGGTTGGATAAGGTCCCAGCGGCCACCGCTTTCAACCCGAAACGGGCAATGTCGTGACGACGGCCTGGTGCCATGCTGCCCAACCCCCCCAACAGGATCGCCACGGAAGACAGGTTGGCAAATCCACACAGCGCAAAGGAGATGATCGCCTTGGTATGCTGTGACAACACCTGTAGCCCCTCGGCGGCCACCACATCATCTGGACGCAGATAAGCACCAAAGTTCATGTAGGCCACGAATTCGTTAACGATCACCTTCTGGCCAATAAACGAACCGGCCACCATCGCCTCACTCCAAGGCACACCAATCAGGAAGGCGATTGGCGAGAACACCCAGCCCAGGATCAGTTCCAGTGACAGCTGTGGGAAATCGAACCAACCACCAATACCGCCAAGAATACCGTTAAGCAGCGCGATCAAAGCGATAAACGCCAACAGCATCGCCCCTACGTTCAGCGCCAACTGCATACCGGATGCCGCGCCCGAGGCGGCGGCGTCGATGACGTTGGCCGGGCGGTCGTCTTCGGCGATCAGCTTCATCGCATCGGCTCGGTCTTGGGTATTTTCGGTTTCCGGCACCATCAGTTTGGCAAACAGCAACCCACCCGGCGCGGCCATAAAGGAAGCGGCGATCAGATATTCCAACGGTACGCCCATCTGGGCATAGCCCGCCAACACGGAACCAGCGACCGAAGCCAGGCCGCCGCACATCACGGCAAACAGCTCCGACTGGGTCATGGTGGCGATATATGGGCGCACAACCAGCGGTGCTTCGGTCTGCCCCACAAAAATATTGGCCGTGGCTGACAGCGATTCGGTACGCGAGGTACCTAACAGTTTCTGCAAACCACCGCCGAGGATCTTGATCACCACCTGCATAATGCCCAGGTAATAGAGCACCGCAATCAGCGAGGAGAAGAACACAATTACCGGTAACACGCGCAGGGCGAATACAAAACCGCCGCCGCCGAACACTTCAAACATTTTGTCGGAAACCAGGCCACCGAAGATAAAAGAGATGCCCTCATTACCGTAAGCGATAACGTTTGCCACCCCTTCCGACATGCCACCAAGAATACGGCGCCCGACCGGGACATAGAGCACCAACGCACCAATGCCAACCTGGATGATAAACGCGCCGAGTACGGTACGCAGTTTAATAGCGCGCCGGTTGCTGGAAAGCAGCACCGCAATGGCGATCAAGACCACCATACCGACCAGGCTCATGAAGAGTTGCATACAAATATGT
>NZ_JBKJYW010000086.1:0-7927 GCF_046715635.1 Serratia sp. (in: enterobacteria)
GTCTACCATGTCCCCGGTCTGTACACCCACAGGGAGAGGGGACCGATCGAGTGGGTCTGAAAATGCAGTGACGCACCTTGGATAAGGGGGCGTTCGACCTGAGAAATAGGCGGATCGTCATGGGTAAAGAATGTTAAAAAGTGTTCACCATGTCCTTGAACACCTGTTTACCCTTCCCCAGTCTGTACAGGGAGAATGATGAGGCATTACCTATTTACCTCCAACAGAGCACGGGCTATCAGCTCCCTCTCCCTGTAGGAGAGGGTTGGGGTGAGGGCTCAACAGCTCATTTGCCGCCGCCGAGCCAAGTCCGTTATGAATGCTGTGGTTCTCGCAGGTGACGATCCTGCCGGTTTTAGCCGCAAAGGTTATGATGATTTCACGATCGATAGGCTTGAGCGTAAACCTGTCAATCACCGCCGCGTTGATGCCACGCAACAGATTAGCCTTGCCGATAGTGAAGGATAAATGCGTGACGACTGCTTACGGATGGTGTGTACCCCGGGCAGGTAAGGCATTAGTGGCGCACTTGAACGATCAGCCCTGGCTGCCAGCAGGGTCGATTCCGTCTACGTTGTGTCGTCGCAGCAGTTGTTAATCGGGATGATACCGGGAATCCGCTGATAGTACGGCATTCCCGGTAGTCTCACCATTCCTTACCAGCTATAAGAGACCCCGACACGGTAGCGTGTCTGACGGTTATCATTTTGGCTATCTTGCTTCACGTTCCCGACTTCAACATAAGGCTTCCAGTTTTTATCCCATTTGTAAGCCAGCTTGACGTTATGCTCGTAATCGGTTTTGCCATCGTCAAAAATAACCTTGTTGCTGCTCTTATACACGTAGTTATATTCGGCTGACCAGTCCTTGTAGAAATTATAACCTAACCAAAAATCGCCACGGTTGGTTTTCTCATCGCCCTCTGAACCTTTTGAGGTGGTGCGCTTATATTCGTAGCGATATCGGCCTGCCACATAAATGTCTTTGGTAAAGTTATACTGCGCACGCAGATAAGGACGATAACCGTTATTATTACTGTTGGACTCTAGCGAGAACCCGGGTTGCAGGGTGATCGCATCAAATTTATGCTGATAGCTGACCACGGCCTCCGTCCCGTTACTGACCTGCTCGTGGAAAGGTTTATCAGGCGTTGAGTCTGAAGAGTCCTGACGCCATTTGCCTTCAAGAGAGAATCCCAGGCCGTTATCGAAACGATGCGAGACCAGCATACGATTTTTATGGTCGCCTTTGGCTGTATCCTGCCATTCATGACGCAGGTCGAGCGACATGGCCATTGCACTAAAGTTTGCTACCGAGGCTAACACCAGAGTCAATAATTTAAATTTCATTATTACTACCCTTATCATCAATAATAGAAAAGACATCCCCACTCTAATTAAGGGGGTTATAGTGTTATTTGAAATACTTATAACTCAGAACGTTAAAGCGTCACTACAATTTAAATTGAGTTTTATACTTCATGATAAATACAGATTTCATCCACCCTAAATAGCGATACGTAATACCGCTACGCCTAATTCTCCGGCGGGTGGGAAATTATGCAGGTTAGCCGACCGTTGAGCGCATGGATGCGCGATTCGATCCCCCAGGGACGGGTTCACGGCGTGTCGGCGTTCTGCATAATTCCCAGCTGTGTCACTATGACCAACAGCTATTTAAATAAGCCTTATCTCATTGCGCGTTTCAGAATACGGTCGCCCTGGCGCTGGAAATCAGTTGCCACTTCCTGCACCGTTTTTTTACCATAATCGATGTTCTGAATGGCATCCTGGAACAGCACCACGATCTGCGGATCGTCAAAATACGGTGAAGCGCTGATGGCATGCGGCAAGGACAACGCCAGCTTCAACCCGGAAACCGCCGGATCGCTATCCTGGATCACACCACTTTCTGTCAATTGGCTAACGGCCGCTTTACTTAACGGAACACCCCGCTCCAGCTTCAGCGCCTCAACCCCTTCCTTGCTGTTTAACAGGAAGTTAATCAGCATGGCCGCTTCGCGTGGGTGTTTGCTGCTTTTACCAATCGAGAACATCTGCGACGGCTTGAAGAATAACCCGGCATCCTTGGCACCCGGCAGCATCGGGTATGGGCCCAATACCAGCTTGGCCGGTGCTTTCAGGTTGTCAGAGTATTTGTTGATAGTGGAGTTCCACATATAGGTCCCACCCCATTCCCCCGCAATCCATGGCTTCATCTCATACATGTTGTTTTTGCCGAACGAGGCGTAGTATTTCGATGATGGCATGACGTGGCTGTCTACCATGTTTTTATACATCTGGAAGAAATCGACCCATTGTGCTTCGCTATAGGCAAACTTTTTCTGCGCTTCATCGATAATATCGACGTTATATTTTTGGATCATGTAGGAACGTAATAGTGCGAAGGTGTCCTGGTGCTCAAACACCACCGGATAATATTTATCGCCCAGCTTTTCTTTGAAGGTTTTACCGGCGGCCAGCAATTCATCCCAGTTATTGGGATATTGCACACCAGCGTCTTTCCAAGTGACATCGTTAAAATAGAAAATACGCGCGGTCACTGAAATCGGAATACCGTTCAGCTTGCCGTCAATCGTGGTAGTTTGCAGCTCTTTGGGATCAAACTGGGTCAGATCCAGATACTCACTCACCTTGTTCAGGTCATAGAACCCGGTGCCGGTTTTTGAAAAGATCGGCAGCCAGTTCCAGTTGGTTTGCATCACGTCCGGCTCGGTGCCTCCGGCGATTTGGGTGGTCAGGCGTGAAAGATGACCGTCCCAGCCGGTATATTCCGATTTCACCTTGATATCCGGGTTCTGCTTCTGGAACTCCTCAATCGCTTTCAACGTGACCTGATGGCGGCCGTTGCCTCCCCACCAGGACATACGTAAGTCAACCTGCTCAGCAGCAAAGGCCTGATGGGCAAATATCGCCATAGATGACGCAACCAGAGTACGTAAGACTATTTTTTTCATTATTTACAACTCCTGTCAAAGAGAAATATTCTTTTCCGTTTTCGCATCAAAGATGTGGCATTTATCCATGTCGAATTTGAAGTAAACCGGACGATGCAGCCCATTTTTAAGGATCGGTTTGACGTCATCGGAAGGAATACGGCAGGTCAGTTCAAAATCCTTCACCTTCAGGTAAACAAAGAATTCATGGCCCATATTCTCAACGCGGACCAGCTCACCTTCAGAATGGTTACCCTCAAACGGCGACTCTGAAATCGACACAAACTCCGGCCGCACGCCAAAGAACACGTCCTGCCCGACAAAGCTGGCGACCTTGTCCTGCTGATGCTGGTTGAGGGTCAGGGTGTAGTTACCGACGGTAAGGCCGATTTTGCCGTCCTGCTCTACCAGCTTGCTCGGCTTGATGTTCATTTCTGGCGCACCGATAAAGCCCGCGACGAACATGTTTTTCGGAAAGTGGTACAAGTTGTCTGGCGTATCCACCTGCATGATATGGCCCAGCTTCATCACGCAGATACGGTCGCCCATGGTCATGGCTTCGGTCTGATCGTGGGTAACATAGACCGTGGTCGCCGGTTTGCCGCTCTTTTTCAGCTGCTTGTGCAAATCGGAAATACGGATACGCATTGAAGCACGCAGCTTGGCGTCCAGGTTAGACAACGGTTCATCAAACAGGAACACGTCTGGCTTTTTCACAATCGCGCGGCCTACGGCCACACGCTGTGCCTGCCCACCCGAGAGTTGCCGCGGCAAACGATCCAATAGCTCTTCCAACTCCAGGATCTTGGCGGCTTCGTTAACCTGCTCTTCAATCTGCTCTTTAGGCAGCTTGCTCAGCTTCAGCCCAAACGCCAGGTTATCTTTTACCGTCATATGCGGATACAGCGCATAGTTCTGAAACACCATGGCAATACCACGGGATTTAGGGGCCAGGTTATTCACTACGCGATCGCCGATGCGCACTTCGCCGCCGCTAATGGTTTCCAGCCCTGCCAGCATCCGTAATGTGGTCGATTTGGCGCAGCCGGAAGGGCCGACAATCACCATAAACTCGCCATCGGCAATGGTCAGGTTAATGCCATGCACTGCCTTATAACCGTTGCTGTACACTTTCTGCAGATTGTTAAAAATGACTTCAGCCATGATAGATCCTCAATTAACCTTTAATTCCGCTGCTGGTAACGCCCTGCACAAAGTAGCGTTGGGCCAGGAAGAACACGATGATAGACGGCAGAATAGAGATGCTTGCCATAGCCAGGATTTCGTTCCACGGTGCACCTTCTGTCACGTCGATAGACATTTTCAACGCCAGCGCAATCGGGTACTTATCAACGCTATAGACGTAAATCAACGGGCCAATAAAATCATTCATCGACCACATAAACTGGAACAGAGCAACGGAGATAATCGCCGGTTTCAGGATTGGCACCACCACATACCACAGCACCTGGAACGAGTTACAACCATCGATCTGGGCCGCCTCTTCCATATCCCGTGGGACACCACGCAGGAACTGGATCAACATAAAGACGAAGAACCCTTGGGTCGCAAATGCCAGCGGTAAATAGAGCGGCAGATAACTGTCCAACATGCCCATTTCACGGAACATGATGTATTGCGGGATCAATAGCACCGTGCTTGGCAGCAACATGGTGGTGATCAGCGTGGCAAACCAGAATTTCTTCCACGGGATCTCAAAGCGGGCAAAGCCGTAGGCCACAATGGTCGAAGAGATGATGGTTAATAACACCTTGGGGATCACAAATTTAAAGGTGTTTAGCATGTAGTGACCAAAGGTATATTCCGTGCCGGTTTTCCAACCGTTGACGAAACCGTCCGAGGTCGCATTTTCTGGCCACAGACCCAGGGTGGTGAAGATCTCCTGATTGGGCTTAAACGATGCCGAGAACATCCACACCAGCGGATAAAGCATCAACAATCCCACCAGCAGCAGCACGACGTAGCGAATAGCGGCGCTGATTTTTTCCCGACGCAATGTGCGCTGAACTTCACGCTCAGCCATTTCCTGCGCGTTGGACATGGGTAATTGGTTCTGTTGCATGTCAGCCATTTTTGCCACCCTTGTCTGCCGAGTAGAAGACCCAATACTTCGATGATTTAAAGGCGATTGAGGCGAACAGGGCCACAACCAGGAACAGGATCCACGCCAATGCGGCACCGTAACCCATATCAAAATATTTAAAGGCGGTATCGTAGATATACAGTGAGAACAGATAGGTGTAATGGGTTGGCCCGCCCCCGGTAATCACATACGGGGCCGTAAACTCCTGGAACGCCTGCGTGGTCTGCATAATAAAGTTGAAGAAAATCACCGGTGTGATCAGCGGTACCGTGACCTTCATAAACATCTGCCACTTGGAAGCACCATCAATCATGGCCGCTTCATATTGTGACTGTGGCACGTTTTGCAGCGCCGCCAGGAAGATCACCATCGCGGAGCCGAACTGCCATACGCGCAGCAACGTGACCGACATTAATGCCAGTGAAGGTTCACCTAACCAGTTGATCGGATCCATACCCAAGACACCGATAAAGCTGTTGAGCAGCCCGTCAATGGCAAACAGAGCTCGCCACAGCACGGCGATAGCCACGCTGCTGCCCAGGATAGAAGGAACGTAATACGCCGTACGGAAAAAGCCGATGCCGCGCAGCTTAAAATTAAGGACAAAAGCGATACCTAACGCAAACGCCAATTTTAACGGGATGGTCAGAAATACATATGCAAAGGTGACACCCATCGATTTCCAAAAAAGATGGTCCTCCATCAGCATATAACGATAGTTTTCCACCCCGTTAAATACCGGGGGATTCATCAGGTCATATTCTGTAAAGCTCAGCAAGAATGATGACACAAAGGGGAACGCCGTAAATATGATCAACCCTATTATATAAGGTGATATATAGGCTAACCCCAGCATTCTGTTTTCATTCATGGTTGTTACCCATAGCCATTTAAATAGAAAAAAAATGAACGATAGTTAAGTAAAATTTAACTAATATTGAACGATAGAAATGAAAAGCCGGGCAGTCTGCCCAGGTTCAGCATCCCCCCCATAGTGATAAATCAATAAATTTTTTCAGGCGATCGCTGACCCATCTCAGCCAGTAATCGGCGATCAATGCTCGCGTTGTCACTATGCAGTCGGGTTGCTTGCTACAGAAGGCTAAGTCCATTTTTCGGTCTCCCAGATGATTCCGGCATCTACCAACCAACAAACTGAAACACTATTTCAAATTATTATATCTGAAATTTTCCCAACGTCATTCAGCGGATGGCAAAAGTGTGACCAAAGTAGAAACGTTGTTTTGATTTTTTTATTTAAAAACAAAAATTATCAAAACCAAAGCAAAAATAACAGTTAACACAATGATAAATAACCATATTTATTCACAGTGCATTTGTAACGCCAACGATGGAAATTTTGATGAGATCGGTTAACCAATTGTAGGTAGATAAAATCAGCGAATTTGGGGCGAGAGAAGAAGTATGAATGGGGTCATTGATGGTTACATCTGTACTGGAAACTGTTTGGCAAGGGGGGAGGATCTAACTGGGGAGAAGAATAGACGGCCTTGCTACTCTGTGGGCAGCAAGGCCGTACGTTAAATCAGGCGTCTTCCTCGCCAGAGCTGGCTCTGCTTTCACGCTGCAGCGGCTTACCGTAGTCTTGGCCGTTATTACGCGTCAACCACAGCGATAATGCCTTCAGTGAGTCGGGCGTGAACTCGTCGCAGCGGGCAGTGATCTCCTCTGGCGTCAACCAGCTCACTTCAGCCACTTCTTCTTCCTGCAGAGCAAACGGGCCATTGGCGACGCAGCTAAACAACGCACCCCAAATACGGCACTGTTGCTCTTCAAAGTAAAACAAGCCATGTTCGGCAAACGGGATCCCGGCGATACCCAGCTCCTCTTCGGCCTCACGGCGGGCAGAGTCCAACACGTTTTCCCCGCTTTGTACCACTCCCCCTGCGGTGGCATCCATCCAACCCGGGTAAAAATCCTTGGTGTCAGTGCGTCGCTGCACCAAAATTTTCCCCATTCCATCATGCACCACAATATAGGTCGCACGATGACGCAGCCGTTGGGCACGCATCTGTTGACGACTGGACTGAGCAATCACTTCGTTTTGCTCGTTGACGATATCAACCCACTCGGTATCTGCAGCCTGATCCTGTTCCGCCATCCTGTAAAACCTTCTTTTTTGGGCGCGATGCATGCCGCGCACGGGTTATGCTTCAATGATTCTTGATATGTGCCCCTGCTCTGTCAAGCCACAGCTATGGCTGCCACTTTCGAGCTACCGGGTCTATAAAATTAGTGCGTTAACGCCACCTCTGCAACAACCTTGCCGTTGTGCAACTCGAGCACGCTCAAGACGTCATCCGCCAGTATGCCATAGCTGGCCGGAAAACCCCCTTTCGGGATGCTGACCGAACCCGGATTAAAACAGTAGATCTCCCCTTGCCTTTGTGCCTGAGGCAAATGCGTATGGCCATACACCAGCACGTCTCCACCCGCCAAAGGTGGCAATGTGGTGGGATGATAAAGGTGCCCGTGGGTTAAAAACAATCGTCTTTTGGCCAATAGCACCTGCTGATAGGGTGCCATCATCGGGAAGGAAAGCAGCATCTGATCGACTTCACTGTCGCAATTACCGCGAACGGCCACGATCTTGTCACTAACGTGATTTAATCGTGCGGCTACCTGCGCAGGTTGATAGTTATCCGGCAAGGCATTGCGCGGACCGTGGTTGAGCAAATCGCCCAACAATATCAACCAATCGGCCTGGCTTTGCGCAAACAGTTCGAGGATTTTGTCGGTGGCGGAGAGTGAACCATGCAGGTCCGAGGCGAACATCAGCTTCATAATCTTTCCTTCGGTGCGGAATATGAAACCATTTTAACGTAGCTGGGTTAGACAACAAGCGG
>NZ_JBKJYW010000087.1:0-9425 GCF_046715635.1 Serratia sp. (in: enterobacteria)
GCCGCTGAGGGGCACGGGAAATAAAATCCGGTATTTGCTGCTGCAGGGCTTTGTACCACTGGCCGATCTGATCTTTAACTGCGGGGGAAAGCGCCATTCAACTCTTATCTAAACGAAATGATGGCGCCATTGTCCCACAGACCGCCCGCGGCGTCAGCCCGACTTACGGTTGGCTTGCCAACATTGCGAAACGCGCCGCAAGGAAGCCCCTACTCTCACAACCGGACATCGAATTTTTTGCGTATAGCCTCGCATCTTTGCACAACAGAACCCCGCCCCTCTGAAAAAAAACGCCTCTTCTGGATTATTTTTCACCATTCGATATCCATTTACCTGACCTGTCATAAATACATCACACAACTGCGGTAAAAAATCTGCGCTGCGCTAGCTCCGGCAGCAAAGTAGCATCGTAATAAAACAGATGATCAGCGTCTTTCAATCTTACAAAGCAGGGAACACCATGAAACCTACTCTTCTTGCCGTTATTGCGGCACTTTTCATTGCCCAGACCGCACAGGCAGCAGAGATCTACAATAAAGACGGCAACAAGCTTGATTTTTATGGTCGAGTAAAAGCGCTGCACTATTTCTCAGACGATAGCAGCAATGATGGTGATAAAACCTACGTGCGTATCGGCTTTAAAGGAGCAACCCAGATTAACGATATGCTGACCGGCTACGGCCAGTGGGAATATCAGATCGCCGCTAACCACAGCGAAGCGGATGGCACTAAAGACACTAAAACCCGTCTTGGTTTTGCTGGCCTGAAAGTGAAAAACTTTGGTTCATTCGACTATGGCCGTAACTACGGTGTTATTTACGACGTTGCTGCCTGGACGGATATGCTGCCGGAATTCGGCGATGACACCTATATCAAAACCGACAACTTTATGACCGGGCGCGCCAACGGCGTGGCTACCTACCGTAACAACGACTTCTTCGGCCTGGTCGATGGCCTGAAGTTTGCCGTGCAGTATCAGGGCAAGAACGAAAACGATGCCCGCGCCAACAGCAAGGCTAACGGCGACGGTTTCGGCCTGTCTTCCAGCTACGAAATCATCGATGGCGTCAGCGTTACGGCCGCCTATGCCTCTTCGAACCGGACTACCGGCCAGAAACAGAGCAGCTATGGCAAGGGTGATAAAGCCGATATATGGGCAACCGGCCTGAAATATGACGCCAACAGCGTATATCTGGCCGCTACCTATGCCGAAACCCATAACCTGACGCCAATTTCCGGTACCGCGACCATTAATAATGCCCCTACCTCCGTTAGCGGGTTTGCCAATAAAACCCAGAACGTGGAAGTGGTTGCACAATATCAGTTCGACTTCGGCCTGCGGCCGTCACTGGCTTATGTCCAGTCCAAGGCTAAAGATATTGAAAACATCGGTGACACCGACCTGGTGAAATATATTGATGTGGGTGCTTACTATTATTTCAATAAAAATATGTCCACCTATGTGGATTATAAAATCAACCAACTCGACGACAACAATAAGCTAGGTCTGAAAACCGACGACGTGGTTGCCGTGGCTCTGACCTACCAGTTCTGATTTACGCTGTGACACATAACCACTACTGCAATTTATAGCTACGGCTATTTCTCAAGTTACTTCGCCGGGCCACGTCGCCCGGCTTTTTCATCACCATTTTTTGCTCACCAATCCGGCAAAAACAGCTTAATACTTGCCTGATTGGTCGATCGCAGCTAGATATAAAGGTCCCATCGCTGCCTCTTTGGAACCGCCATGCCTATCGATAGTCAGTTCGAGTTTCACACCGCCTTGCCCTACAGCAGTATGCAGTTGGCGCAAATACTCAGCCACTGTTTTGAGAACTACATTGTTCCTTTTGTGATCGACGGCGAAACCTTTAGCAGCCGCTTTGCCGCCGAAGACCTCAGCCTGAATCACAGCATTATCGTCACCCATCAGCAGCACCCGGTGGCGCTGGCCTTGATCGCGCGCCGGGGCCAACATAGCCGTGTAGCGGCCTTATCTATCCGCCCGGAAATGCGCGGTAGAGGGTTAGGCAAGACGTTGATGCAACGCATTATTGCGGATGCCCATACGCGGGGCGATCGCCAGCTTTCGCTGGAAGTGATCGCCGGTAATCACGCGGCCCTGGCACTGTATCAACAGGCCGGCTTAGCCATTACCCGCACGCTATTGGGATTTCACGCCCCCTTGGCAACCCCGGGATCCACGGCAACCTTGCAACAAATCGACCCGTTGGCACTTGCCCAGCGGATGACCTCCGAGGGTCAACCTGGCTTACCATGGTTGATCGCCCCGGAGTCGTTGTACAAGCTGCCCGGCAACCCACGCGCCTTCACTCTGGATCAGCAGGCTTTTGCTTTGGTGATGCCGGGCGTACAGCAGTGCCATCTGCGTATGATTTATGTACCGCCAGCGCTTCGCGGCCAGGGCCAGGCGCGCCTTCTGTTGCAAGCGCTGCAAGCACAGTTCGCCCCACTGGCGCTGTCGGCCAACGTATTTGTTCCGGACGAGGTCGCTCCCTTCTTCCAGCATCTTGGCTGGCGTGAAGATCCGTTGCGTCAGTTTGAGATGACAATGGCGATGTGATGCCCTTCCCCCCTGAATTATTCAGGGGGAATATTTTGAGGCGCGGGTTACAGCAGTGTACGTAGCAGAATAAACATCAGCATACTCAGCACCACGACCGCCAGCGTATTGCGCAGGAAAACGGCCAGAACAATGGCAAATACGGCTCCCCACAGATAAGGGTTCTCGGGCAGTGCGCGCCACTCATCCCCGTTGAAGGCGATGATTGGCCCGCAGATAGCGGTCAGTACCGCAGGTACCGAGAAGCTCAACAGGGTTCTCATCCGTTGCGATAAACGCACCGGCAGGCTGGGTGCCAGGAAACAGTAGCGGTTGAAGAAGACAATCACACCCATCAACATAATGGTCAGCCAGATCATTCTTTCTCCCTGCTGCACAGCAGCCCAACCAACATCGCCACCACGGTGGTAATAATCAAAGCGCCGGGCACCTGATAATGGTGCAAACCAATCGACAGCACCAAGGATGTCAACACGCAGGCCAGCACCGGCAGATTACGTACCAACGGCACAATGATGGCGATAAAGGTCGCGGCGATCGAGAAATCCAGCCCGTAGCTATCCAGATCAATGCTGCTGGCCGCCACTACGCCGAGCAAGGTGGCAAAGAACCAGCTCAAATAAAACGCCAGCCCTGCCCCCAGTGCATACCAACGGTTAAAGCGCGCCGGGCCATGATCGCCGGTCAGGGCAAACAGCTCATCGGTCAGCAAAAACGCCAGTGCGACACGCCACCTCAGCGGTAGCGGAGCAATACATTCCCGCAGGCGCAGGCCGTAGAGGAAGTGCTGGGCAGTGACGAAAAAGGTGGAGATCAGGATCGCCAGCATACCGGCACCGGTTTTGATCATCCCCATCGCCACCAGTTGAGAGGCCCCGGCAAAAACAATCGCCGACATCCCCAGCCCCTCTGCCGCCGTCAGGCCACTCTGGATCGCCATTGACCCCGCCAGGATCCCCCAGGGCAGCACCGCCAGGCACAGCGGCAGGATCGCCACCGCCCCCTGCAAGGCCGGGCGCAGGCGCAACGTTGGCGGCTCCGTGAGTGTTGATTGGTAAGTCATTATTTTCTCCTTCGAACGAAGGAGTAGAATAGCGCAGGAAAGAGGGCGAGTATTGTATTCGCTTGCGTATTTATCTCAGTGATTTGACATAGCACTCAGCGAGATCGAGCGTTTGTACAAAATTGCCAAGTCATCCCTCCCTCTGCTCCGGGCAACGCGACACAGTTAAAGGGACCGGAGCAAATAACAAAAAACCGCCCCCCACAGGCAATCACATGGAAGGCGGCTAATTTATTTCAGCTCGGTTACCGCTTCTCTATCAGGAAATCGATGTGTTAGGAGAATGGCTAGACTCCTCGGCTGGCTGGCTAATGGCCGCACTGCGCCAGGCGCTGTAGATCGCCAACAGCGGGGCCAAGGCGAACAGCAGGAACAGCCAATGAGCAGCAGAGGCTGCGCCCTCAATGCCCCCCGGCGTGGTAAATCCGGCCAGATTGGTGACCATCCCCGCTAGTGCCGCGCCAAACGCCGTGGCGAATAGCTGCACCGTGGTGATAGATGCCCCGGCGATATCCTTGTCGGCCTGAGGGGCTACCTGCAAAATTCGCGTCAGCAGGTGCGGCCAACCAAAACCGATCCCGAAACCGACCAACGTCAAAGCCAGTACGATCGGCCCCAGTGCCTGCCAGTGGCCATTAGAAGGAATAGGCATCAGTACCGCCAGCCCCAGCAAACCAAGCAGCACCAGGATCGGCCCACTAATAATCGCCAAACGTATCCCCACGCCGCGCCAACCGGAGCTGAGAATTTCTGACAGGGTCCAACCCGCTGCCATCGTGGCAGCAATATAGCCGGAAATCAGCGGTGACTGACCATGCAAAGTTTGCAAGAAGTAAGGCACAAAGATCTCGCTGGTCATGCCGATCACCAACAGAGTTACCGTAGCGTACAGCGAAGCCAGAGCCGAACCACGACGCAGTGCCTGATGTGGCAGCAGGCGGGCATAGGAATGCCCCTCACGCCGGATTAACCCAATCAACAACAACAACGCCAGCACGATGCCGCCCACGTTTAGCCAACCGCTATCTGCCAGGCTGCCAGCCGATACCACCAATACCGCGCCAGCCAGCAGCAGCAACTGCATCAGCGGTAACGGCGTTGGCCGCTGCTGCGGTTTACCCTTGGGCAGGATACGGAACGTAAAGGCGGCGTACAGCACCATGATCGGCAGCAGAATACCGAACGCCCAGCGCCAGGCGTTCAATTCGGCAAAAATCCCGCCGACGGCAGGCCCCACCAGCGTAGCAATCCCCCACATTGCGGAGATCAACGCCATGGCGCGTGGCCAGAGTTTCTGTTCAAACACCAGGTTAATCATCGCGTAGGACAGTGCAAAGATCAGGCCGCCGCCAAACCCCTGCACCGTGCGGCCAATCAACATCACCGGCATGGAAGGGGCCAGCGCACACAACATCGCACCCACGATGAAGAACAGCGACGCCACCAGATAAGCACTGCGCGCTCCGTAGCCACTCAGCAAACGTGCCGACAGCGCCGAGCCTAATATCGAGGCCACCACAAACAGGGTGGTGTTCCAGGCATAGAGATCCAACCCACCGATGTCCTGCACCACCGAAGGTAAAATGGTGGTCGCCACCAGAATATTGATCGCATGCAAAGCGACGCCAAGCGACAGTGCGATGGCACTGGCGGCATTTTTGCCGGAAAAGAGATCGCTCCAACGGCTGTTCTCATCGGTTATCACGGTTATCGTCCTGTTTTCAGAGGAATGGCATTGAGTTGATCTGGCTATTAGGCTAAATTTAACAAGCAATATCTTGGAATAATTAAGGGCGAGGCGCTGTAATATGTCAAGAATTAACTTGGAAAATGGCGAATGCACCGCACATTCGGTCAGTGACCGCTTGCTGAAGCTGTTGAAAACCCACGGTCCGCAGCAAGCCTCAGAAGCGGGAAAAGTACTCGGCACCACCGGTGAAGCCGCTCGTCAGCAATTCGTCAAGCTGGCAAAAGAAGGTCTGGTGGAAGCCAAGGCCGAAACACGCGGCGTTGGCCGCCCGGTACAGCTCTGGCAGTTGACCGCCGCAGGTAACGCCCACTTTCCCGATGCCCATGCCGAATTAACCGCCCAACTGTTGCGCACGGTGCGTGACAAACTGGGTGAGCAAGCGATGGACCTGCTGATCGACAGCCGAGAACAGGAGACCCGAATTAATTATAAACAGGCGATGATCGGTGCAGCCGATTTACGTGAGCGTGTTGCTCGTCTGGCAGCCATCCGTTGCCGTGAAGGTTATATGGCCGAGTGGAGCGAAGAGAAAGACGGCGAGTTTCTGCTGGTGGAAAATCACTGCCCCATCTGCAGCGCCGCGGCGGTTTGCCAAGGATTTTGCCGCGCCGAGCTGAACGTATTTACCGAGGTGCTACAAGCCAAGGTGGAGCGCAGCGAACATATTCTTACCTGTGCCCGCCGCTGCGCCTACCAGATTTTCCAGTCGTAATCCCTTGATTTAAGCCAGGGATTTGCAACATTCCCCGGTACCACGACACCACTAAACGGGTAGAAAAGCATTGCTTATCGGCTATGCCTTAAGGTTTACTGAGTGTCCTAACGATTTTTCACCCTACCGAATAAAAAACCCATGCTGAGCCAACAAAATCGTCATCTCCTGCCGTTAATCGGGGCGCTGTTTACGTTATATATTGTCTGGGGATCAACCTACTTCGCTATCCGAGTGGGGGTGGCAAGCTGGCCCCCTTTGATGATGGCGGGCATTCGTTTTCTGATTGCCGGTATCATCCTGTTCGTTTTCCTGTTGCTACGGGGTCATGCCCTGCCCACTCTGAAACAGTGGGTCGCCGCGGGCACTATTGGCATTCTGTTGCTGGCCGTGGGTAACGGCCTGGTTACGGTAGCCGAGCATCAGGATGTGCCTTCCGGCATTGCTGCGGTGATGGTCGCTACGGTGCCGCTGTTCACCCTATGCTTCAGCATGTTTTGGGGCATCCGCAATACCAAACTTGAGTGGACCGGCATCGCCCTTGGCCTGGTGGGCATTGTGTTGCTCAACACCGGCAATAACCTGGTGGGTAACCCGACCGGCGCGCTGTTGATCCTGTTAGCTTCCGCCAGTTGGGCTTTTGGCTCGGTACTCGGCTCACGCATTTCGCTCCCCGCCGGGCCGATGGCCGGTGCCGCAGAAATGCTGGTGGCCGGCGTGGTGCTGACCATCGCCAGCCAACTGAGCGGTGAACATTTGGATAAAATGCCCACCTTCAGCGGCTTTATGGCGCTCGGTTATCTGATTGTTTTCGGCTCAATGCTGGCGATCAGCGCCTATATGTTCCTGTTGAAAAACGTACGCCCGGCGGTAGCGACCAGCTATGCCTACGTTAATCCGGTGGTGGCGGTGCTGCTCGGCGTCGGTTTTGCTGGCGAATCCCTGGGCCCGCGCGAGTGGCTGGCGTTGGTGATTATCGTTTCGGCGGTGGTGTTGGTGACGCTGGGTAAATACCTGTTTGCCCGCCCGGCCAAGGTGCAGTCAGCCGTGAAGTAAGGCATTGCGCCACACAAGGAGAGGGAAGCTTACATTCTTCCCTCAGCCTGACTGCTGGGGAATAAAAAACGGGTGTCACGATGTCGCCAGCCCGGCCGTCAATGTGAGTGGTGGATTTGTGCCAAATCGTTTTCCGAAAGGCCAGTTAGCTGCATCACTATTGCACGCTCGAAGCCATTAGCCAGCATGGAGTTCGCTATTTTCAAAGCTGCCCCGCGTTCACCCCTCTCCATTCCTTGCTCAATACCTTTTTCAATACCTTGCTCAATACCTTTCTCGAAACCTTTTTGCTCGAGATATTCTGCAATAGTCATCAATTCCTCCCCATGCCGCGGCGCACGTCTGGCCAACTCACGGATCAACGTCTCCGGCTCGGTTGCTTTCCCCACCAACAGCATATAGTTCACCAATGATATGAGTTGCTCTTTAGTAGTGTATCCGGCCAACAACAATGTGACCAGTTGTTCTAACAGCTCAACCAGGTCGCGCTGGCGTACGTGCTTTTGTAACAACTCAAGAATGGCCATGCGGCGGTGCTGCATGATTTCATCGTCCGGAATGACGGTAACGTCAACCAACGGAAAATGCCCCGCATAGAGCTGCCTGGCTAGTTCAGGCTCACTGAATTCTTCTAACCAACTCATTGAATAGGGATAAGGCGTCACCTGACCGTGATAAAAGAGCATAGGAATAACCAGAGGAAGCTGGTCCCTGCCTCAAGGTGGCGTTGCATTGCCGCAATGGCATAGCGTATTAAACGAAATGCCATATGTTTGTCGGACGAGCTTTGATGTTCGATCAAAACGTACACATAACCATCCCCTCTCTCGGTTCGCAACGAGTAGAGTACGTCAGAGTAATAGGCACGCAGGTCGCTCTCGATAAAACTACCAGATTCCAGCTTTAGCGTGTTCAGATCGCAATATTGCAGCAAGGCAGGCGGCACGTGTAATTCCAGGAAATCACGGGCCGTGTCTGGATGGGTGAGGAACTGCTTAAATACCGCATCATGCGGGGTGGAGGAGGTTTTTTTCATGTCGGTCATCCTTGGACTTAACATAAAAAACCTACCATAGGCTGTCATCGGCGCACATTATGAGCGAATGGGTTCTGAATCCGTCTCGCAAAACCTTTGAACCTCAGTTGTGAACCCGATCCTGCCCAAAAAGACGAGGGGGTCGGTGCAGCCTGCATACCCCCAATTAAACGAGTGTTGTTTCACCCAGGGAAGGGGCTATAATTCCCGCAATTCTGGACAACCTGCGAAATAATTATTATGCGGAAAAAAGCGTTTCTCATCGTCATCGCCTTATGCGCCTTCGGCTCTCTGGGCGGCGTGTTCCTGGCCGGGCTGAATATGTACACCCGTTCCACCACGCCACAAGAAGAGACCACAACGGCCAACGATGCCTCTGCCGATAGCACCCCAACGGCAACTCTCGAAGCGAAATAACCCGCGTTATAACACCGTGACGCCAGCGTTGGCCGCCAGCCTTTCAAGCTCGGCCACCCGCTGATAAGCGGCACGCGGCACCAGACTAAAATCGCCGATCAGCAGGCTTTCACTGGCCGTATCGTTGACCATAGAACTGGCCGCAGTGCGCAGGATTGCCAATTGTGAGTCTGGCGTTCCGGCCGCCGTGATCAACGGCAAGCCCGGTACCGCAGCGGTACGGCCAATAATCTTCAGGCCAGCAACGGCCTGGGGCCGTGCCCGTTTCAACAGGGCAAAGCTGATGCAGTCGATGGCCGCAATATCCGCCTGCCCCTCCAGGATCATCTCTAGTGAGCGATAGTGACTGCCAGAGGCGATAGCCTGACGGAAAAAATGCCCTTCCTGCGCCAGCGGTGCAATCAAGGCCCGCAGGCTGTTATACCCGGACTGTGAATCCTGGCTGTTATACGCCACCACGCGATCGCGGAAATCTTCCAGACGGTCAGCCGGTTCATCCTCACGCACCACCAGCCAACTGCTGTAGTTCGCCCCGCTGCACCCCTCCACGCGGTAATGGTAAGTGCCCACCAGCTGTACCTGGGGTAACACCGTCACCAATGGATAACCGCAGGTTTGGCTAAGTAGCAGATCCGGCCGTTGCCAGTGTTGCGGTAAATCCTGCGGCCAACTCAACTCTTGGGGAACCTCTGCCATACCCAGTTGCCGCAGCTTATCGCGTAGCGCCTGCCAGAACGGTTCCACCTGTTGGTGGCTAACGCCGTACATCGGTAAAGAGACTATCGCCATGGAAGTTACCCCGCA
>NZ_JBKJYW010000088.1:0-23634 GCF_046715635.1 Serratia sp. (in: enterobacteria)
ACCTCTGGGTACTAAACCCTTGCCTGTTAGCAATGCTCGCACCAACGGCCTGGGCAGAAGAACAAAAAAATGATGACCAACTGGTGGTTTCCGCCAGCCGCTCTCACCGCAGCGTAGCGGAAATGGCCCAGACTACCTGGGTGATCGAAGGCCAGGAAATTGAGCAGCAGGTGCAGGGCGGTAAAGAGATCAAGGATGTGCTGTCGCAGCTGATCCCGGGCATGGACGTCAGCAGCCAAGGCCGTACCAACTACGGCATGAACCTGCGTGGCCGCTCAATGATGGTGATGATCGACGGCGTGCGCTTGAACTCATCGCGCAGCGACAGCCGCCAGCTAGATTCGATCGATCCGTTCAACATCGCCCATATTGAGGTGATTTCCGGGGCTACCTCGCTGTTCGGCGGCGGCAGCACCGGTGGCCTGGTCAACATCGTGACCAAGAAAGGCCAGGAAGAAAAACAGGTTGAGCTGCAGCTTGGCGGTAAAACCGGTTTCAACAGCAGCAGCGATCACGATGAAAACGTCTCGGCGGCGGTCAGCGGCGGCACCGATAAGGCCTCCGGGCGCCTGTCGGTTTCCTATCAGCGTTACGGTGGCTGGTATGACGGCAAAGGTGACGAGGTGCTGATCGATAACACCCAAACCGGCCTGCAATATTCCGATCGTATTGACCTGATGGGCACTGGCACCATCAATATCGACGATCACCAGCAGTTGCAGCTGACTACGCAATATTTCAATAGCGAGTCAGACGGTAAGCACGGCCTATATCTTGGGCAAAACTTCTCGGCGGTGACCGGCAACGGGCCAGCCTACAACAGCGGTAATCTGGATTCGGATCGCATTCCAGGCACCGAGCGCCATCTGATCAACCTGCAATACTCCAACACCAACTTCTGGGGCCAGGATCTGGTGGCGCAGGTGTATTATCGTGATGAATCGCTGACCTTCTATCCGTTCCCTACCCTGAGCGGCGGCAAGGTAACCAGCATCGGCGCTTCGCAACAGAAAACCGATTTCTACGGCGGCAAGCTGACCCTGAACAGCAAACCGATCGATAGCCTGACGCTGACCTACGGCTTCGATGCCGACCATGAAAGCTTCAATGCCAACCAGCAGTTCTTCAATCTGGCGCTGGCCCAGCAGTCTGGCGGTATGACGCTGCAAAATGCCTACAACGTCGGCCGCTACCCGAGCTATACCACCACCAACCTGGCGCCGTTTATGCAGGCCAGCTACGACATCGACCCGATGTTTACCCTGAGCGGCGGCGTGCGCTACCAGTACACCGAGAACAAGGTGGATGATTTCGTTGGCTACGCACAGCAACAAGGGATCGCCAACGGCCTGGCGACCTCTGCCGATGCGGTGCCAGGCGGTAAAACCGACTACCACAACGCATTGTTCAACGCCGGTTTGCTGGCCCATCTGACAGAACGCCAGCAGACCTGGTTCAACTTCTCACAAGGGTTTGAGATCCCGGATCTGGCCAAGTATTACGGCTCAGGCACCTATAAGCTGGTGAATGGCCACTATCAGCTGCAAAAAAGCGTCAACGTCAATGACTCCAAGCTGGACGGCATCAAGGTTGACTCCTACGAGCTGGGCTGGCGCTACAACGGCGACAATCTGCGCACCCAGGTTGCGGCCTACTATTCCCTGTCAGACAAGACCATCACCATCAACAAAACCGATATGACCATCAGCATGAACGCTGATAAGCGTCGGATTTACGGGATGGAAGGCGCGGTGGACTACTTCTTCGACGACAGCGAATGGAGCACCGGTGCCACCTTCAACCTGATCAAATCGGAAACCAAGACCGATGGCAAATGGGAGAAGTTGACCGTCGACACCGCCAGCCCGTCGAAAGCCACCGCCTACGTCAACTGGGCACCGGGTGACTGGACGGTGCGCGTGCAGTCGCAGCAAACCTTCGACATTTCCGACAGCCAAGGCCGCAAGCTCGACGGCTATAACACCATTGACGTCCTCAGCAGCTATGCGCTGCCAGTGGGTAAGGTGAGCTTCAGCGTAGAAAACCTGCTGGACAAAGACTACACCACCGTTTGGGGCCAGCGTGCACCAATCCTGTATAGCCCAACCTACGGCGCGCCGGAGTTGTACAGCTATAAAGGCCGTGGCCGAACCTTTGGTTTGAACTACTCAGTGCTGTTCTGATTTGCCATAAGCAGGCCGAATTCATCTGTTCGGCTTGCTACCCATCCCTAAAGGGAGGGTATCCCGCCAATATTAAAACCATCAATAAAACAAAAAATATTCTCAATATCTATTTACTTCGAGCAACACCAAGATTTATCCTATTAGTCTGTGATATAAACAACACATCAAATAAAAAGTCATTAGGAATGATCTGAATAGAAAATGACATATAATCACGAACTGCTTAAACTTTGACCTCACCCAGACGGTATTTCCGCGAGGAAAAAATAAAAGCTAAAACCAATAAAATTACAAAAAAAAGAATATTATGCTTATGCATTAGCTAATACAGTGCATTGGAATTTAATATCGCAAAACAAGTATAATTCAGAATAAATAAAACAAAATAAGCAAAAAATAAACTCACATTAAGATTTAAATACTTTTATTTCGAGGGGGATTTTTATTTTTATGAATTGACATTAATGACTCAGTCCATAGTATATGGGGCTAACGCCTTGGAATATAACAATTCCAACAGCAATAGAGTCAGGCAGTTTCAGCAGTGGAGTTGATCATGGATGACACAAGTCAAATTAAATATGTAGCAACGCCAATCATCGAAACGGGTGAGAGTGAGTTATTGCTTTTTGGCTATATCATCAATGATGAATACCAGGTAGATATCAAGTCTGGCTCCGTAATCAAGCTCTACAATACGATAGAATACAGCCATAACGGTGATGAACGATTTAGCAACTACCTAAAACTGCGTGAAACGATGTTGCGGTTGCTGACGTATCTATTGGCACATGCAAGCTCTGGCTATGTATCCAATCAGGAATTGCTGGTACAGGTTTGGGAGAACTATAACTTATCGTCCTCAACCACCAGATTAACCCAAGTGGTTTCTGAGCTTAAAGCACGACTAAGTAAAATCGGCATGGCCGATGACTTTATTAAAACTACGCGCGGGAAGGGGTATACCTTACGTGGCGCCGCCGTCACGCCCTTGTATATAAAAATAATATGATTTGATTGTTTATCACCACCAAAATGGGAACTGCATTTTCACTGCCATAGTGAAATGACGGCTCTGATGTCACTCCATGTAAAGCTCAGAGTATTTTAAGGATAATTAACAAGGATCATATGCAATGAAAAAAACCACATTAGTAATGGCACTCTCACTGGCTATCGGCGGCTTGGCCTCGGTTTCAGCTTCTGCCGCTGTCACCGTACCTGGTGGTAATATCAATTTCACCGGCGAAGTCACTGACGCAACTTGCCTGATCAACGACCAAACTCCAAATGGTGCTGTTGATCTGAACGTTCCTTTAGATACGGTCAGTGCCAGTGAGTTAAGCTTTGCCGGTGCCACGGCCAAGCCAGCACCGTTTACCATCAAACTGGGTGGCCCTGCCGATTTAAACTGCACCGACGGTAAGATTGCCTCAGTGTATTTTGAGCCAACCAGCCCAGCTATCGATAGTGCGACCGGTTGGTTGAAAAATACCTCAGCAGTCGATCCGGCGCAAAATGTTCAGATACAAATCCTGAACGGTGAAACCAACAGCCCGATCAACCTGGTATCAGGCAATAACAACCATGCGCCGAAAACCATCGTCAATCAAACCGCCGAATATAACTACTTCGGTCAGTATATTGCTGTTGGTGGCGCAGCGGGCCCAGGCCAAGTAGCCTCTACGGTTAAATACAGCATCGTTTATCAATAAAACCTGACTGCAATAGATTATGGCCCTGTTATGACAGGGCCATATTTACCACGTCTATACTGACGAGATTGATATGTCCTTGATTAAAAAATATTGGCTGCTGCTATCGCTGCTGATAAGCGGATTATTTTCTTCCTCCCTACATGCGGGTATCGTCATATCTGGTACTCGCGTGATCTACCCAAGCGATGCCAGAGAAGTCACGCTGAAACTGGAAAATAAAAGCCGTTTTCCGCTGTTGGTTCAATCTTGGATTGACACAGGTGATGCGAATTCAGCGCCAGAGGACAGCGATGTCCCCTTTATGATCATGCCACCGGTTTCACGAGTCGAACCTGCCAAGGCGCAAACCTTACGTATTACCGCCACGCCTTTGGTCAATCATGCCACCGACCGCGAAACGCTGTATTGGATCAACGTGCTTGAAGTACCGCCACAGTCGAAAGGGGATAAAAATTACCTCTCCATCGCCTATCGCAACCGCCTGAAGGTATTTTACCGCCCCTCAGCGTTGCCAGGGCTGTCACCAGAAACCATGGATAAGGTGAGCTGGCAACTACAAGGGAATAAATTGCTCGCTAAAAACCCCACGCCATACCATATCAGCTATGCCTCTGTGCTGGTATCTGGCCATGGTATCGCCTCGGTGGTTGGCTCTGATGGCGGCATGATTGCCCCCTTCTCTGAGCAAACCTTTCAGATAAAACGCGATAACAAGGTTATTGCGGTGCCAGCAAATAGCGTAATCACCAAGGCAATTAATGACTACGGGGCTTTTATTGAAAAAATATACCCGCTAGGCCGCTGACATCACCCTTTTTCAGGAGTATTGGCTTATCTGAGTCATCAAGGATGCTATGACTAGATGTAAACCGACAATAAAAACCACGCTGAAGTGGTTGCTTTCGTATGCCATGGTTTCGGCCACTTCCTGTTATGCAGCAGACACGCAGGAAGAAGTGACATTCGATCCTAGTTTTTTCCCTGGCGGTAAGGTCGGAACATTCGATCCTGCCCAGTTCAGCCGCAGTAACGTCGTTGTCCCTGGTATCTACACCGTGACGATCGAGCTTAACGGCCAACGGATCGGCAATGAAAAAATCCAGTTTAAAGCCCAGCCGGGCAACAACCTGCAAACCCTTCCCTGCTATCCGGGTAGTTTCTTTTCGTTGCTCAATCTAAGCGCAGAGAAGCTGTTGGTTCAGACTCCTGCCGTGCAATTGGCTCCGTTAGTACAAGAAGGATATTGCGGTTCACTCAGCGAACTGCTGCCCGGAGCCAGCGCCAGCTTTGACGTCGGCGAGCAAAAGCTGACGCTGACGATACCGCAGTTGCTACTCAATAGATCGCCACGTGGTTATGTCAATCCCGAGCTGTGGGAGGATGGCTTAACCGCCTTGATGGTTAACTACAATGCCAACGTTTATCAGTCAAAACAGCGGGAAAATACCCATACCTACGGCTATCTCGGGTTGCGTAACGGCCTGAATGTCGGCCCTTGGCGCGTGCGAAACAACGGCAGCATCAATTGGTCCTCCAATGGCAGCGGCGGGGATTACAAGAGTACATCAACCTATATCGGCCGTGATATTCCCGTACTGCAATCCCAATTGGTCCTTGGAGATACCTTCACCAGTGGTGAATTATTTGATGGCGTACGTGTGCGTGGGGCCAGACTTTATTCTGACGACCGCATGCTGCCTGACTCTCTACGTGGCTATGCTCCAGTGGTACGCGGCATAGCCAATACCAATGCCAGAGTCGTCATTACTCAGAACGGCGTCACTCTCTATACCACTACGGTATCTCCGGGGCCGTTTGAGATTAACGATCTCTACCCCACCAGCTACGGGGGGGAACTGACCGTACAAATAGAAGAAGCTACCGGTCAGGTCAGAACCTTTACGGTTCCCTATGCTTCGGTGACTCAAATGTTGCGGCCGGGGATAAGCCGCTACGAAGTGGCTGCGGGTAAAGTGAATAGTGATGGGTTGGCAAACAAGCCAGGCTTTGGCAGCCTGACCTACCAGTTGGGCCTGAGTAATTTCATTACCGGCTACACCGGTGCCACCGCCAGCAAAGGATACCTCTCGGCCTTATTGGGAGCGGCCATGAACACGCCGCTCGGCGCACTCTCACTGGATGTCACCCAGGCAAAAACCCGTTTGCCCAGCCAGCACTCGCGTTCAGGACAAAGCTATCGTATCGGCTTCAGCCAGATGTATCCAGAGACACAAACCAGCTTCTCAGTAGCCGCTTATCGTTACTCAACCGACGGTTTCCTGAGCTTGAATGATGCTGTGCAGTTACGCGATCTGGCCCTGCGTAATAAAAATATCGATACCTATGGCCGTCAACGCAGCCTGTTTACGCTTTCGGTCAACCAGCCGCTGGGAGAAGCCTGGGGAAGCCTGTACGCCACCGGCAGTCATACCACTTACTGGAACCAGAGCAGTTCGCAACAGAGCCTGCAGCTCGGTTATAGCAACTTCTGGCGCAATCTTAGCTATACCTTCTCGGTAAACCGCACGCTAAGCGGGCAACTCACAGGAAACACAGAAGAGACAACGGCGAATCGCCGAGAAACCCAATACGCACTGACGCTCTCATTACCCTTAGGCTCTAGCCTCCACGCACCAACGCTCAATGCTACTGGCACGACTAACAACAAGGGCAGTACTGGCCTGATTGGCCTGTCGGGCAATGCGGGCGAGCAGAATCAGTTTAACTATGTCGTCAGCACCAGCCGTAATACTGAAAGCAATAGCAACTTTTTCAACGGTGCTGTTGGCTACCGCGCATCCCAAGCCCGTCTGGGCGCAAATTATAGCTATGGACAGGGCAACCGGCAGATTTCAGCAAGCATGGATGGTGCCTTGGTGGCCCACCGTGGTGGTATCACTTTAGGGCAATCGCTTGGAGAAACAGGAGGTTTGGTACGTGCACCTGGTGCTAAAGGCGCTCTCGTTACCAATGCTCCCGGCGTTAAGATCGACCGTTTTGGCTACGCCATTGTCCCTTACCTGCGGCCCTATTATCTCAATCAGGTCGATATCGATCCCAAAGGCAGTTCTCAGGACGTTGAGTTGCTGTCTACCCGAAATACCACAGCTCCCCGCGCCGGTGCATTAGTCATGCTCGATTATGAAACCAAACGCGGCAAGGTGACCTATATCAGAGCGAAACGACCAGACGGCAGTCCACTGCCCTTTGCTGCCAACGTCTATGATGCCCAGAACAACGCCGTGGGGGTTGTCGGCCAGGCCAGCTTGGTGGTGGCTCGCGATCTTGACCTGAAAGGAGTGTTACAGGTGCGATGGGGAAACGATCAGACAGAGCATTGCAGCATCCATTATTCGCTGCAGCCAGGCGCCACTGAAGAAAGCAGACAACTGGTTCAAGGCGTCTGCCAGTAACCAAGTGCCCATACAAAATGAGAAAAAACATGAAAAGAATATTCGCCTCAAGAATGGCGTTATCACTGATACTCTGCGCTAGCCTGTATGCGCAGAATACGCTCGCGGCAAGTGTGGGTTGTGATTGGGATGAATCATCTGCCATCAAGGAACCGCTCAATACCCGTCTGACCATTGGTGGCTATGTTACCGTGGGAGAGGATCTTCCTATCGGCAGTGTGATCTATTCCCAACGTATCCAGACCAATGGCAACGGAGCCAAGCTGTTGTGTCGCGCAGGGATCTATGATCTGGTCAGTACCTTTACCACTATGCCCCATGGTCAATCCGATTACAGTAACGCCACCTTTCCGTTCGTGTTCAATACCAATATTCCTGGCGTCGGGGTGGCGCTGTGGCAAGGTACTCCCGATGGCAACAGCGGTGCACGTTTACCCCTCCCTGGTAGGCTAACGGCCTACTTTTCAACCAGCAGCGACGGTGTTTTCAACTTTACCGACCAGAATGATGCCTCGGTCAGCTTTAATATCCAATTTATTAAAACCGCCGCCAACGTCGGCAGCGGCACCATTAACAGTAGTCATCTCCCCAGATTCCAGACCTCATTCGACGGTAATGGCACAAGCTTAATCTATCAACTCACCGCGATGATCGGCAATCTGACCGTGATCCCGGCAACCTGCAACGTTGGCAACCATTATTATCTGCCTCTCGGGGAACACTTCCCCGATGAATTTAACGGCATCGGTAGCACCGCAGGCAGCGCCGAGACCGAGATTGTGCTCTCTGGCTGCCCGGCTTTCTATGGCACGACTTCTTTCGGCGTTTTCAGGCCCAATATCATCAGCCTCAAGCTTACGCCACGCAATGGCTTCATCGATGCCGAACGCGGGATCTCAAAACTCAATACCACCGCCGGTGACTCCGCCTCTGGAGTCGGTGTGCAACTGAGTTTAAGGCAGGAAAACGGCAACTATCAAACGGCCAAATTCAACCAGAATATCAATCTGGCTGACTACATTACCTTCCATGAGGATCGCGGCGGTGATTACAACCTGGGCGTCAAGGCGGCCTATATTCAAACCTCTGCCCCCATCCGAGCGGGCAGGGCTGATGCCCAAATAGAGTTTATGATCACCTATCAATGACCGGGAGCGGCGAATGAAAATAACGAATACGCTGGGGCTACTTTCTCTACTGATGCTGATCGGCAGTGGGCAAAGTGCTCAGGCCGCCTCCACTGGCGTACTTAATGTTACGGGTTCCATTAAGCTGGCGACCTGTTACTTCGACAGCGTCGAGGGGCAAGAACATAAGGACTACGATTGGCTGATGCCACAGGTCTCAGCGGCGAGTCTACACGCAGCGGGTATGACTCACGGCCGTTCGCTGGGCAGTATCCATATCGGCGGAGTGCATTGTACCAATGGTTACACGCCCTATATTACCCTGGAGAATGGGCCGACGGTCAGTTCGGATACCGGCAACCTGATTAATACGCTGAACGGCGAGGCCGAAAACGTCGAAATCAGGCTTCTGATTAATGACAATCCGCTGGATTTACGCACTGCCCCACGCGTTGGCTGTGCCGTTATTGTCGATAACCGTAGCCAATGTGATATCAGCTATGAATATTACGCAACCGGGCGCGCAACCGCCGGAAAAGTGAAGAGTTCGGTACTGTTTAATGTGACCTATGACTGATCTTTTCCATGTACCTCACAAATTAATGCCAGCGATTGGGAGTTAGAAAGCAGTGAGATGGCACAACAGAAAAGACGAAGCCCTGAGTTATTGCTAACTCAGGGCTTCTGAATGTTGGCGGAACGGACGGGGCTCGAACCCGCGACCCCCTGCGTGACAGGCAGGTATTCTAACCAACTGAACTACCGCTCCGCAACGTTCCCTCTTGCGGGGGAACGAGCCGAATATTACGGTTGCCTCGCCATTCCGTCAACGTCTTTTCTTATAAAAAGAGTCGTTTGCACAGTTTTTCAACGAACACGCGTTGATTATGGTGCTTAAGCGCCATTTCTCTCCTGAGAGGCCGTTATTCGGCTGCTGCGCCACCACGCCACAAACAGCTACCGCCCTTCTTTTGCACCAGATCCAGACGTGATTCGTGAGCCTGTAATTCTGCGTCACTGGCATAGATCACTTTCATCGCCGTAGCCGGGCGCTGGATACGCTGGATATCCTGGGCTGAATCCGTTTGCTGGGTGTCCCCCTCCATCTGAAAAGCCATCGAGGTTTGGCCACCGGTCATCGCCAGATAGACTTCCGCCAGGATCTCGGCATCGAGCAAAGCGCCGTGCAGCGTTCGCTTGGTGTTGTCTATCTCATAGCGGTTGCACAGCGCATCAAGGTTATTACGCTTGCCTGGGAACAGGCGGCGCGCCATCAACAGGCTGTCGGTGATGGTACAGAAGGTATCCGTCTTCGGGATATCTCGCTGCAACATACGGAACTCGTGATCCATAAAGCCGATATCGAACGCTGCGTTATGAATGACTAATTCGCCACCACGGATAAAGTCGATAAATTCAGCGGCGATCTGATCGAAAGTGGGCTTATCCGCCAGGAATTCATCGCTAATACCGTGTACGCCATAGGCTTCCGGATCCACCAGCCGATCCGGCTTGACGTAAACGTGGAAATGGCGCCCTGTCAGGCGGCGGTTGATCACCTCAACGGCCCCGATCTCAATGATGCGGTGACCTTCGTAGTGAACCCCTAGCTTGTTCATACCGGTGGTTTCGGTATCGAGAACGATCTGTCTGGTTGGTGTAGAGATCATAATGCTGTGCTCATGGCGCTGGTTTATGTCAGACTTGGTTTTTATAAAACTGATAGGAAGAGTCTACCAGAGATGCTTAAACAGGTAGAAATTTTCACCGACGGCTCTTGCCTTGGTAATCCAGGCCCCGGCGGTTACGGCGCAATTTTGCGTTATAAGCAGCACGAGAAACTGTTCAGCGCGGGCTATTACCTGACGACGAATAACCGCATGGAACTGATGGCCGCCATTGTGGCGCTCGAAGCCTTGACCACCCCCTGCGAAGTGGAGCTGAGCACCGATAGCCAATACGTACGCCAGGGGATCACCAGTTGGATCCATAACTGGAAAAAGCGCGGCTGGAAAACCGCCGATAAAAAACCGGTGAAGAACGTCGATCTCTGGCAGCGCCTGGATCTGGCGATTGCCCGCCACACCATCCGTTGGGAATGGGTCAAAGGCCATGCCGGGCACCCGGAAAACGAACGTTGTGACGTGCTGGCACGCGATGCGGCAGGCAACCCGACACAGGACGACGTTGGCTACAAGCCAGAGGCTTAAGGCAGTTTGCGATAGCTCTTGGTCGCGCCCACTGCGCGGCTGAGAGAGTGTTTTCTCGCCCCCACTTTCATCGGCGTTGGCGTCAGCGGCAAGGTTCGCTTGCGGGCCACAATCACGCTCATACAGCCAAACGCCGGTAAATGCGTACTCAAGAAAGTACCTCCCTTACGTTGCCAAGGCAACACATGGAAGCACGTCTGATCCAACACTTCATAATTGAGCAAGCTTAGCCAGTCCAGCATGCGCATCTGGGTAAACATTCGGCTGACGTAAGGCTGGCGTTTGCGCAACCGGGGGATCAGCTTCCCCAGGCCTAGCAGGCTAAAAGGGTTGAAACTGCTGATCACCAGCCAGCCATCGTCGATCATGACGCGATCGACCTCACGCAACATACGGTGCGGATCATCGGCGTAGGAGAGCGTATGGGCCAACAGGCAGGCATCGACGGACTTGGCCGCAAAGGGCAACTGATAAGGATCGGCCTGCACATGCAGGTTCTCCCCGGCCATTCCCACGTTAACCTGATGTGAGATGGCACACTTCTCGCTATCCAACTCGGCACTGAGATTGCCGATCTTCAACAGATGGAAACCAAACATCTTGGGCCACCAGGGCTGCAACCGCAGCTCCAACGCCTCACGATAGTATTCTCCCCACGACAACCCGGCCCAGGAGTAGGGGCTAGTGAGCTTTTGTAGAGTCTGGGCTGGTTTCATGGTTTAGTATCTCTTTCAAGCTGTTGCCAACGAGAGGTGTTCCATGAATCTTATCAGCATTCCCGCTTTTCAGGACAATTACATTTGGTTATTGGCTAACCAGCAAGGGCGCTGCGTGATCGTCGATCCCGGCGAAGCGGGCCCGGTATTGGGGGCGTTGTCCCTGCGGCAACTGACCCCCGACGCCATATTATTGACCCATCACCACCGCGACCATGTCGGCGGCGTAGCGGAAATCGTTGCGCAATATCCGGATCTGCTGGTGTATGGCCCCCAGGAAACCGCCAATAAGGGAGCAAATCGGTTGGTTCAGGATGGCGATATCCTGGAAATTGGCGGGCGTAGCTACACCACCATCGCGGTTCCAGGGCATACCCTGGGTCACGTGGCATTCTACAGTGCACCTTATCTTTTCTGTGGAGATACGCTTTTTTCTGCGGGCTGCGGACGGCTTTTTGAAGGGACTGCGGAGCAAATGTACCACTCATTTCAACGGCTCGCGCAACTTCCCGACGAAACCCTAATTTGTTGCGCACATGAGTACACGCTCTCAAACCTTAAGTTTGCCAGGACAATTTTGCCGCAAGATCGCCAAATTGAAACATATCAGCAACAAATTGAGCAATCAAGGGCAAAAGGCATACCTAGCCTGCCCACAACGCTGCAATTAGAGCGTAAAATTAATCTATTTTTACGCTGCCATGACACTGATTTACAAAAGGAAATAGGCTTTAACTCATCACCGAGCCAGCTTCATTCGGTTTTTTCCGAATTACGCCTGCGCAAGGATGCCTTCTAAGCTTTTAGTTGTGTTTTTTGATTAAGCAAAGTATCCTTGCTCGTCTTTTAAGCAACTATATTGACACACACATGAAGGCTAAAGCGATACTTCTCGCCTCGGTCTTGTTGGTTGGTTGCCAGTCATCCTGGAAGGATACACCGGCACCAAAGCAGCATGCACAGAGTCTGTCTTCGGCAGGTCAAGAAAGTGAAGCAGGAGAGTACACAGCGAGTTCGGCACGGTGGCTAGACAGTAACAGTAGCGCCGCCCAGCAGAACCTGTGGAACTTCATTAGCGACGAGCTGAAGATGGAGGTTCCGGAAAACGACCGGATCCGTGAACAAAAAAGAAAATATTTAAAAAGTAAGAGCTATCTCCACGATGTAACACTACGGGCAGAGCCGTACATGTACTGGATAGTCGGGCAGATTAAGAAACGCAATATGCCGATGGAACTGGTACTGCTACCCATAGTGGAGAGCGCTTTTGACCCCCACGCCACGTCAAGTGCCAATGCCGCAGGGCTATGGCAGATCGTGCCGCAAACGGGTCGCAATTATGGTTTGAAAAACAATCAGTGGTATGACGGGCGCCGTGATGTTGTGGCCTCGACCACCGCTGCGCTTAACATGATGGAGCGTTTGAACCGCATGTTTAACGGTGACTGGTTATTGACCATTGCCGCTTATAACAGTGGTGAAGGCCGAGTCATGCAGGCGGTTAAGGCGAATAAACGTCAGGGTAAGTCCACCGAGTTCTGGGCATTGTCGCTTCCGCGTGAAACGTCAATCTATGTCCCGAAAATGCTGGCACTGAGCGAGATCATCAAGCACAGCAAAAAGTACGGCGTCAAGTTGCCAAAAACTGACGAAACCCGTGCACTGGCGCGTATTGATGTCGGGCAGCAGATCCAGTTGACTCAGGCGGCAGAGATGTCCGGGCTTTCTCTCACCAAGATGAAGGCTTACAACCCTGGCTACAAGAAAGGCGTTACGGCACCTAATGGGCCCCATTACATCATGGTTCCCAAAAAGAATGCCGCACAGTTGAAAGACTCGTTGGCCGACGGACAGATAGCTGCGACATTACCCACCACACAGTTGGCGAAGAACAGCGGCCTGTCAGGCGGAAGTGCGTATAAGGTTCGCTCTGGCGATACGTTATCCACCATCGCCAAACGGTTGAACGTTAAGACCAGCGATTTGCAGAGTTGGAACAATTTGCGTGGCAAGAGCACGCTGAAAGTTGGGCAAACCCTGCAAGTGGCCAGCAATGCCAGAGATAACAGCAGTATCACCTATCAAGTACGTAAAGGTGATTCGCTATCCAGCATTGCACGTCGTCACGGCGTCGAAATTAACGACGTGATGCGTTGGAACTCAACGCTCGGCAAAGCCAGCAGTTTGCAACCTGGTGTGAAGCTGACGCTGTTTGTCAGCAACAAATCGTCGCCGGAAACTTAAGTTTTCGCCACAAAAAAAGCATCCCTCGGGATGCTTTTTTATTGGCCAAAATTCGCTACCAGACCGGTTGATCGATTTGCGGATGGAACTCCACCAGCAGCGGATTGTGGTCTGATGCCTGAGTCACCAGCACCGAGGCCTCTGTGACGCCTAAGTTGCGGTAAAAGATAAAGTCCAACGGGCGGCCAAAGGCTTTGCGGCGATGATCGTCGGGGAAGTTGACCTCGTGCAGTGCCATATCGCTGGCAAATTGATACAGCGCGTTGATACGCTTGCGGCTCCAGGCGTTAAAATCCCCCGCCATGATCACCGGCCCCCGATGGAGGGCGATCTGCTCACCAATCGGGCCAAGCTGTTTGCTGTAAACATCAACTCCCAGGCTAAAGTTCACCGCGTGGATATTCACCACCATCAACAGCTCACCATTGAACAACGGGTAAACGGTGATCAACGCTGACTTGGCCAAACGCAACAGTGGCTCCCGCTCGCGCAACGGGCAGCAATACACCGGATGTGCCGCCGCCAGCGTCATCACACCGGAAGGGTGTTGCGGCAACACAAAGGCGGGCACCTGATCGGCGGCCAGATAGTTAGAGGTAGCAAAGCTGACCAATTCCGGCGTGGTCTGCGCCTCCTGCAATAGCACCAGTTGCGCATCTTTACCGAAGTCTTTCAACACCGAAAGCCAATCGGCACGTTGCTGCTTGAAAATATTCCATACCATCACCCGCAGCGCACCAGACGTAGGCAATGCGGCCCCGGGCGGCAGCGGCTGATTGATTGCACCAGGGAAAATCCGTTCAACTGGCTGGCCCGCAACATACCTCATTGCATAAGTTCGTTTCGGCACGTTATTCGCCTATTTCCCGTTCGGATGAAGATCACGTTGCTAGCAACATGGCTACCAAGACTAAGTTGAGTATACGCCTGAGCGGCTTTACCAGCATGGCTTTTAGATAGTTGTTATAGGGGCAAGGCGGGCCGATTTCAATCAATGCTGTGTATGTGTCTGTAAAGGTTCACGCTGAATGCGAAAAGGCCAGCAAATTGATGACAGATGGCCATATGGCTGAATGGGAGGGAGATCGAACATGTTCCACTGTAGGGGCGCCGCAATGCTGCGCCCGTTTAGCCGCGCCTCTATGTTTTGAGCTTGTTGGGGGAATATCTGCAGTCTCAGGCGAGCTGGCGTTGGTACTGTTTATCCAAGCGGCCACTGAGGCCAATCAGTAACAACGCTCCCACCACAATCAGCGCCCCGATCCAGGGCGTTTGTGCCAACCCTAGCGAAGCCACGGTCTGCCCTCCCACCACCGAACCCAGCGCGATCCCTACGTTGAAAGCCGCGATATTCAGGCCAGAAGCAACGTCCACCGCGTTCGGCGTGTACTGCTCGGCCTTCTGCACCACATAAACCTGCAAGCCAGGGACATTGCCAAAGGCAAATACCCCCATCACCACCACCGTCAGCAGCGCGGCGACGCTGTGGCTAGCGGTAAACTGAAACACCAACAGCAAGGCGGCTAACGCGGCAAAGATAAAGCTCAATGCTTGTACGGCACCATGACGGTCGGCCAGCTTGCCGCCCCAGATATTGCCGATAGCAACCGCAATGCCATAGGCCAGCAAAATCCAACTGACAGCAGGCGCTGAAAACCCGGCCAGTTCCTGCATCATCGGTGCCAGGAAGGTAAAGGTCGTGAATACGCCACCGTAGCCCAACGCGGTAACGGCGTAAATCAGCAACAGGCGCGGGTGAGTCAGCACTTGCAGCTGATCGCGGATACTGGCACTGGCCTGGTTCTTGATGTTGTTCGGGATCAGGATCAAGCTGGCGATAACCGCCACCATGCCAATCAGCGACACCGCCAGGAAAGTCTCACGCCAGCCGAAGTGCTGGCCGATAAAGGTGCCTAACGGCACGCCGGTCACCAGCGCGACGGTCAAGCCACCAAACATGATGGCGATTGCCGTTGCTGCCTTCTCTTTGGCCACCAGGCTGGTGGCAATCGTCGAACCTACGGAGAAAAATACCCCGTGCGCCAGGCCAGTCAGTAAACGAGCAACCACCAGTGATTCATAGCTCGGTGACTGCCAGGCCAGCAGATTGCCAAGAGTGAACAGCACCATCAGGCCCACCAGCAACATCTTGCGCGGCACGCGGCCGGTTAAAGCGGTCAATACCGGCGCACCGATCGCCACCCCAATGGCGTAAAGGGTCACCAGCAGCCCTGCGGACGGCACGGTGACGTTCAACTGTTCGGCGATGGTCGGGATCAACCCGACAATCACAAACTCCGTGGTGCCGATGGCATAGGCACTGATGGTCAAGGCAAGTAAAGCGAGAGGCATTGCTAACTCCAAAATAGCGTTCGGGTTGATAGCGGTGATTATCTGCCTGTGCTTAAATGATAAAAATGCTCAAAATTTCAAATAAATTTTGCTGTTGGAGCAACAATGAAGGCAAATTCGGATGAACTGATCACCTTTGTCACCGTGGTGGAATGCGGAAGCTTCAGCCGCGCGGCGGAGCACTTGGAACAGGCAAACTCGGTTGTCAGCCGTACGGTTAAAAAGCTGGAGAGTAAGCTGGGGGTCACGCTGCTCAATCGCACCACCCGCCAGATAAGCCTGACGCAGGAGGGAGAAAACTATTTCCGCCAGGTGCAGAAAGTCCTGAGCGATATGGCCGCGGCGGAAAATGCGCTGATGGAGAGCCGCCAGCGGCCCCAGGGCCTGTTGCGTGTGGATGCCGCAACGCCGGTCGTGTTGCACGTACTGACCCCATTGGTTGGCGAGTTTCGTGCCCGCTACCCGGAAATGTCGCTCTCTCTGGTCTCTTCAGAAACCTTTATCAACCTGATTGAACGCAAGGTCGACATTGCCATCCGTGTAGGGGAACTGACAGACTCAAGTTTGAAGGCGCGCAAACTGATGACCAGCTATCGAAAAATTGTGACGTCACCGGCCTATCTGCAGCAGTTCGGTACCCCGCAAAGCGTGGCGGAGTTGGCGCAACACTGCTGCATTGGCTTCAACGATCTGCCCAACCTAAACCGCTGGCCATTAGCCTGCGCCGATGGCCGGCAGTTGGAGATCACTCCGGGGCTGACTACCAACAGCGGAGAAACACAGCGCCACCTTTGCCTGCATGGCAACGGCATCGCCAGTCTGTCGAACTTTATGATCGATGAGGATATTAAGCGTGGGGATTTAGTGCAGATCCTGGTTGAGGAGACGCTGCCGGTTGCCGTGCCAGTCAATGCGGTTTATTACAGCGACAGTGCCGTAAGCAACCGCCTGCGCAGCTTTATCGACTTTCTGAGTGAAAGCCTGACCCCTCGCTAAGCTGGCCGATGTTGTAACCAGAACGCCGTAGGCGTCAGGTCACCCAGTTTCTTCTGCGGCCACTGTTGGTTATAGCTGGCACAGAGCGCCTGCAGCACAGCATCCAGCGACGAGTTCTCCGCCGCTGGCAGCAACTGCGCCAACTGGCTTTCGAGCCGCAGTACAATCTCCATTTGTGGTAGCGCGGGTTGTTGCAGCTTTATCCCCTGCTCCCGACACCATAGCTGTAAGGGATGGGTCTGAGACTCGCTATTGCCGAACAGCTTTTTATTCTCAGTCTCAATAGATTGTATATCACCTGAGCAGTGCGGTAACAGCTCCTTCAGCCAGTTGACCACCAGCATCGGCGAGGCGCCCGCAAAGGCTCGTGCGCTCAGCCAGCCGCTGACCTTCTCTTCGGCCCACAAGAGGTGTTGCTCACCGCCATCTTCGGCCGATAGGCTAATTCGTTGATAAATAAGGGCAAGAGTTCCCGGCAGTTCACCAGCCTTCACCGCCTTTTTACCTCGTAGCACCCTATTTTCTGCCTCACTACGCTGACCCACGCCGCGCAGATAGCGATCCAACCCCGCACGGGAGATTGGCTGTTGCATGCCCTGATTCACCACCACCAGCAGCTCGTCCAGCGGCAGCTGTAATTTTTGTCTCAGCCAGTTGATAAGCACACTCTGCTCGTCCGTCAGCGCCTTGCGAAGGGTCTTGGGCACCGTATGGCGATCGGCGACATCCTGGCGCTGCCGCCAACGGCGTACTGTCGCCACAGAGATGCCCAGCTCCTGCGCCAATACGCGGTCACTTTTATCCGATTGCTGGATATAGCGTCGCACTCGCGGGGTGGTGGTCGCATTGGCATGCAGCTTGATTTCCATCGTGGACTCCACACTAAAATTGATGCCCTATCATAACTAATCTTGTGAGATATTTTATAAATTCACCTCACACTGTGAACTGATTCACCTTTCTTTAAAATCCATTCACTGATAATCCCAGCCAATAAGTCGCCACCCTTACCTGTTTTTCTCCAATAAGCATACCTACGGGGTTTAGCATGAACAACGTTCTGGGATTTCTTGAAGCCAAGCTGATGCCTCTGGCGGCCAAGGCCGCACAGCAGCGGCATTTGTGTGCCATCCGCGGTGCCTATGTTTCCTTTATGCCGTTCATTATCGTCGGCTCGATCCTGCTGGTGATCTCGTCGTTCCCCAATCAGGGTTACCAGCAGTTTATGGCAGGCCTGTTTGGCGCCAGCTGGAGCAATATCATCGAGATCCCTTTCAACGCGGTGTTCTCCACCATGTCGCTGTTTGTCAGTTTCCTTACCGCTTACCGCCTGGCGGAACATTATGACGAGGATCGCGTCTCCAGCGGTATTCTGTCGCTGGTGTGCTTCCTGATCCTCACGCCGTTTATCAAGGTAGAAGCCTTGGGCAACGTCAGCGTAATCCCGACCGAGTGGATCGGCAGCAAGGGGCTGTTTGTGGCGATGATCGGCTCACTGCTGTGGACCGAACTGTTCTGCTACCTCAAGCGCCGCAAACTGATCATCAAAATGCCCGAAGGCGTGCCACCTGCGGTACAGGAATCTTTCGCCGCTTTGCTGCCTGCGCTGTTCGTGATTATCCTGGTGCTGGCGATCCGTATTCTGTTCGAACACACCAGCTACCAAACCATTCATCAGTTTATTTATAACGTAGTCGCCACGCCGGTACGTCACTTTGGCACTTCCTATATCGGTGCGCTGCTGACGGTATTGAGTATCACCATCCTCTGGTCGGTGGGGATCAACTCCGGTTCGATGGTTAACGGCATCATTCGCCCGCTGTGGATGGAAAACCAGACCGACAATATCGCCGCTATCCAGGCCGGGGTCACGCCACCGCACATCGTTACCGAACAGTTCTTCGATATGATCTGGATGGGCGGTGCCGGGGCCACCCTGTCGTTGGTGATCGCCATTCTGTTCTTTGCCCGTAGCAATAGCATCCGTGAAGTGGGCCGCATGGGAGCTGCGGCTTCAATCTTCAACATTAATGAACCGATCCTGTTTGGCCTGCCGGTGATCATGAACCCCATCATGCTGATCCCCTTCAACCTGGTGCCGGTGGTGTTGGTTACCGTGCAATACGTAGCGATGAAGGTAGGGGCCGTCGCCGTCACTACCGGGGTATTTATCCCCTGGACGCTGCCACCAGTGATCAGTGGCTTTATCGTGACCGGCCATTTGAGTGGCAGCCTGATGCAGATCGTTAACCTGCTGATCGGCGCCATGCTTTATCTGCCTTTCCTGCGCATTCTGGACAAACAGTATCGCGCAGCCGAAACATCAGGAGTTTGATATGTGGGGAATGATTGCAACCTGGCGTATGGCACTGGAAGGTGTCGCCCTGGCCAGTGAAACGCTTAAAGCCGGGGCAAGTGCCGCACAAAGCGTGGTCAGCGCGGTGGTGGAAGTAGAGGACTTTCCGTTTTATAAATCTGTCGGTTACGGTGGTCTACCTAGCGAAAATGGTGAGGTAGAACTGGATGCAGCCTTTATGGATGGCGATACGCTGGCCTTTGGTGCCGTTGGCAACCTGGTGGATATCGCTAACCCGGTGAAGGTTGCTCAGGCACTGAGCCGCGAGCGTTTCAACAGCGTTCTAGTGGGGGCTGGTGCACGTGAATGGGCCCTTAGCCAAGGGTTTGCCAACAAGATCATGCTCACCGAGCGAGCAACCCAGCACTATCGCAAACGCTGCCGCGAAACCATCGATAAAGGCCTCAGCCCCTACGATGGCCACGATACCGTCGGTATTATCGGCCTCGATCTGCATGGCTCAATGAGCGTGGCCACCTCTACCAGCGGCTTGTTTATGAAACGCCGTGGCCGCCTGGGTGATTCACCGGTAATTGGCTCCGGTTTTTACTGTGACAGCCAGATCGGTGCCGCAACCGCCACGGGCGTGGGTGAAGACCTGATGAAAGGCTGCACCAGCTATGAAATTGTCCGCCGCATGCAGCAAGGCATGACGCCACAACAGGCGGCTGATTCTGTCGTCTTCGAGCTGGAAGACCGGCTGATAGCCCGCTTTGGCCGGGTGGGCGATCTCTCCGTAGTCTGTATGAATCGGCAAGGTGAGTTTGGCATCTCTACCAATATTAAAACCTTCTCGTTTGTGGTCGCCAGCGCTATCCAGCCACCGACGGTGTACCTGGCAGAACGCCGTGCCGAGCATACCCACTACACTCCAGCCAGCGAGCAATGGCTAACCGACTATGCCGAGCGCATTCGTGCCCCGATTGAGGAGATCCATTTTGATTAATTATCGGTTACTGAGTGAAATCCCCGCATGGGAAGTTAACAGCCATGTGATTAGCTATCCCGGCAGCACGTTGCAATTGCCGTGCAATCCTACTCTGCTACAGGAATTGCAGGCCACCGCCCAGCAGCAAACCGCCGACTGCGCCTTTGGCTGTGCTCCGGCAGGCCGCGTCACGCTGTTGCCCAAAACGTTCTGGCTCGATGGAAAAACCAGTAAAATAGTCACCGTACTGCGTTCCCTGCTACGTAACGACACCGGTACGCAGTTGATCGTTGACTGCACGGCGTTTGATCACCACAGCCTGCCGGTACTGAGCCCTCTGCTACATTTCCTGTTCAACCTGGATTACCAACTGAGCGATCTCGGGCTGAAAAAGGCAGAGGCGGTGCCCACACCTCGTATCCAGGAGTTGGTGTTCTATTGCCAACCGGAGCAGCGAACCACTCTCGAACCGCGCCTGTCCCAAGCGGCAGCTACCGCCATGGGGATGAAAGCAGCACGACGCATTGCCGACATGCCAAGCGATCGTTGCACCCCGGCATTTTTCGCCAATGAGATCGCTCGGCAGATTGCACCCTATCCCAGCCTGAGCTGCGAAGTGTTGGATGAACAGCAGATCGCTGAACAAGGACTTGGCCTGCTGCAGGCCGTAGGTAAAGGTGCCGATAATCCTCCGCGTTTGGTGGTAATACGCTACCAGGGGAGCGATAACGGCCCCTTCAGCGCCTATGTGGGTAAAGGTATCACCTTCGATACCGGCGGCCTGTGGTTAAAGGGCGGTGATGGTATGTACACCATGAAATATGACATGTGTGGTGCTGCTAACGTCTTTGGCCTGATGCTGGCAGTGGCAGAACTCAAGCTGCCGGTACGCCTGGTTGGCGTGCTGGCGCTGGCTGAAAATATGATTGGCCCGGCAGCGATGCGCCCTGGCGATGTCGCAACCAGCTACAGTGGCTTGACCGTGGAAATCAATAACACCGATGCCGAGGGGCGGCTGGTGCTGGCCGATGGCATCGCTTACGCCAGCAGGTTGAGCAATAACCAGCAGTCGCCAGAATACGTGATCGATCTAGCAACGCTCACCGGCGCGGTGGTCAAAGCCTTGGGTTACGATCTTAGCGGCCTGATGACCGAAGATGAGAGCCTACGCCACGATCTTGCTCAGGCAGGCTTGCACAGTGGCGATCCTTTATGGTCGTTGCCGTTGGATGAACGCTTCAGCAAACAGGTGGAGAGCCATATTGCCGACCTGTGCAACACGCCAACCAATAATGCGGCGATCAGTACCTCTGCCGCCTACTTCCTAAGTCGTTTCAGCCCGGCGGAGATCCCCTGGGCACACCTTGATATCAGCGGTACCGCGCTGTGGCGCGAAAATGGCCGTAGCGTCGCTTCTGGCCGACCAATCCCACTTTTAATCCAGCACTTGCTGGAACGCCTGGAGAAAGAACATGAAAAAGATCCTGTTAGTGTGTGATTTGGGTATGTCCACCAGTCTGCTGGTGAAAAAGATGCAAGAAGCCGCCAAAGCGCGCGGTATTGATGCCGAGATCTGCGCCAAGTCGATCCGTGAATACAAAACGGCGGTAACCGAATTTGACGTCGCGCTGCTGGGGCCGCAGATCCGCTATAAACTGGCCGAGTGCGAGAAGATTGCCCACGAGCACCATAAAAAAGTCGCCTGCATCGATATGATGGCCTATGGCACCATGAAGGGTGACAAGGTATTGGATCAAGCCCTGGCGCTGATTGAGGAAGCCTGAAATGGATTTGGAAAACGAAGTGATGGAGCTGATTGCCAATGCGGGTTACGCTCGCAGTCTGGTGTTTCAAGCCATGCGCTGTGCGCGCGAAGAAGAAGATTTCATACAGGCCGAACAGTATATGCAGCAAGCACAGGAGGCACTTTCTGGTGCTCATCACGTGCAAACCAAACTGATCGAAATGGACGAAGGCAGCGGTAAAATCCCGGTTCACCTGGTGATGGTCCATGCGCAGGACCATCTGATGAACGCGATTATGCTGATGGAAATGGGCCGTGAGATTATCGCCCTACACCAAAAGATCGCTCGTTAAGACAAGCTTGGCCGCCTGTGGCCTCAGAACCACAGACGGCCAACCTATCAATCCCAGTTTGGTGCCAAACCTTCTGGGCTAACCAGGCGGCCATTGCATTCCAATGCAGCAATCTCCGCCATTTCATCATCAGACAGCGTCAGTTGCTGAGCCAACAGGTTGCTCGCCAGGTTTTCACGCTTGGTTGAGGACGGGATCACTGCATAACCCAGCTGCATCGCCCAAGCCAGGATCACCTGAGCCGCGGTCACATCACGGCGCTTGGCGATATTGTTGATGACTTCATCTTGCAACGCTTTGCCATACGCCAGCGTCATATAAGACGTGATGGCAATACCATGCTGCTGTGCAAACTCGACTACCTGACGGTTTTGCAGATACGGTGAGAGTTCGATTTGGTTGGTGGCAATCACATCAGCCCCCACCGCATCAATGGCGCGCTGCATCAGTTCAACGGTGAAGTTGGAAATACCAATCTGGCGCGTCAGCCCCAACTCTTTCGCCTTAACCAACTCCGCCATAGACTCGGCAACCGAGATTTCATCGTTCGGTGATGGCCAGTGGATCAGGGTCAGATCCACATAGGAAGTTTGCAGCTTTGTCAGGCTTTCTTGCAGGCTAGGGATCAACTGGTCTTTACCCAGGTTAGCGATCCAGATCTTGGTGGTGATAAATAACGCTTCACGTTTCACGCCACTGGCGGCGATTGCTTGGCCAACGGCCGCTTCGTTCTCATAGATTTGTGCGGTATCGATGGCCCGGTAGCCCAGTTCCAGAGCGGTGCTCACGGAATCGATCACCACTTGATCTTGCAGACGGAAGGTACCTAAGCCAAATGCAGGGATGCTCATAATTGTGTTCTCTCGGTTTGTTTATCAAAACAGCTTGAGAGCATTATGGCAGCAGTTTTGTTGATCAAAAACGCCCTATTGTGCATAAGACTTTTGATTATTGAGCAACAATAGGTTCCGATTAGGCTAGAAATCCCCTCACCCCAGCCCTCTCCCAAAGGGCGAGGGAGCTGTTCTGCGTCGTGGATTAGCACGTGCTACGTCGGCAACCCCTTGATTGCCTTGTCGTGCCTCATGAAGTGTGGGAAATACCAACGAACTCGATCGGTTCCCTCTCCTGGGGGAGGGGGTTAGGGTGAGGGGGCGATTTAATCAAATGAAAAAGCCCTGAGTCAGAGACTCAGGGCTTATCAATTAAGTGGCGGAACGGACGGGGCTCGAACCCGCGACCCCCTGCGTGACAGGCAGGTATTCTAACCAACTGAACTACCGCTCCACCG
>NZ_JBKJYW010000089.1:0-5689 GCF_046715635.1 Serratia sp. (in: enterobacteria)
ATCCAGGGTAAAGCGTTGTAGATAGATTAAGGCGCTGTGGCCGGTACCAAAGTCATCCACCGCGATTTCAACCCCTTGGCGATGCAGCCAATCAAACTCTTCCAAGGCGTTTTGTTCTTCCACCATGCCGCGCTCGGTGATTTCAAACACCACGGTGAAATAGTCGGTTGGCAAGTTAGCCAGCAGATCGGTGATATCGTCATGGAACGAAGGCGCATTAAGGTGAGAAGGGGCGAGATTGATGCCCAGTTTGGCGCCCCGTGGCAAAGCTTGCACCAATTGCGGGATATCTGCCACGATCATACGGAACAGGTGGCGAGTCAGCGCTACGATCAACCCTTCGCTTTCGGCATAGGGGATAAACAGATCGGGTGGAATGCGCCCCTCGGTGGGATGCTGCCAGCGGATCAATGCCTCAAGACCGGCGATGGTGTTGGTTGCGGTGTGGAACACCGGTTGATATTCAACAAAGATCTCATTGTGCTTGATGCCTCTCATCAGGGCGCGTTCGGGGCTTTGGCGCAGTATCTGCATATAGTAATACAGCGCGCCCACCATCAGGGAGAGCACCAGGCTGCCCAGCACGGTCAAACGGATATCATTAGCCGTCAGGGATTGGTGATAGAAGATCAAACCCAGTGGATAGCCCGGGATGGCTATTTGGCTGGCGTGTTTTTTAGGTAATTGCGCCAGTGGCAGCATACTCGAGCTGAAGGTGGTTACCGCATGCTCCCCAATGACGATGGCAAATCCGGGAGTATCTCTATCGTGTGAACTGAGCAGCAGGTAGGGGGCCAGGGTGAGATCCAGCGTGGCTAATATGCCGGTGTTACCTGGCCCGGGTTGGCGCAGCCACACGGCAATCGCCGGTTTTCCCGGCACCATCGGCGTACCTTGTTGCAATGCCATATCCAGCGGCTTATGCCAGTCGATTTCGGAATAAATATGGCTCATCCGCAGCATCATATTACCGGTTGCCGAGGAGCAATAGGCAAAACCGTCTTTCACCAGAACAAAGGTGCGTACGCCAGTGGCAAAAGCTGCACGGTAGGTCAGATCGGCCTGGACATTTTCGCAGGATTTACCGCTAAGCGGCATGATTTGTTGCATGATTTCTTGCAGATGATCGAGATAATTAACGGCAAATTGCTGCGTACGGTTTTCGATCTTATGTTGATATTGCGAGCGCTGATGATTGATCAGAAATAAGGTGACAGAGGCAAAAACAATGAAGAAAATGACCGCGATAATACCGCTTTTAGTCAGGCTACGTCGTGTGTTGGATGCATGGCGTGCAAATGCTCCCTTCAATCCCATTACTTGCCCCCTGAGCGCAGCGTAAAAATATTCTTGTTATATTGTGGGTGATTAATATATCCCACCGATCCTGCCTGCGTCATTATTCGTCTGGCTTCCAACAAGGCTGGTTGTTCAGACACAGCGTAAATAGCGCGTTACGAAATGGATTGTCACTTGACGATAATAGGCTATTTTTTCCACCGTTGCGTGGTTTCCGGCGCAGTGATAGCCGAAAATAGCGCTGCGGGCGTGTTCGGTGCCTGCTTTACAGGGAAAAAAAACGCTGCCCGGGGGCAGCGTTCTTGTCTCGTTTGTTTGGCTTTCAGGACCAGATTCAGATACTACACCGTTAGCTGGAACTTTTGCCCAGTAACCGGCGGCCTTCGCGATAACGTTTATCCCAATAGTTATCCGAAAGGCTAGAGATTGTCACGCCACTGCTGGTAGAGGCATGAACGAATTTGTCGTTACCCAGATAGATACCTACGTGGCGGCCAGTAGAGCCGGCACGGAACAGCACTAAATCCCCTGGGCGCAGTTTAGCTCGCTGGATTTGCTTGCCCATATCTTCTTGCTCATAGGTTGAGCGGGGCAGGGCCATACCAAACTGTTCGCGGAAGGTCCGTTGCACAAACGCCGAGCAGTCAATGCCGCGCTTGCTTTCACCACCTAAACGGTAGCGGACGCCTTTCCAATCAGCATACTGGTCCATAATCTTTGACTTGACGTCAACGTTACGTACCATCGCTTCGAATTCATCCTGAGAGGCTTGCAGTAAAAGACCGTCTTTGTCATTAACTGCATGCATCTCAGTTTGTGATCTATCTAACTTCGAAGTGTTGGTTGAGCTACAGGCGGAGAGCACCAAGGCTGCCGCAATTGCAGGTAATACCCGCAAAAAATATCTCAGAAAAGGTTGAGATTTGACCATTGTAATTGTTTTCCCTTGAAGTCCTTAACGACGCAAGTCGTTATCTGAAAAATACCAAACGAAACGAGACTAGTTGGCACTGGCTGGAAGGACAATCAGTTAGCATCGGAAATGTGCAGGAACGCACAGTTTTCGGATTTTTACTAACGAGCCAAGCCAAACCAGGCACAAACGCATCCGAGAGTACCGGAATGAAGTGAGGATTGCGAGTCTTTTTCAGACATTCTTTATATGAAATTGTGATGTAACATAAGGTAAATCTTCATATAAAAAAAACGTGGCCCGCCGGTTATGTTGGATTGACGTTAATTAATGGGGTGGGCATGTTAACGTTGTGGTTACAGAGTAAACAGGATGCGGCATTTAAATAACCGAGAGACGGCGGCCTCCCGGCTATCATAATCTAAAGTTATGGCTGCGTTGGGCGATACTTACCGGGTAATCTGCAGTTCAACCAGTGGATGACAACATCGCTGGCTGGCGTCATCAACCACCAACTGGCACCGACCATCACCACAGACAGCGAACCGATGGCAATATCGGTAAACCAGTGTGCGCCAATCATGATGCGCGGCAGGCTGAAGACCAGAGTGATCAGCAGCGCGATGGCAAATGCCGTGCGGTTAAAGTAGCGCAGCATAAAGCAGGAGAAGATCATCAGCATCATGCCATGATCGCCAGGGAAGCTGTCGCTGGAGGCGTCTTTGGTTGGGATGCCGGTGAGTTCGCTCACCCGGTTGATATTGTCAAAGGTCAGGGTAGGGCTGGCGTGTTTTACCGGTAGCAGGTGACCAAACTGGTTGAGCACCACCCCGGTTAACAACATCACGACGCCGGTGATGATCAGACGGCGGCGGCCAAAGGCATCCTGCTTGAGGTAGAAGTAAAGGTACAGCAGCCCCATGGCGATGAGCGAAATGACGTCAAATATCCGATTGTTGGTGATCGCCACCATTCTCAGAAACCAGGCATCGCTGGCCAGATGTTGGTTGAAGAAGAAAAAGATTGCCGAGTCAATCTTGAACCAGAACCCGTGATCCGTGGGTAAATACCAGGAAAGAAATAGCACGATGCCCAAAACGTTGAGCATGAGGATGAAGGGTAAATTGCGGCGTGTCATGGCTAACCTGTAAAATGATAAAATAATGCCAACGTTATAAGCATTAACTTAAACGGATGTTAAACAAAGCCGATTGCAAAGCATTCCAGTCGGCCTCACCGCTGTGGATCAATTCGATACGGCTGTCGAGCGGAGCGGTGGGGCGCGTCTCGATACTGAGATCGTGCCCTTGGCGGTTGATCAGCAAACTGCCTTCGGCAATGCGTACCACCGCCTTGGCCCGGTCAACGGGGGCTAACCTGATCCATTCCATCATGCCGACGGTATCAAATACGGTTTCCCCATCGAAAATCCAGCCGCAACTGGTGAATCCTTGGCCTTGATTAAGAGCTCGGCGCCAACGTGAGTTTTCAGGCAAACGCAGCGCAGCCAATCCTTGGGTCTTGGCATGGCTATGATGATGCTGTGCGTCCGGCAATTCTGTGCAATTGGTGCGTGGCCGATCCAACAGCTTGATATCCATGCGCCCTTGCTCGATGGAAAAGACCGACCGCTGCTGCCCATGTAGCGTTTGCCAGGTTTCCAGTGCCTGAGCATCTTGCGGCTGCCAGGTATCCATTTTATTGGCGATGATAACGTCGGCTGCGGCCAGTTGATCGCGGAAATTTTCATTTTCGCTATAGCGAGGTTCGCCGAGTTGGCGGGGATCAAGCACACAGATCGTTGCCAGCAAATCGATCCATCCACCATAGGTTTCCTGAGTCAGCAGCGCCAGGATCTGCTTCGGGTGGCCTAATCCAGTGGGTTCAATCAGCAACCGATCGGGTTTGGCCTGTTGCAGCAACATATTCAACCCTACCTGCATGGGTAGCCCGTTAACGCAGCACATGCAGCCACCGGGGATCTCTTTTAACACCGCACCGCTGTCGGCCAGCAGGGCGCCATCGATACCAATCTCGCCAAACTCGTTGACCAGCACGGCCCAACGCTCATTTTCCGGCTTATTGGCCAACAGATGCCGAATGGTGGTGGTTTTGCCGCTACCGAGAAAGCCGGTGATCAGATTGGTTTTTGTCATTTGGAGATTCCCGTTAATGATGTTTTCAATTTATTGCAGGTTAGCGATTATTCACTTTGTTACCGCGATGACCAATTAGGAGGGGCAGATCACAAATTTGAACATGAAAATCGCCTGTTTTTTGGGCGTTTATTTTTCGCTAAAGGTATAGGATTTTTCCCATAAAAAACGTGATGTTAACAAAGTCAATTATACCGTACCGTATTGTTTACACGACCTTAATTAAACGATTAACCGTTAAAAAAACTGCCTATCCTTACGATTAATCCGAAAAAAATAGCCTATGTTTAAAGTGGCTTAACAAAAGTGAGGTTGCCATGAATAGCTTACGGTTAATTTTGATCGCAGGAGCGTTGTTTTCATGGATGGCAGCAAGTCATGCGGGTTCCACAGGTGGTGTTATCAACTTTGTGGGTGCCATTGTCGAAGGGCCTTGTACGGTAGATGTTAGCAATACAACGGCGAATACCCAATGTTATCGTAATGGGCAAAACTATACAGGCACGCAAAGGCTGGCAAGTTTTGATGCCAGCAGTAAAGAACTTCCGCTGAATATCGGCACCTCCGAAATGCGGTGGGTAGATCAGCAGAAAAAACTCGCAATAATGACAGTAGTTTATCGTTAAGTCCTCTGGTCATGCCGAGTGGGGCTCGGCATGACACCCCCAGATCCCGCACTTTGGTTCGCTTTCTCCACCACGCCGCCACACCTTTCATTGCTCAACTGGCCGATCAGGATTGCACATGGCAAGCCGTCTGCGTCGCAAACCGTTGCCGGGTTTTAAATTGAGATTTTTCCTACTTGAAATCTGCATTTCTCGGCAATAAATTATGCGCCGCCAGAGAGGTAGAGCTCTATATGACCAGATGATAAATAGATAAAACCTCTCTAACTTGCGTTTAATCCAAGAACTTTTTTTCAGGTTTACATTGGCTTAATAACAAGTGAGGTGACCATGAAAAGCTTACGGTTGTTTTTGATCGCAGGAATGTTGTTTTCATGGATGGCAGCAGGCGTGGCCAATGCTGCGACCGGCGGCGTGATCCACTTCTATGGCGCCATTGTCGAAGGCCCTTGCACGGTGGAAGTCGCTGACTCAACGGCACAAACGCAATGCTATCGCGACGGGCAAGACTATACCAGCAAACATCAGTTAGCGAGTCTGGAGAGCGGTAGTAAAGAGCTGCCAATGAATCTCGGCAAGAGCGAGATCAAGTGGTTGGATCAGCAGAAAAAACTCGGAATAATGACGCTGGAATACCGTTAATCCCCATTCCCGCCGTGTTGCAAACGTCAAATGGCCGTCATGCCTGATAGGTT
>NZ_JBKJYW010000090.1:0-16889 GCF_046715635.1 Serratia sp. (in: enterobacteria)
TGCGAATGAGTAAAGGTATCGATCAGGTAGCAGCCCAGGCTGGGATTGCTGCCGATTACATCAATGCCCACGGCCAACGGCAGGCGATTTCGCCGGAAACCAAACGCAAGCTGTTGGCGGCGATGAACCCAGCGTCATTGCTGCCGTCAACGGCTCCTTTGCCGCAGGTTAAAGTCTTTTATCACGGCAACCCGGTGGCGCTGCCGCTGGGGGGAGAAGGTGAATTTCACTGGGTGCTGCTGCGCGAGGACGGTAGCCAGCAAGCGGGCCGTGCCGGTGCGCATAAAACGTTGACCCTGCCGGGCGCATTGCCGCTCGGTTATCACCAACTCACTTTGACGCAGGGGGAGCAGCAATGGGTCTGCCGGCTGATTGTCGCCCCCAAGCGTTGCTACGAGCCGGATGCATTACTGACCGGCAAAAAGCTGTGGGGTGCTTGCGTGCAGCTCTACACGCTGCGTTCCGAGCGTAACTGGGGTATTGGCGATTTTGGCGACCTGCGGGCAATGGTCGGCGAGGTGGGTGAACGCGGTGGGGCCTTTATCGGGCTCAACCCGATCCACGCGCTGTATCCGGCCAACCCGGAAAGTGCCAGCCCCTATAGCCCATCTTCGCGCCGCTGGTTGAACGTGGTGTATATCGATGTCAACGTGGTGGAAGATTTCCAGCTCAGCCAGACCGCGCAAAAATGGTGGCAGAAGGCTGCGACGCAGAAGCTGCTGGCCAAAGCGCGTAGTAGTGAGCTGGTTGATTACAGCACGGTAACGGAGTTGAAGCTGGCTGCATTGAAGCTGGCCTTCCCGCATTTCCAGGCCCGCAAGCCGCAGGATGCGCTGAAGCAGGAGTTTGAACGCTTCGTCGGCGAAGGAGGCAGCAGCCTGTATCAGCAGGCAACGTTCGATGCGTTACATGCCCATCTCAGTGCCACAGACAGCACCATGTGGGGATGGCCAGCCTGGCCGGAGGAGTATCAGCAGGGTAACGGCCCGGCAGTGGAAGCCTTCTGTAAGCAGCATGAGGATGAGATTACCTTCTACCTGTGGTTGCAATGGTTGGCGGCTAGCCAGTTTGCCGAGTGCTTCGGCCAAAGCCAGCAGTGCCAGATGCCGATTGGCCTGTACCGCGATCTGGCGGTCGGGGTGGCAGAGGGCGGGGCGGAAACCTGGTGTGAGCGTGAGCTGTATTGCATGCAAGCCTCGGTGGGTGCTCCGCCGGATATTCTGGGGCCGCTGGGGCAAAACTGGGGCCTGCCGCCGATGGATCCGCATGTGATGGTGGCGCGGGGTTATCAGCCGTTTATCGATTTGCTGCGCGCCAATATGACCAGCTGTGGCGCCTTGCGTATCGATCACGTGATGGCGATGCTGCGTTTATGGTGGATCCCTTATGGTGAAACGGCCGATCACGGTGCCTATGTGAAATACCCGGTTGACGATCTGCTGGCGTTGTTGGCCTTGGAGAGTCAGCGCCATCGTTGCATGGTGATTGGGGAGGATTTAGGGACCGTGCCGGTGGAGATCGTCGGCAAACTGCGCGATAGCGGCGTCTATTCCTACAAGGTGCTGTATTTCGAGCACGATGCCGAGAAGCAGTTCCGTGCGCCGCAGTCTTACCCGGTGCAGGCGATGGCAACCATTACCACCCACGATCTGCCAACGCTGCGTGGCTATTGGCAAAGCGGCGACCTGACGCTCGGCAAGCAACTGGGGTTATACCCGGATGCGGAAGTGCTCAAAGAGCTGTTTGCCGATCGTGAACGGGCCAAGCAGGGGTTACTGGACGGGCTGCATCGTTACGGCTGCGTACCGCAAAAGGTCGGCAAGAAAGCCTCATTGTTGAGTATGAGTCCGTTGCTGAATCGGGGTTTGCAACGTTATGTGGCAGACAGTGCCAGCGCGCTGCTGGGCCTGCAACCGGAAGACTGGTTGGATATGGCGGAGCCGGTGAATATTCCCGGCACCAGCGATCAGTATCCAAACTGGCGGCGCAAGCTGAGCCACACCTTGGAAGCGATGTTTGACGATGTTGAGGTCAACCGTTTATTGAAGGATTTGGATAAGCGACGCAGAAAGGTTTCGGTGGGTTAAACGTACTGACCCCGATAGAAATAGGCAGGGCGCAGAACTGAATTGCGCCCTGATATTTATCAGTAGTAGGAGTGTTCGCCGCGCTGGTGCTCGGTGAGATCGCGCACGCCTTTCAGTTCCGGGAACTTTTGCAGCAGCTCTTTCTCGATCCCTTCCTTCAGCGTTACGTCTACCATTGAGCAACCATTACAACCGCCGCCGAACTGCAGGATGGCCAGTGCGTCGTCGGTGATTTCCATCAGCGTCACGCGGCCACCGTGGCCAGCCAGCTGCGGGTTGATCTGCGATTGCAGTACGTATTCCACGCGCTCCATCAATGGTGCATCGTCGTCCACTTTACGCATTTTGGCGTTCGGCGCTTTCAGCGTCAGCTGTGAGCCGAGCTGATCGGTGACGAAGTCGATTTCGGCGTCGTCCAGATAAGGCGCGCTCAACTCATCGACGTAAGCGGACAGCTTCTCGAATTTGAGTTCGGTATCTGTCGCTTCCACCGCGTCTGGCGGGCAATAAGAGACACCGCATTCGGCCGTCGGCGTACCCGGATTGATCACGAATACGCGGATTTGGGTGCCTTCTTCTTGGCTTGCCAACAGCTTGGCAAAGTGTTCCTGTGCAGCATCTGTTATACGGATCATAGCATTAGCTCAATAGTTGACTTCTATAGTAGGTTATAATACGCCCATTGCCGTGGTACTACAACGTGCGGCAAACGCACCAAATCTGCAACGATGCGACGCCCTGGTTCTGTAATAGTGTAGAGATTTCTGCCATGGTGCTGCCAGTGGTCACCACATCATCCAGCAGTGCCACATGCTTTCCTGCCAGGTTCTCATCACAACGGAAAGCACCACGCAGATTACGCCGCCGCAGGCGCGCTATCAATTGCTGTTGTGGCGCGGTTGCCCTGATGCGGCGTAATGCCGCTGGGCGATATTCACAACCCAGCCAGCGGGCCAGTGGCCGGGCCAGCAGATCGCTTTGGTTATAGCCGCGCCGCCAGCAGCGTTTATTCTGCAAGGGTACCGCTAAAATAACTTCCGGTCTGTTCAGATGTTGCTCTCGGTGCGCTTGCAGCCAGCGCAGCAGAATCAAACGAGCCAACGTGGGAGCCAGCGCCGGTGTCTGCTGGAATTTGAAATTTCTCACCAGGGTGCTGATGGGCGGGCGGTAATCCGTAACAAAGACCAGCGCTTGCCAAGGGGGCGGTTTTTGCAGACATCGCCCACAAGGCTGATGGGGATCGCCACTGGGCAAGCCGCAAACTGGGCAGCAACAAGGTTTGGCGGGCAGCGTACGCAAGCAGTAGCTGCAGATGCCCTGTTGCATCAGCCGTAATGGTTGCCGGCATAGCCAACAGCGGCTGTGGATTGGTAGCATAGTCACCTCCGTTTTAGCAGGACAATAACTGATGACTGAGCTGTATTGGAAAACACTGGGAGAGGGCGATTGCGATCTTGTGCTGCTGCACGGATGGGGATTGAATGCCGAGGTCTGGGGTTGCACGCTGGAGCGATTGGCTCCGCATTTTCGCCTACATCTGGTGGACTTGCCTGGCTATGGCCGCAGCCAGGGCTATGGGGCCGTCTCGTTAACGGAGACGGCGGAGATACTGCTGGCCGCCGCGCCCGAGCAGGCTTATTGGCTGGGCTGGTCCCTCGGCGGGCTGGTGGCCGGTCAGATCGCCCTTATGCAGCCTGAGCGGGTAACGGGGCTTATCACCGTGGCTTCTTCGCCCTGCTTTACGGCGCACGATCCGTGGCCGGGGATCCGCCCGGAGGTGCTCAGTGGCTTCCAGCAGCAGCTCAGCCATGATTTCCAGCGCACCGTGGAGCGCTTCCTGGCACTGCAAACGCTGGGCACGGAAAGCGCTCGTCAGGATGCGCGCCAGTTGAAAACCGTAGTGCTCAATCAGCCGATGCCGGGTGTTGAGGTGCTTAACGGGGGACTGGAGATGCTACGTACGGTGGATCAACGCCAATCATTGGCGGCACTGACGATGCCGGTACTGCGTATTTATGGCTACCTTGACGGACTGGTACCGCGCAAAGTGGCTAGCCTGTTGGATGAATTGTGGCCAAACTCCACCTCGGAGGTGATCGCCAAAGCGGCCCATGCGCCGTTTATCTCTCACCCCGAAGCATTCGCTAACATTATTAATCAATTTGTTGCAACCGAGTAATGGCGCGGTCTGGCGGCGATATCTCATTGATTACAGATTATAAACGCACAAAACGGCGGTAAATTTTTAACCAATAAGTGGATAAAAACTAAACCTGTTCGATACTTGAAGGGGTAAATGCGTGGCTACAAGGTGAATATAGGCTTATCAATCTTCACTTTGGCGATTTGTTTCTGGGCAGAGGGAGCTTCGTCAGGGAAAGCAACGAAGCTGTTAGACGTCGCGGTAGCCAAGCTCGATGACGCATTTGTTGTTAGTCGCTTTCATAACACCAATTTATCCATTGAGAGGTATTGTCATGAAATCATTGAAGATGATCGTTGCGGCGTTGATTGTAGGTTCAGTGTCTTTCGGTTCGATGGCTGCAACCTTGCTAACCAAAGACGAACTGGATAAGAACCCAGGCAAGTATGAGAAAGTTGGCACCGTGTCTTCAACTGCGCAGGCCACCGATCCGATGGACTTGAAAGATGAATTGTCCAAACTGGCCGATGAGAAAGGGGGCCAATACTATGTCGTGCTGGCTGCCCGTGAGCACGGCAAGTTCAGCGCCGTAGCTGACGTGTATAAAGACAAGCAATAATCTTCAAGTGAGGGGGCGCAGGCAAACTATTGCGCCCCTGTATTCACCCCTTCAAACGATAAATCACCGTTTTACAAGCCAGCCCTTCTGGGCAACTCTTACAGCTGCCGCTCAGGCATTCGCTGCTATCGAGCTCAATACGTTCAACTTTCCCCATCGCAGTCAAACTTTGCAGCATTGCCTCAACCAATGGCAAGGGCGTTGCCAACTGCTGGCTCAGCTGTTGCGCCTGAGCGCCGCCCTGTAGGGCAAGCGCATCACGAATTTGCAGCAGGCTGGCCATTAGTGGCAGTCACCCGAACTTTGACAACAGGACGCCGAGGTGGCGCTACGCAAACGGATCGTTACGCGGCTACGTGCCTTGCGCAAGCCCAATAGCACCAGTACGTTGAATAGCAGCACGATCAGGATCGCCGTCGCACTGTATTGCGGATGTTGGCTGAAGGTCGCGAACTGATAGAACAGCGTTGCCAGAGAATAGGCCACGTTTAGCCCCCACAGGATGGAGAAGGTCATCCACCCACGGCTGGACTCACGTGCAATAGCCCCCATCACCGAGACGCAGGGAACGTACAGCAACACGAAAATCAGATAGCTGTAGGCAGAGATTGAGGTGCCAAATTTGCTACTCATGACGCCCATTGAGCCCACGCCCATCTCTCCATCGCCCTTGCTGGCTTCGATAGGGTTGGAGAGAACGCTCAGGCTGAAGGTGTTTTTCAGGCCCTGCCAGGTTTCATTGACGGCGGCACCGAGTTCATCAAGCAGGTTGAAGTTGGCTGCATCGAAGTGCTCATTGGTGATGTTCTCTGCGGTGTACAGCGTGTTGAGCGTCCCGACCACCACTTCTTTGGCCATCGCTCCGGTTACCAGCCCGACGGTTGCTTGCCAGTTATCATTATGTACGCCCATTGGCTGCAATAATGGCGTCAGCACTTTGGAAACCGAGGCCAGCGCGGAATCATTAATACTGTCTACCGGCTGGCCGCTGAACGAAAAGCTGTTCAAGCCGCCAATAAAGATGCTGGCAATCACGATCACTTTCCCGGCGCGCAGCACAAAACCTTTCAGACGTTGCCAGGTTTGCAGCAGCAGGCTTTTCAGATGCGGCACGTGATAAACCGGTAGCTCCATCACGAACGGCGACGCTTCGCCGCGCATGATGGTGTATTTCAGCACCAGGCCGGTGAGGATCGCCACCACGATACCTAGCATATACAGCGAGAACACCACGCCCGCGCCGTCCTGGCCGAAGAAGGCCGCGGCAAACACGGCAAAGATTGCCAAACGCGCGCCGCAGGACATAAAGGGGGCCATCATGATGGTGATCAGGCGTTCGCGTGGGGCATCCAAGGTGCGTGCGCCCATAATGGATGGCACGTTACAGCCGAAGCCGACGATCAGCGGCACAAAGGATTTACCCGGCAGCCCGAGCGCCTGCATCAGGCGGTCCATGACAAATGCCGCACGAGCCATATAGCCGGAGTCTTCCAGGAATGACAGGAACAGATACATCATGCCGATCTGGGGAACCAGCGGCAGCACGGTATTGATACCGCCGCCCACGCCCTGCGCCAGGAAGACGGTCAACCACTGCGGGAAATGCAGGGTATAACCGACCCACTGAATGCCCTGGATAAAGATGGCTGCCGAACCGAGATCGAAGATGGGTTGCAGCGCGCCGCCGATATTGATCGCCAATACGAACATGATGTACATCACCAGCAGGAAGATTGGCACACCCAGCCAGCGGTTGAGGATCACCCGATCCAGCACCTCCGTCAGGCGGTTTGGCAACGCCAGCTTGGAATTGCTGACCGCATCGCAGATAGTGGCGATCGATTGGTAGCGGGCATCTGCAATCACCAGAGCGGGATCTTCCTGCTGCTGCTGTTGCAGCGCTAGCCTGGAATGTGCCAACAGTTCGGTGGCTTTCCCGGCCAACTGATGGCTGTAGATGTCGCCCTCCAGCATTTGCAGGGCCAGCCAGCGCCGCTGTTCGGTGGGCAGTTGTTCAGGCATGGCCTTGGTCAGCGTAGCGATTTCGTCTAGCAGCAGCGGCGGATAGGCCACCAGCGCTTTTAACTGATTGAAGCGATGATTGTCGATGGTCTGTTTCAGCAGGCCAATGCCGTCGGCCTTGGTGGAAACCATGGATACCACCGGGCAGCCAAGGCGCTCGGCCAGGGCGGCGACATCGATCTCAATATTCTGGCTCTTGGCAATATCCTGCATGTTCAACGCCACGATACACGGAATACCCAGCTCCAGCAGTTGCAGCGTCAGGTAGAGGTTGCGTTCCAGGTTGGAGGCATCGACCACGTTGATCAGCATATCCGCATCGCCGCTCAGGATGTAGTGACAGGCGATCTGCTCATCCAGCGAGGTTTGTTCAGAGATGGTGGTGAGCGAGTAGGTGCCTGGTAAATCCACCAGCGTGACCTGCGACTGTGGCGTCGTAAACTGGCCCTCTTTACGCTCAACCGTTACCCCGGCCCAGTTACCGACCCGCTGGCGCGCCCCGGTGAGCTGGTTGAACAGCGTCGTCTTGCCAGAGTTCGGGTTACCGATTAAGCCAATAGTGATTTTTTTCATAAACCAACGTGATATCAGTGAATTAAGTGTCGGCCGCGTTTGCACACGACAACTGCCTGAGGCGGGGACAGCGCGTTACGGTTGGCTATCGAGCAAGATCAGGTCTAAATCTTTTTTCCTCAGTACCAGGCTGACGCGACGAGTCTTTATTTCTATCGGGTCGCCAAACGGTGCCACGCGGACTACGTCAAACTGCGAGCCGGGCAGCATGCCAAGCGACAGCAACTTCTGGCGGTAGGCCGGGCTGATCTCGCTGGAGAAGCCGGTAATTTTATAGGTATGTTTAGGAAGCAGCTGCATATTGCCTTCTCAATGAGTTGGGAATTCCCACAGGAATGCCACCTTCAGACCATTTGCTGCCCAGACAACCTGCGAAAAGGTGAATGGGGCCAGAAGCGCCGAGCTATAAAGCGGAGCAAGGAATACGCAGAATCATAGTGATAACAATTATCGTATTCAATACAGAATGTGTGGGTAATTGTAAGTGTCGTCACATTTGAGATGAGACGGTTCGCTTGCCTTAGTTTTAGCACTAAGCCAAACGCACTGCAAATGAGCGCAAAAGGTTAATTAAGTTGCAAATTTGTGTATCTTCTTGCGGTGATGAAACAGTTGTAGCTCTATTGCAGTGGCTGAACGTTTTATGGCGCAAATCTGGCAACATCACCTGCTGTAAATGAGAGGGGTAAGTATTTGTGTTTACGGCACAATCGACGGCCTGAAAATGCGGTGTTAATAGGGCTGTTAACAAAGGGGCATTTATACCGACGCGGGGGATGAAGGCGATGACGCGAAACGAGGATGGTAAAAAGCCGCCATTTTATTGCGGCAGGTCAAAATTGTCGGGGCGCCGCTAACGGTGGCGCAAGAACGGCAACTGGCAAAAATGCTTTCATCTCCACCATCACTCACCAATAAACTTCACCGGCACAGTTGCCGTCAACCAGACTCCGTTATCAGCCTGATAAAATTTAAAGCCATTTTGGTACATTGCCAAAGCATCGATGGTTAACACAACAGGCTTGCCATGCCGTTGGCCAACGGCGGTCGCTGTAGTGATATCGGCGGATAGATGCACATACTGACGGGAGCCAGCGAGCAATCCGTCTTGATGAATTGAAGCGATAAAACGTGTTGCCGTGCCATGGTAAAGGTACTGTGGCGGGGTCTGTTCCTCATAGTTGATATCAACCTGTTTTGAGGAGTGCCCCTGTACCGCGCGGATATAACCGCCATCATCAGAAATAGAGAAGCGCTTCTTGTCGCTGTTCTCTACAACCGATCTTATTAGTGGCAGGTCAAGTATCCTACCCTTTTTAGCTGCACAGGTGATAAGCGAGTCGATGTTTGCCCATCCTTCACTGTCCAGCGTTAAACCGATAGATTCTGGTTGGTGGCGTAATACATAGCTTAAAAACTTGCTCACTTCCTGATTTTGATGACTCATTTCACATTCCTTGTTGTTAGTATCCGCATATTACTGGGTAATCTATGGCTGGTGTCAATGAAGAGAGCAATTTTGCTGACGCTATGTAAGGTGGGATGTCATCCCCGAGCTCGCGCACTGATTGGCTAAAGTAGAACATGGCTTTCGAGCAAAAAAATTCCATGGCGATGAGCTATGTAATACCATCATGTTAATATCTAACGATAAAAAACCCCCCATCATGGACTAGGTTGCTGCGCTTAATACGGCTGTACTAGCAGCATCAGGCGCAGCAAGCATCCTTCTCTACGAGGTCAGGACGATGTTACAGCAGCATGACGCTACCCCGGCAATCGGCATCGATTTAGGCACCACCAATAGCCTCATCAGTGTCTGGCAAGACGGGGAGTCGCGCTTAATCCCCAATGCGCTCAATGAATTTCTTACTCCATCGGTCGTCAGCATTGATGAAGACGGGGCAATATTGGTTGGCCGCTCTGCGTTATCTCGCCTGACGACCCACCCGCAAAAGACGGCAGCGCTGTTTAAACGTTACATGGGCAGCAAGAAGAAATTCAAACTGGACCAGCAGACGTTTGACGCCCCAGAGCTATCGGCAATCGTGCTGAAATCGCTGAAATCAGACGCAGAGAGTTTTCTTGGTCAGCCGATCCGCGACGTTGTGATTTCGGTCCCTGCCTATTTTAGCGATGAGCAACGCAAGCAGACCCGCTTTGCCGCCGAACTGGCCGGTTTAAATGCGGTACGGCTGATTAATGAACCGACTGCGGCTTCGATGGCTTATGGCCTGCACACCCAAGGGGTTGGCCGTACTTTGGTGTTTGACCTGGGCGGCGGCACTTTTGACGTCACGGTATTGGAATATGATCTGCCGCTGATTGAGGTGCACGCTTCGGCGGGTGATAACTATCTTGGCGGTGAAGATTTCACCCAGGCAATTATGAAAGCCTGCCTCAACGAATGGCAACTGAACGCCTCGCAGATTGCGCCCCATGATATGGCACGGCTGTATGATTGCGTCGAGCAGTGGAAATGCCAACTTAATCAGCAACAGGGCTCGCATAAGCTGCATTGGCAATGGCAGGATCGGCAATGGGAAATAGAGCTGGATGAACGTAAAGCAGGAGAGATCTGGCTGCCGCTGCTTAATCGCCTGCGCGCACCGATTGAACAGGTGCTGCACGATGCTCGTTTGCAACCGCAGCAGATGGATCATCTGGTATTGGTCGGCGGAGCCACGAAGCTGAACACCATCCAAAAACTGGTGGTGAAGCTATTCGGTCAGTTGCCGCATCAGCACCTCGATCCCAGAACCATCGTAGCGCTGGGGGCCGCAGTTCATGCCGCCTGCCGCCTGCGCGATCAGAATATCGACGAAGTGATCCTGACGGATGTCTGCCCCTATACGCTGGGCATCGCTACCTCGAATGCGGATCGGCATGGGATTTTCTCACCGATTCTGGAACGTAATACCGTGGTCCCGACTTCACGGGTGGAAAGCTTCACCACGACGCATGTGGAGCAAAAGGCGATCCGGATAGCGATCTATCAGGGGGAAAGCCCACATGTTGACAACAATATTCTGGTGGATGAGTTTACCGTGCCGGTAAAGCCTAACGGCCATATTCAATCACTGGACGTTCGTTTCAGTTACGATATCAATGGGCTGCTAGAGGTTGATGTCCATTTGCCAGACAGCGGTGATTCCTTCTCCAAAGTGATCGACCACAGCCCCATTGGCCTGAGCCTAGAACAGCGAAAGCAAAGTCAGCAGCGTTTGCAGGAGTTAAAAGTGCATCCGCGCGATACGCTGTCCAACCGTACCTTGCAGGCTCGGCTGGAAAAAGCCTGGGCGCAGTCACTGGGTGATGAGCGTATGCAGATCGGTTTGTGGCTACAGGAGTTTGAAGCGGTGCTAGTTAGCCAGCAGGAGCAAAAAATCCAGCCCATACGCCTGCGGCTGGAACGTTTTCTGGACGAGATGAGTTTCTGAGCGTCAACTGCCCCCATAAAATGTTGGGGGCAGTTCCTCACGCCACAATCCTCAGCGTTTTTCTCCTGGCGGCGGGCCATATTGGTTCGCGTGCTTCACGCCGGGTATCAGCAAATACAGCAGGATCAGATAGGGCATGCATATCAGCAACACAGCTTCAAAGACCGGGTATTTACGGTTTAAATCATGGCTGCGCCGCAGCAGTGCGCTGAACGTATTGAGCAGCAGTAACCCGATAATGAACCAGGCCGAAAGCACGTTGATGAGCAGTAGATAAACCGCAACCATCACCAGCGGTACTAGCGTCAACTGAGCCAGCAGGCCCAGGCGGTTGATGCGGCGGTCAAATTGCCAGAATTGCCAGAAGCGAGTATCTGGCCTTTGCTCCTTCGCACGTTGCTTTTCAATGACGCGCTGCTCCGATAGCTGCACTAATAGCCCGGCATTCAATCGCAGAATAGGGGAGAGGCGGCTATCTGCCAGGCAGGCCATCAACTGCTGACGTTCATCTTGATCCAACTTATCCCAATCGTAGTCATACAGGCGATAGCCAACCTGAGCTATTTTTGTCAGCAATGAGTCCCGGGCAAACAGCGTTGAATTCCCCAAGGCTTTGGGCTTTTTACCGTTAAGCAATGCCTGCTGCAGGTCAGTTTCCCCCTGATTGCCGCAGTCTAACCGTTCAAGCGCCTCCCTGTTTCTGTCCTGTATTGGCTGGTCGCCATGGCGCAGTAAGAATGCGTGAAGCAAGGCTTGCTCGGCTAACGGAGCCTGTTCTATCTCATCAGGCCAACTGGCAACACGATGATAGAAATGATCGACATTGGTGCAGTTGCACAGCTCTGACTGGCTCTGCACACGGAGTAAAAACTGGCTGATAGATACGGGTAACTCCAACCAACAAAGGAAGTGCAGACGGTTGTCCAACAGCAGTTGTTGCTCAAGCTGCCAGACCAGGTCACCTTTTGCCGGGTCGAGTTGCCGGATTAACGGATACAGTTCGTAGACGGGATGCTGTTCACTGAGCGTTAAGTGGTTTATCTGCCGGACAGTATCGATATGCCCGGCCGCCCCGTTGAGTAATAGCACCAGTAAACAGGTTTGCCGGTATTGATCCCAGGGAGCGGTAGCGTTGCTAAACGCTGGGATCTCAATCTGCTTCACTGCAGCTAAATAATTCAACCAGTCATTGATGGTACCAAGCTGTGCACTAAACGCTGGCTCCTGATACAAGCGGTTCAATCGTGCTGGTGACAGGTAACGCCATTGCCGCAGCCAGAAGACGGCTTGATGCCAGCTAGCGGAGCCAGTATCGGTATATCTCTCTGGCAGTTCGTGATCAATTGGGCCATCCAGCCACTGGATGAAGTCGGCAATGACGCTTGAATCGTTCAACCATGCCAGCCGCTGCGCCGCCTGAGATTGCAGCCCTTGCAGGATCAGGGCCTGTAGGGGATCGGCCGGTGTGGGCTGGTCAATAATTTGCTGCAACAGGCCTTCATTACCCAAGGTTAGCATGCAGGCATGGCGGTACAGTAATCGCAGAGAGTCGGAACCATCATCAAGCACCAACTGACCATACATCGCATTAACATTACTGTTATCTGACTTCCAATCAATAAACGCCTGTGCGATCGGTATTGCAGCTCAGTTAAACTGCGCGGCCTCGCCCCAACGCACCAAGGTCTGTATCGTTTGGGTTGGGGTCAGGTAGTCCTGCTTGTCACTGCTGGCAGATATCCCTGCGGCGGCTGGGTACACCGGCCGATCAAACGCCTGGATCAGCAGCGGTAAACAGGCTGGATGTTGTTCACGGCACCAATCCAATAACCCTTGTTCTGCTTGAGCATACTGCTCTTGCTGATATAGCCTTTGCCAACAATCAAATGCCCGCTGATTATCCTGCAGCAAAGCACAATGCCGGGCAGCCAGGTATAACCAATCGCTATTCTCTGCGTCCAGTTCCAGCTGTGCCAAACAGTGATCCCGCAACGTTTCGCTGGGAACTTCCGCCAGACTGTACCATTGCGCCAGCTGTTTCATTAGCCGTGGGCAATCAGGCCAGTAAATCACTGATGGATTACTCAGCAGTAAACGCAGCATCCATTCTGGCTCATTCCAGTACAGATGATACGCATGGCGGAAGAAGGCAACGGTTTCTACTTGAGCAGGCAGGCTGATTGACGACAATGTGGAAAGATCGAAGATATCGGCGCGTGCGATATAGTCTAAATAATCATCCATCCTGGCCGCGTCATCCTGCTCCAGTTCGTTCAGGCGATGCCGCCAGTTTAAACGTTCCGCTAATAACCTGACGCAGTCGGTGGAGATACATGCTGAGTGGTAAACCCGATCGAGCAGATGCCAGCGCAGCCGATCAATGAGCGCAATATCGTACTGATCCAGCTGAGCTATATAGCTATGCCAGCTTTGTGGCTGATAACGCGTTTCCGGGGTATTCAACAGCGCGTCAAATTGGGCCAGCATGCTCTCGAATAATGGTTCTGCAGCGGATGGCGGCGGCTCGGGGGCCTGCTCGAGTTGAGGTGTTCCCTCATCATGAGGACCGTCATCTTCAGCATCCTGTGCAGAACGCAGTATAAACGGGGATTCGGCCAGTTTTCGCGCGTGCTCAAACGCCTGACGTAATAGCTGAAACCCGCCCGGGTCGTTTTCAGGATGATGGTTGGGGAGCTTACCGCGATAGGCGGCGCGAATAGCCTGCTGATCTTCTGTTGGCTCAATGCCTAATATTTGCCAGCAACGTTGATTCATGACCAGTCCACCTCTTCCAGGGAGGCAGGTTTCGCCATTTCAGTGTAGTCAATGTGCCAGGCGAGATGTTTTAAGGGACTATCTGCATGGCAATAGAGGTGCTGAAACATCCTGGTATCGAATCCTGTGCCGCTTAGATTACAAAAAGCATATTGTTGCTCAGGAGTTTCTTTATTTGATGATAACCAATAGGTGAGGCCAACGAAAAATGCGGCGTAATAGCTTTCCCAATTGGCATAATAGTGACGTGCGCGTAGCGCCAGCCGGGTATGGAACCATAAACTCTCTTCGGCGGTAAACCAGCCGTGAAGGTATGCAAGGCGGCAAAGGAAACCCATCCGCCCCAGATCCCAGGAGCGAATGCCCCCATCACCACAAATGGCCGCCGTTTCGGCGACCATGTTCATCGACACCTGTTCTTCAACTGAATGCTGTTCCACATGTTCTCGCCATTGAGTTGGGCTGAGGCGATGCCAGAGAGAATAGTCGTGCGCCAACTCTCTCGCATGCCCTCCATCTGCCATGCGTAATATCATGTCGATCACACCGGAACGCGAGGATATCCCCCAGCTTCCTTGTAAATCGAAAGTGGTATCGAAGGGATAAAATTTTGGCGAGTCAAAGGTACAGCCGGTACGAGCATTTACTGCCACCATGGGGGCGGAAAGGGCCATTAGCCAAAGTTGATATTGTTGTTCCATCAATCAAGTTCCAATAAATCCCTGTTTTATACCGGCATCAGCGGCCTGCCGATTAAGTCAGGTCGGGGCCCGAACGGAGAGACGATCTATAAGCCAGCGAAGTCTCTTTAACAGGAGGTCTGATCAAGAGACAGCCGAAGGAGGGGATAAGGGTTATCCCCTCGGCTTATTATTTCTTGCCAAACGCGGCGGCCAACGCATCACCCATAGCACTGTTACCTGCCGGGGTGCTGTTGCGTGGTTTAGGCTTATTGGCCGCAGGGCGTGAGGTTTTATCACGAGTTGGAGCGTTATTATTGCCTCCGCCACGGCGTGGTGAACCTTCGCCCGGTTGTTCATCCAGGCGCATGCTCAGCGCGATACGCTTACGCTGCAGATCCACCTCCATCACCTTTACCTTGACGATATCGCCGGCTTTCACCACGGTATGCGGATCTTCAACGAACTTGTCCGCCAGTGACGAGATGTGCACCAGGCCGTCCTGATGGACGCCGATATCAACAAAGGCACCAAAGTTGGTGACGTTGGTGACCGAACCTTCCAGGATCATGCCCACCTGCAGGTCATTGAGGGTTTCCACCCCTTCGGCGAAGGTTGCCGTTTTGAATTCCGGGCGTGGGTCGCGGCCCGGCTTTTCCAGCTCTTTCAGAATGTCGGTGACCGTTGGTACACCGAATTTCTCATCGGTAAAGTCGCTGGCTTTCAGGCTGCGTACCGCGCTTGGGTTGCCCATCAAATCTTGCAGAGCCTGGCGGGTTGCGGCCAGAATGCGTTCCACCACCGGGTAGGTTTCCGGGTGAACGGTTGAGGCATCCAGCGGGTTATCGCCGTGGTTGATGCGCAGGAAGCCCGCACACTGCTCGAAGGCTTTTGGCCCCAAACGGCTCACTTTTAGCAGTTGTTCGCGGTTGCTAAAGCGGCCATTCTCATCACGCCAGGTGACAATATTCTGCGCCATCATGCGCGTCAGGCCAGCTACGCGGGTCAGCAGCGGCACGGAGGCGGTGTTGAGGTCAACGCCAACGGCGTTCACACAGTCTTCCACCACCGAGTCCAGTTTCTTGGCCAGCTGGCTTTGGCTGACGTCGTGCTGGTATTGACCCACGCCGATAGATTTAGGATCGATCTTCACCAGCTCGGCCAGCGGATCTTGCAGTCGGCGGGCGATGGAAACCGCACCACGCAGCGAAACGTCGAGGTTCGGGAACTCCAACGCGGCCAGCTCGGAAGCGGAATACACCGAAGCACCGGCCTCGCTGACGATCACTTTCTGGGCTTTCACGTCCGGGAACTGCTGTTGCAGCTCGGCAAAGAAACGCTCGGTCTCGCGGGACGCGGTACCGTTACCGATGGCAACCAGCTCAACTTTATGTTTGATGCACAATGCAGCAACGACCGCAGCGGCTTTGGCTGCCTGCCCGGTATGCGGATAGACGGTATCGGTGGCAACCAGCTTGCCGGTGGCATCAACCACTGCCACTTTAACACCGGTGCGTAGGCCAGGATCCAGGCCCATGGTGGCACGCATACCGGCCGGGGCGGCCATCAGCAAATCGTGCATGTTGCGGGCGAAAACGTTGATCGCTTCGTCTTCCGCGCGCTCACGCAGGGTACTCATCAGCTCGGTTTCCAGATGCAGCAACACCTTGATGCGCCACGTCCAGTTAACCACGGATTTACGCCAGGCATCTGCCGGCGCGTTGTTCAGGCGCAGGTTAAGATGGTTGGTGATAATCAGCTCGCCCTGGCTTTCACGCGGGGTTTCTTCAAACTGCGGATCGGCGTTCAGCGCCAGTTGCAGCACGCCTTCATTGCGGCCACGGAACATTGCCAGCGCACGGTGCGAAGGCACCTGCGCAATAGGTTCGTGGTGGTCGAAGTAGTCGCGGAATTTCGCGCCTTCTTCTTCTTTACCCTCGACAACCTTGGACACCAGATGGGCGTTTTTCCACAGGTAGTCACGCACCTTGGCCAGCAGGGTAGCGTCTTCGGCAAAGCGTTCCATCAGGATGTAGCGTGCGCCGTCCAGCGCCGCTTTGACGTCTGCCACGCCCTTCTCGGCATCGATAAACCCTTCGGCCAGCGGTTCTGGCTGCTGTTGCGGATCTTGCCACAGGGAGTCTGCCAGCGGCTCCAGACCGGCTTCAATAGCGATCTGCCCGCGGGTGCGGCGTTTCGGTTTGTAGGGCAGATAAAGGTCTTCGAGTTCGGTTTTGCTTTGCGTGGCGTTGATTGCCCCCGCCAACTGTTCGGTCAGCTTACCCTGATCTTCAATGGACTTGAGGATGGTTTGGCGGCGATCTTCCAGTTCACGCAGATAGCCCAGACGAGTCTCCAACTGACGCAGTTGGGTATCATCCAGGCCCCCGGTGACTTCCTTACGATAGCGTGCGATAAACGGCACGGTATTACCTTCATCCAGCAGACGGATGGCGGAGTCAACTTGCTCCGGGCGGGCCTGCAGTTCGGTTGCAATAATGCGGCTCAGTGGATCAGTCATAAGTCAGGTATCTGTTAGCAGCGATAATC
>NZ_JBKJYW010000091.1:0-4496 GCF_046715635.1 Serratia sp. (in: enterobacteria)
CTGGCAGCGCTTCACGTTGCAGCGGCAGGGTGGTGATGAAATCAATCCCCCCGGCGCAGCCCATGTAGATTTCGCCTTCCTCTTCGGAGTCGGTGTTGATCAGGATGTCGGCTTGTAACCAGTTTGGCTGCAGGCCAAAGGCACCGTCCATCCCGGCTTCTTCCGTCATGGTCAGCAGCACTTCCAGCGGACCATGCTCTACGCTGTCATCGGCCAGCACCGCCAGCGCAGACGCCATACCGATGCCGTTATCGGCACCCAGCGTGGTACCGCGTGCCTTGATCCATTCGCCGTCGATATAAGGCTGGATCGGGTCTTTGGTGAAATCGTGAACCGTATCGTTGTTCTTCTGCGGCACCATGTCCAGGTGCGCTTGCAGCGCCACCGGCTTGCGGTTTTCCATGCCTTTGGTGGCTGGCTTGCGCAGCAGAATATTGCCGACCTGGTCGCGCTCGGCATGCAGGTTCTTTTCTTTAGCCCAGTCGAGGATGTGCTGCGCTAGCGCTTCTTCATGGTAAGAAGGGTGCGGGATTGAGCAGATCTTGGCAAAAATATCCCACAGCGGCTGTGGCGAAAGTTGAGACAATTCAGACACTATAAGTCTCCTGTGACAGCATTTTCAGCAAGGAGTGAATGCTGTGCGGTTAGGGTGAGTAGCTATCTGTGCTTCAGGCACGTGAGCCTGAGAATATCATTTTATTCGCGGCTGCGCGCCCCCCGTATGACGCAGTTTATCGGCTTGGGTTCCCCGGTTTACGGGCGGTTGCGCAGATAAGCCTCGCGACTGGCCACCAAGACATTCACAGGAAAAACGCATCAATCCCTCGGTTCAACTGGTATTCGTGGCGCGCAGTCTCTATAATCTCGCGCAACCTTTTTTCCCCCTGAACTACTGAGTAAGCCACATCATTGCTGGCTGGGACACCATTCTATGAGCGAAAAATACGTTGTTACCTGGGATATGCTGCAAATGCAAGCGCGCAAACTGGCTCACCGCCTGCTGCCTGCCGATCAATGGAAAGGCATCATTGCCGTAAGCCGTGGCGGCCTGGTGCCTGCTTCGCTGCTGGCACGTGAGCTGAGCATCCGTTATGTGGATACCGTCTGCATCTCCAGCTATGACCATGACAACCAGCGCGAAATGAAGGTGCTCAAGCGCGCCGAAGGTGATGGTGAAGGCTTTATCGTCGTTGACGATTTAGTGGATACTGGCGGCACCGCTAAAGCGATCCGCGACATGTACCCGAAAGCCCATTTTGTCACCATCTTCGCCAAGCCAGCAGGCCGCCCGCTGGTTGACGATTACGTGGTTGATATCCCGCAGGACACCTGGATCGAGCAGCCTTGGGATATGGCAGTGACCTTCGTGCCACCGATCGGCGGCCGTTAATCCGCTCCTGCTTCAAACGCCCGGCAATACCGGGCGTTGTTGTTTATGCAGCGGTTTCGTCAAATTCGGTAAATTCCCCGCCTTCTACCCCCAGAGTTAGGTACAATAGCCCCCAGATATCGGCTATTCAAGCCTTGATGTAAGTCTCTGGAGGCTGTTGTTACCATGGCACAGGCCAACCTTTCCGAAGTACTGTTCAAACCCTCATTTAAGCATGTCGAAACCTCGACGTTAGTCACCCGTGCCCATCATGCGGTAGGTGCTGATATGCACTCCGCCTTGGAGGGGGATACCGACGGCAACTGGTATCGTATGCTCAATCATCTGCTGTGGACCTGGCGCGGCACCGATCCGCTGGAGATCAGCGAAGTGTTGGCACGCATTGCGGCCTCTAACGCAGAGCATAGCGACGATCACCTGCTGGATACCGTAGTCGGTTACCGTAACGGCAACTGGATCTACGAGTGGGTGCGCCAGGGGATGCTGTGGCAGCAACGGGCATTGGAGCAAAAAGATCCGCTGGTCGGCGGGCAGTATTGGCTGAATGCCGCCAATCTATACAGCATTGCCGGTTATCCGCATTTAAAAGGGGATGAGCTGGCGGAGCAGGCAGAGGTGCTCTCCAATCGTGCCTATGAAGAGGCCGCGCTGCTGCTGCCGTATCAGCTAAAAGAGCTGGAGTTCGCCATTGAGGGCGGCAGTTCGATCACCGGCTTCCTGCATATGCCAGATAACGGCCAGGCACCGTACCCAACGGTACTGATGTGCGGCAGCCTGGATACCTTGCAGACCGATTATCACCGCCTGTTCCGTGATTATCTTGCGCCGCACGGCATTGCGATGCTGACCATTGATATGCCGTCCATCGGTTCATCCTATAAGTGGAAGCTGACGCAAGATTCCAGCTTCCTGCATCAGCAGGTGTTGGCTCAACTGCCTTCCGTGCCTTGGGTTGACCATACGCGTGTCAGCGCCTTCGGCTTCCGCTTTGGTGCCAACGTGGCGGTGCGCCTGGCCTATCTGGAGTCGCAGCGTTTGCGCGGCGTAGCCTGCGTTGGGCCGGTGGTGCATAGCCTGCTGTGTGAGTTGAAATGCCAGGACCACGTGCCGGATATGTATATGGACGTGCTGGCCAGCCGCATGGGCATGGCCAACGCTTCCGACAACGTGCTGAAAACCGAGCTGAACCGCTATTCCCTGAAAACCCAGGGATTGCTGGGCCGCCGTTGCCCGACGCCGATGCTGGCCGCCTATTGGGATGACGATCCGCTCAGCCCAAAAGAAGAGTCACAGCTGATCGCGTCTTCTTCACTGAGCGGCAAACTGATCGCCATCCCGCGCACGCCGGTTTATCAGAGTTTCCATCAGTCCTTACTGAAAATTTGTGATTGGCTAAGAGATAAAATGCGCTAACTAGTTGCTAATTTTTAACAGTTTGTTAAAAAGGGGGGACTACATTGTGGAGGTTGAGAAATGACGCTACCAAGTGGCCACCCTAAAAGCCGACTAATGAAACGCTTTGCCAGCCTAGGCCCTTACCTGCGCGAAGGGCAATGTGAGAACGACCGCTTTTTCTTTGACTGCCTGGCGGTTTGCGTCAACGTCAAGCCCGCGCCGGAAAAACGTGAGTTCTGGGGTTGGTGGATCGAACTGCAGGCCGATAATTCCCGTTTCACCTATAGCTACCACTTTGGTCTGTTTGACAAAGAAGGGCATTGGAACGAGGAAAAGATTAAAGATGCTGAAGTGAAAGAGAAGCTGGAAACCACGCTGCGCGTCTTCCATCGTCGGCTGGGTGAAATGCTGACCACGATGGAACTGAAGCTGGAACCCGCTGATGATTTCAACGAGCAACCGATAAAACTCTCTGCCTAGATCATTTCCCCCGCATATTTACGCCGAAATCGCGTTGTGCCTGTTGGCATAACGCGTCTCTCCTGTTACAACGTCCTTTGCATTCCTTTTAACTCCAACGGCAGAACTATTATGAACGGCAGCCAGACATTGGTTGTGAAATTGGGCACCAGCGTGTTGACCGGCGGTTCGCTGCGTCTGAACCGTGCCCATATTGTCGAACTGGTGCGCCAATGCGCCCAGCAACATGCAGCGGGCCACCGCATCGTTATTGTGACCTCTGGGGCGATTGCTGCCGGGCGTGAACACCTGGGCTACCCGGAATTGCCCGCTACCATCGCTTCCAAGCAGTTGCTGGCGGCGGTGGGGCAGAGCCGGCTGATCCAGCTGTGGGAACAGCTGTTCTCGATTTATGGCATTCATATCGGGCAGATGCTGCTGACGCGTGCCGATCTGGAAGACCGCGAGCGCTTCCTCAACGCGCGTGACACCATGACCGCGCTGCTGGATAACCGCATTGTCCCGGTGATTAATGAGAATGACGCGGTTGCCACCGCAGAAATCAAAGTTGGCGACAACGATAACCTGTCGGCGCTGGCCGCTATTCTGGCCGGGGCCGATAAGCTGCTGCTGCTGACCGATCAGCAGGGCTTATATACTGCCGATCCGCGGAATAACCCGGAAGCCGAGCTGATCCGTGAAGTACACGGCGTTGACGATGCGCTGCGAGCCATTGCGGGCGACAGCGTTTCCGGTTTGGGTACCGGTGGTATGGGCACCAAGCTACAGGCGGCCGACGTGGCCTGCCGTGCGGGCATTGATGTGATTATCGCCGCCGGTAGCAAGCCGGGCGTGGTGGCCGATGTGATTGAAGGCAACCCGGTGGGCACCCGCTTCCATGCGCTGGAAACCCCGTTGGAGAACCGTAAACGCTGGATCTTTGGTGCTCCGCCTGCGGGCGAGATCACCGTTGACGATGGGGCGGTAGAAGCGATGATGGCCCGTGGCAGTTCACTGCTGCCGAAGGGGATCCGCGATGTTAAAGGTGATTTCTCACGGGGTGAGGTGATCCGCATCCGCAATCTGGCGGGGCGCGATCTGGCTCATGGCGTCAGCCGTTATAATAGCGATGCCATGCGCATGATCGCCGGGCACCACTCGCAGCAAATCAGCGAGATCCTGGGCTATGAATATGGCCCGGTGGCCGTGCATCGCGACGATATGATCGTAAGTTAAGGAGTGAACATGCTCG
>NZ_JBKJYW010000092.1:0-37327 GCF_046715635.1 Serratia sp. (in: enterobacteria)
CAACTGGGTGATCGCCTGATGCGAAGTACGCTCACTCATCCCAATCAGCACCGTTTTGTTGCCGATCGGCATCACGTCCCCACCTTCGAGCGTGGCGGTACCGTGGTGCACCGTTGGGTCCCCCCACCAGACGTTAACATTGGCTTCGCCAAAGTCTGGATGGAACTTATAGATCGCCGTGGTCAGAATGGTTTCTTCGTGACGGGCTGGCCAATACAGCGGGTTCAAGGTCACGCCGCCGTAGATCCAGCAGGTGGTATCACGGGTATACAGAGTATTCGGCAGCGGTGGCAGCAGGTATTCGGTAATGCCCACCGCTTCGCGGATCAGCTTCAACTCTTCGTGGTCGGCATAGCCTTCTTTGGCCAGCTCGGTAGTGGAAAGGCCACCGATAAGCACCTCCGCCAACGCCCGTGGTGCCAGTCCATCCAGGAAGCTGCGGGTTTCTTTCAGAATGCCCAGCGAGACTTCATTAGGCACAATCTGCTGATCCAATATCCTCTTTCTGGCTTCGGGCAGCGCCAGGGTTTCGGCCAGCAGGTTATGCATTTCAACCACGTCAACGCCGTGTTCGCGCATCTTGGTCATAAAGTCAAAGTGGTCACGCTTGGCGCGCTCAACCCACAGCACGTCATCGAACAACAGCTCATCACAATTACTGGGTGTCAGCCGGTTATGTGCCTTGCCTGGGGCACAGACCATGACTTTATGTAATTTCCCTACTTCTGAATGAACACCAAATTTGGACTGTGTCTTTTTTTTAGTCGACATAATGTCTTGCCTCGATCAGATTGTGATAACGCCAGTGGCAATGCTGTAGATTGCTACAATGGCGGCGACCATAACGATTACAAAGAGCCCCATTTCGGCCGGGGTGAACACTTTTGCCTGCTGTTCACGTTTGGCCATAATGTATAGCACCGTGCCAGGGCCATAGATGATGGCGGAGAGCAGCAGATATTTCATACCACCCGCGTACAGCATCAGCAGTGCGTAGAAGGTGGCGATCAGCGCGAAGATCAGATCCTTTTTATGATCGCGTTTATCGGTTTCGTAGGTTTCGCCGGTCATGGCCAGCTTCAGCCCATAGGCACCCACCAACAGATAAGGGATCAGCGTCAGGGAACTGGTCAGTTCGAGCGCCAGTTGGAAGGCGTAATCACTAAACAGCGTCAGGATTAAGAACACTTGAATGGTGATGTTGGTCAGCCAGACGGCAGAAGAGGGAACCGCATTGCTGTTTTCGGTGGCGAACACCTTCGGCATACTCTTGCTTTTCGCGGCGGAAAACAGGACTTCTGCCGCCAGCAAAGACCAGGAGAGATAAGCGCCCAGTACCGAAACAATCAGACCCACGCTGATGAAGATCGCCCCCCAGCGCCCCACGATAGCTTCCAATACGCCCGCCATCGACGGTTGGCGCAACGCCGCCAGATCGGGACGGAGCAGCACGCCGTAAGACAGCATGGTGATCAGCACCAACAGGCACAGCACCCCGATGAACCCCAACACCGTGGCTATCCCCACGTGGCTGCGTTCTTTGGCATAGCGGGAATAGACGCTGGCGCCTTCAATCCCCAGGAATACGAATACCGTTACCAGCATGGTGCTGCGCACCTGGCTGAACAGGGATTCAGGTTCCGCGCTAGGGACGATGGCCGCCGCCGCATGGCCCACATAGCCGTAATCGTTAAGATGAGAGAGATCCCCCACGCTGGCCAAAGAGGCTGCGGTCTCTGGTGTTCCCCAGAAGTTGAGTGCAAACACGTCACTTTTGAAGGCAAAGATCAGCACAATAATAAAGATGAGGATCGGCAGGATTTTGGCGATGGTGGCAATGGTGTTGATCGCCGCAGCGCTTTTAACCCCGCGCAGTACCAGAATGTGGAATCCCCAAAGAATGACCGAGGCAAACAACACCGCGGGAATGGTATTGCCGTCGCCAAATATCGGGAAAAAGGCCCCCAGGGTCGATTTGATCAGCACAAAGTAAGAGACGTTACCGATACAGGTCCCGGCCCAGAAGCCGAGTGCAGAGGCAAATCCCAGATAATCACCGAATCCGGCTTTGGCATAGATAAACACACCGGAGTCAAGATCGGGTTTACGTTGCGCCAGCGTTTGAAATACAAAGGCCAGCATTAACATCCCACCGCCCGCAATACACCAGGCGATGATGGCACCAAACCCTCCCGTAGCGCGCCCAAAGGTGGCCGGTAAAGAAAATATACCGGCCCCAATCATGGAGCCCACTACCAGTGCGGTGAGAGACCATAGGGACAATTTATTCGTTGATGAGCTCGTCATGGTTTTCCTTACTGACACCGAGTCAAATAAAGTTATTGCGTAATTAAAGGATAACGTTACCAACAGACTTACGATTAAATCATAGTCATAACCGGAAAATTTTCCTGTCGCGAATAACTTTTCCTGCAACATCAGCACAGCTGATTCCCTGCGGGGGGAAATGACGTTTCCGCACGGAATAAAAAACCATGGATAGGAATGTTCTTGGTTAACAATGCTTTAAAGATAGAAAAATAAGATGTAAGTATTTATATTTACTTTCTTCGAGCGGAATGAACAGGATGAATTGATTTTTACCTAAAATTTCCCCTTTAAATTCAATAAAATATAAAATAATCGTATTATCATTTATTTGTCATGTCGAGGCTCATTGAGGGATGGGGAAAGGACATTTCATAAAAGTAGTTAATCTATCTATGCTTGTCCATAAGTTTCTCAGGAAATTCCTAATTATTGTTTAATAATTAGGCGGGGCGTTAAAATTGCGCGTTGTACAGTGAGAATTTATTGTACTAAGATTATCTTTATAAAAAACAGAGGTGTGGGTCCCAACCGGCCCGGTGATGGATAAAAAACTATGATCAACAGTGTCAATCAGCAGGCATTAAAGAGTTTGAGTTGTTTTGCCGCCGTCACCTTCTTCTCGACCAGCCAAATGTGCACTTCCGAGTGTTTCCTCCATGCTAATACTATGGGGGTATTATACTTTGTGTCTATTATTGCCAAACCGTTGTTTTTTATCATTATCGGTTACATGGATGAGGTAGAGAAACTCACCAGGCTGGACATCGTGGTTAAAATAAAATCCATTATCCTGATCATGATTTTCTGGAACATTGTTTCATCCTTAATTAAAACCCAATACATTCATCAGGGGTATATTCTACAAAACGGCATCTTATTGAATATGGGGATCATCTATTTAATTTACCCCATCATCCTTAAGGGTATTAAGCATTTGAAAATCACTGCGGCCGTGTTTGCCGGATTGGTCGCTGTTATCGCCTTGCTGGACATTTTCAGTCCGCTGGATACCCAAGACGATCCTCTGTTTATCTCCAGCTATTCGTTTATTTGGATCTGGGGTGGCTACTACATTATTGGTCATGTGCTGGGGGAAGCTCCAGGCCGCCGATTCACCAAAAAACCTAGCGTGCTGTGGGCCGCCAGGCTGCTGGTGATCCCTCTCGGTATCTCCATGTATTTCTACGAGCTTTATCTATCAACCCATACCCAGATCAGCGTCGCCGGCTGGTTCGTGTTGGAGCACCTGCACTTGCTGGGCATTAGCCTGGCGCTGTTTATCCTGTTTGATAATATCGCCATCAAGAGCCGATTGCTCACCCGCGTCGTGGAGTTTATCAGCCCGGCGATGGTGGGCGTTTATATCGTTCACTACAGCGTGTTCTATTTCATTACTACGCTGTATGACTTCAATGACGCCACGCTTAAATTTACCTTACTGGTCCTGGTTTTTGTCGCCTCGGTATTGGTTTCACGGTTATTGCTACTTAACCGCTTTTCGGCTCGGATTATCTCCTTCTGACGGGGTAGCCACCGGGATATGGCGAACATTAAAACCGGTGATACCAAGTGCCAGAGTGAGCAGTGGAGCGGCAATATTGAAGATGGCAAACGGCATGTAGGCCATGGTCGAGACACCGAGCACCGCAGCCATATAGGCTCCGCAGGAGTTCCAGGGGATCAGTGGGGAGGTGACAATCCCGGCATCCGAAACGATGCGCGACAGGTTCTCTGGCGCCAGCCCTCGCTTGGCAAATTCGGCACGGTACAGCCGAGTAGGGAGCAGCAGCGCAATGTATTGATCGCCCGCGGCAATATTCAGCCCAATTGCGGTAGCAACCACCGAGGTAAATAGCTTGCCTACGGTTCTGGCCCGCAGCAGCAGCGGCGTGACCAGTTTGTTCAGCAGGCCGAAATCATCCACCATAATGCCAAACGTCACCGCCCCGATGATCAGCCAGATCGTCAGCAACATGCTGTCCATACCGCCGCGTGACAGCAGGGCGTCGATCTGCTCGATACCGGAGTTCTCCTGGAAACCGGTCGCCATCGCCAGCCAGGCCGCCTTGATGGCCAACAGCGGGCTGGCAAGATCGGGCTCGACAATAAAGCGGTCGATCACCTGCGGTTGCATGAAGGACGTCATGATCCCCGCCAGCAAGGCCGAACACATGATGGCCAAAGGAGCTGGCACCTTGGCGACCGATAATGCCAACAGGAAAAGCAGCGGCAACAGGTTCCACGGCGTGATGTGGAACAGTTCGTTAAAGCGAGTCAGCTCGTTGTTGGTGACGGTGGCATCAAAGGCGCTGTGCTGATTTAGCCCTAACAGGATAAAAGCAATCAGGGCAATAACCGCCGCCGGAACGGTGGTCCAAAGCTGGACGCGAATATGTTTATACAATTCGACGCCGTTGAGCTGAGCGGCCAATACGGTACTTTCAGACAGCGGCGAGATCTTGTCACCGACATAAGCCCCGGAAATCACGGCTCCAGCCGTAATTTCAGGTGATAACCCCAGCATATTGGCCAGCCCGACCAATCCGACCCCCAAGGTGCCCGCCGTGGTCCAGGAACTGCCAATACTTAAAGAGACGCCAACGCAGACCAAAAAGGCTATCGGATAGAACCAGTTGGGGGTGATCATAATAATGCCGTAATACACCATGGTAGGAATGGTGCCGGACATGTTCCAGGTGCCAATCAACGCCCCGACGGAAAACAGGATAAAAATGGCCCCCGAGATGGTGGCAATACCTTTGCGGCCGGACTCGGAAACCTCCTCCCAGCTATGACCATTCTTCAGGATGACCATTGCCGTGATCATGGTGCTGAGGATGATAGCCACCTGCAAAGGGCCGTTGACGGCTTCAAGTCCAAACAGAGCAACGGAAGATCCAACCAGCAAAATCAGCGTGACTATTGGCAGTAGAGCATCCAGATAGCTTGGGGCTTTAACAGGGCGGGGAGTTTTAGCTGGTTTGCTCATGGGCACGGCTCCACAGACAGTTAAGACAGGAGGGGTCAGGCAACGGTGATACCTGCGGTAGCTACTGCGGTAAGTATAGCCATAGGCGGCATAGGGCAATGATTATTTTCACTATTGCGGGTCGCTGTTGAAGCCCTGTAAGCGTTCAACGATCTGCCGATCCAGTGGCAGACAGCGGAAATCGGTCATGATTTGCAGCTCTGCCGCCGAATTGAGGGCGCTAAGATAACTTTTTCTGAACTCGGTGGGTGTCATGCGGCAATATTTGTTAAAGGCAAAAATCAGCTGTTTGTGGCCGCTGAAACCGCAGGTGTAGCTGATATCGGTGATCGGGATATTGGTGTCTTTCAGCAGCAGTTTGGCCTTATTAATCCTGATCATGGTCAGATATTCTTTGAAGTTGTAGCCGCTGATCTTTTTGAAAAGGCGGGAAAAGTGGTGGTAGCTGACGCCAGCGTGATCGGCAATGGTGGCCAGGTTGAGTTCATCGTCAAAATGCTGGTTGATAAACTCAATGCCGTATTTGACCAACTGTTGGTCTTTTTTCCTGACGCTGACTTGCTGTTGGTCAGCTTGGTTTGACGCTGCGGCGGCGAGCGAACCCAACAGGTGATACACCAGGGCAATGCGGGTAAACGAGGGTTGTGCGGCGATCAGGTTATCAAGCAGAGCAATCACGGCGTTGCTAATCTGCTGCTTGGTTGCGCGATCGCCCTGATTAAACATCAGCGGGGCCGGATGGGTTTCATCAAACAGATGGGGTGAGAACTGGATGGTCAGCAGTTGGCTATTTGGCGTTCGAGCCTCAAGGGAATGAATTTCGTCCGGGTTGATATACAGCATGCTGCCCGCGCTGGCCACCGAGGTGGCATGGCCGAGGGTCACAGAAAACTCGCCGGACAAGATGCAGATCAGCTCCGGGGCCGAGTGCCAATGGGGCTCGCAGTAGTAAACCTCTGCGGCGAAGACGTTGAGCTTTTCGGCGTCAAACGAGATCAGCTCATAGCCGCTGCCTTCATGGATCGCGGCTTCCGCCTGACGGTGGGATTGCGGCCTGGGTTGTCGCGTAACAGAGAAAGGAAACATCGGCCTATTAATCCCCTGAGGTTGGTTATGAAAATTCGGCTGTGGGATCTTGCTCCCTCACCCTAACCCTCTCCCCAAGGAGAGGGGACTGTCCGTGCTACAACTTTATACCTATGCCCAGATTTAAAATGCCGCAAATTGAATTACGTACTTATCCACATCCCCGTACCAGCTCCCTCTCCCTGTGGGAGAGGGTTGGGGTGAGGGGCCAGCGGCTCAATAGCTCCCAGCAGGCTCCGCTAATGCAGCAATCAACTCCTGCTGAGTAATATCAATCGCCAGGAACTCCGTCAGGGCGATAAACAGGCCACAGAACAGATCCGGGGCAATCGCAATGAGCTTTTCGCGCATTATCGCCTCCGGCAAACCGTTTTTGCTGACCAATAACCTCACCACGCGGTCAAAAGCCGGCGGGGTAGCGATCAACTGCTGCAGCGAATTGTCCACCTTAAGCGGTAAATAATAGGGCTTGGCGCACAGCTTGACCACCGTGCTCAGCGCAATATCCCGCGAAGAGTGCGCCACGTGAAGTTGATATTCGCCAGGAGCGACCACCCAACCGGCCATGCCTGGATGGAAACAGGCAAAATCTTGCCAATCCAGCTCCATGGTCACCGTTTTGCTTTCGCCCGCCTCAAGGTGCACTTTGGTGAAGGCTTTCAACGCCAGGGCTTCACGTGCCAGATCCCCCTGGGGCGCCGTAAGGTAAAGCTGCACGATCTCTTTGCCGGCACGATCGCCGCAGTTGGTCACCTCAACGCTAACGGTTAAAGGCTGGCCTTCTTCAAGTTCCGTGGCCGAGGTTGTCAGCTTGGCATAGCTAAACTGGCTATAGCTCAGGCCAAAACCGAACGGGAACTGCGGCGTCAGCTTACGTCGGTCGTAGTAGCGATAACCTACATATAGCCCTTCGCTGTAGTGATGACGCAGGTTTTCCCCTGGGTAATCGAGCCAGGCCGGAGTTTCTTCCAGCGTATTAGGTACCGTGACCGTCAGCTTGCCACAGGGATTGGCCCGGCCAAAGAGAATGTCCGCCACCGCGCGGCCCATGCCCTGGCCTGCAAAGAAGGTCTCCAGCAGGGCTTTGCAATCTGATAGCCAAGGCATCACTACCGCATCGCTGTTAGCCAATACCACCACCACATTGGGCTGTCGTTTGGCTACCGCACGGATCAGCGCTTCATGGCTAGGCAAAATATTCAGATCCCGGCGATCGCCGTTTTCGCCATCTTCGCCAATAGCGGTGCTGACGAACACCACGGCAACGTCGGCCTTGCTGGCTAACTCAACCGCCTCTGCCTGCGCTTGCGGGTCGACGTGATTATCATTCGGAGTGCCGACGGCATAGCCGATCTGGAAGTCGCTACCGGCTACCTCGAAAATTTCATCCAGCGGACGATCGAGCATGTAAGGCACGGTGGTAGCACAGCCCGAGCCTTGTATCACCGGCTCCTGCGCCGGTTTACCCAATACGGCGATGGTGGTTTTCTTGCCGGCTTGCAGCGGCAGGATATTGCCTTCGTTTTTCAATAACACTATCGATTCGGCGGCCAGTTGCTGTGCCAACCGATGATGTTGCGGGTAATCGGCCTTGGTACCCGGCTTACGGTGACGCTGCACCTTGTCGATCAGGGTTAACATCCGCAAGCAAGCCGTATCGAGAACCTCTGCCGGGATCTCTCCGCGCTCGATCGCCTGCAACAACTCCTGTTTATCACGCTGGGTTTCCGGCATGGCCAGATCGTTACCCGCCAGCAAGGAAGCAGGGCGATCTTTAATGCCGTACCAGTCGGACATCACCAGTCCGTCATAGCCCCACTCATTGCGCAGCACCTCGGTCAGTAGCCAGTGGTGTTGCGACGTTTGCACGCCATTGAGTCGGTTGTACGACGACATCACCGTCCAGGGGTTGGATTTGTCGATCGCTCGCTTGAATCCCGAGAGGTAAATCTCGCGCAGCGCCCGTTCTTCCACCACCGAATCCATCTCGGTACGGCGGTATTCCGAGTTATTGGCAGCAAAGTGCTTCAGGCTGGCACCCACGCCACCGTCCTGCAACCCGTTGATTAAGGCTGCGGCAACGTCGCCGCTGACCACCGGATCTTCCGAGTAATATTCATAGCCACGGCCTGCCAAAGGCGTGCGGCGAATATTGATCCCCGGCCCAAGCAGAATGCCGACGCCCATCTCCTGGCACTCTCTGGCCAACGCTTCGCCCATTTGGTACACCAGATCCACATCCCAGCTACAGGCCAGGGTTGAACCATTCGGGAAGCAGGTGGCCGGTTTGGATTTGCTGAACAGCGCCTCAGAACCGCCTTTTTGTTCTTCCTGCTCCACCTCGCCTGCGCTTTGGCCAATCACGGCGAGAAAATCGCTAATGTGCCAGTTTTCCCCTTGTTCGATCTGGCTGGTACTGTAACGGACGCCGTAGGTGCCATCCGTCATCACAATGTCGCTAATACCCTGCAGCGGGAAGCTGGCCGTGCGCCACAAGCCGCTACCGCTGAGCAGCGCCACTTTCTCTTCAACAGTCATGGCGGCAATGATGGCGTGGAAATCTTTTTTCATGTCGATACCTGCTGGTTACTGTGCGCTAGCTTTGCGCAATTCAATGTCTTTGATGATATTTCGGTAGGTGTGCTCATCCAGCTTGTAGAAGAAGATAAACAGCATACCCAGGGCAAACATCAGGCCAGGGAACAGCGTCATCATCATATTGATGCCGTTGAGCGCGTTGGCGCTGATATGCTCAGACGAATAGTCAAAGTAATCGAGCATCAACCCGGCACAGCCGCCACCGATCGCCATGGCAATTTTGGTGATGAAATTGAAGAAGCCGTAAATTGCCCCTTCGGTACGCACACCGTGTTTCCATTCGGCATACTCGACGGTATCGGCAATCATCGACCACATCGCGACAAAGCCCATCCCCAGAGTAATGCTGTACAGGCAAACGCCGGTCATAATCAGGTAGGCGTCATCGCCCGCCAGGAAATATTGGAACAACAAGCCGACAATGCCGATCAGCAGCCCCAACAGGACCATTTTCTTTTTGCCCATCAGGCTGATGAGCTTTTCGGAAATCACCGTACCCGCCACATAGGCCGCAGATTGGATCATGAAGAATTTGGCGGTAAAGCTTTCATCACCCAGGGTGTATTTGATGAAGTAGATCGCAATGGCCATCCATACCGTATAGGCGATATAGAAAAATACCGTGAACAGAGAAAGATGGATTAACGGCAGGTTGCCGGAAACGGCGGTGATCATCTCTTTTAGCGTGGGTGCCTTTTGATCTGGCAGGCTTTTCACCCGCTCTTTGGTCATGCCAAAGCAGGCCAGGAAGAAGAAGGTGGCTAACAGGCTAAAGCAGCTGACGGCAAACACATAACCCATCTTCTGATCGGTGAACTGTGAAATCAGCAGGTCGGCAGTGGTCGAGACGATCAAGTAACCCACGATGGCCAACACAAAGCGATAAACCGACAGCGAAGCCCGCGAACCTTCGTGCTGGGTCAACATATTGGTCATGGCAGAATAGGGCGTATTGACCGCCGTGTAGGCCAGACAGTAGATGGTGTAGGTGATCAGTGCGTAATAAAATTTATAGTCGCTGTCGAAGGTGCTGAAACACAGCACGGTCAAGATCCCCAAAGGCACCGCGCCGTACAGCAGGTAAGGACGCAACTTGCCGTGCCGGGTTTGAGTCTTGTCGATAAAGTAACCGACAAAGATGTTAAATATCGCATCCAGCACCCTGGCAATGACAAAGATCAGGCTCGCCTGTACCGCGCTGATGCCATAAATATTGGTATAAAAAAACAGTAGGAACAGGGAGACAAAGCCAAACGACAGGTTGGAGGCCAGATCGCCGAAGCCGTAGCCTATCTTTTCCCGTATGCCGACCTTCACATAGCTGTCTGAGGCGATTTCTGTTGTTTTCATTCTGCTTACTCATTCAGGTTGATTCGCCTTGAGTATACCGGGAGCGCCAAGGGTGGCTTGCCAGCCGTTGTTTATACAGTTCCTATTTTTTGCTCAAGCCCGGCTTTGTTACGGAGTTGTGAGAAAGCTCACAGGTATGTTCGCCCGTAGGGGCGCTGCATGCTGCGCCCGCATAACCGCTTGCTCTCACATATGGCGTTTGGTGCACTTATAAACTGCATACCCTGCGTCTTCCGCCATATCATGGTTTGCCTTAGGCTGACTGAAAATTTATTCAGAAGCCTACTCACCATGAAAACCGACGCACCAAACGTCCTATCTCTGTCACCATCAGTCCTGCGTGGTGGGCTAATCAGCCTGGCCTTGCCAACGCTGCTTTCCTCTTTGGGCAGCAGCATCACCAACGTCAGCCTACCCACATTAGCGCAGGTATTCGGCGCTACGTTTCAAGATGTGCAGTGGGTGGTGATCGCCTATCTGCTGGCAATCACCACGCTGATTGTGGGCGTCGGGCGGTTGGGGGATATCATCAGCTGCCGCACGCTGTTACTGGCCGGACTCGGCCTGTTTATGTTCGCCTCGTTGGGTTGTGCTGTCGCTCCGACCCTCTGGTGGCTGATTGCGGCCCGCGTGGTGCAAGGGCTAGGGGGCGCGGTGATGATGACCATTACTTTGGCGCTAGTTGGCGAAACCATCAGCAAGGAGAAGGTCGGACGGGCGATGGGGCTGCTCGGGACCTTATCCGCAGTGGGAACCGCGCTTGGCCCTACGCTGGGTGGCGTATTGATTGCCGGCTTTGGCTGGCAGTCAATTTTCCTGATCAACCTGCCGTTGGGGAGCGTCGCGCTGTTTTACATTTATCGCTATCTACCGAAAACCGATCCGCAGCGGGTAACGAAACAGGGGGGTTTTGATTTCGTCGGAATGGTCTTGCTCGGTTTGACCCTGGCGCTATTTTCGCTTGCCATGACGCTAGGGCACGGCCATTTCGGTTCGCTCAATAGCCTGTTGCTGCTGGGGACAGTCGTAGCGGCCAGTGCCTTCGTCTGGGTTGAGAGAAAGGTAGCAAACCCGTTGCTCCAACTGGCTATGCTGCGCCAGCCAATCCTGAGCAGCGGCCTGCTAACCAATATGCTGGTGAGTACGGTGATCATGACGTCCTTCGTAGTGGGGCCGTTCTATCTTGCGCACGGGCTAAGCTTAGCGCCACAGCAGGTTGGCTTGGCAATGTCCGCCGGGCCGCTGATCGCCGCATTGGCGGGCGTACCATCGGGATATCTAGTCGATCGCTTCGGGGCACCGCAGATGATTAGCCTGGGATTACTGGGAGTCTGCTTGGGGGCATTAGCCTTGTCGATGATGTCACCCGCGCAGGGCGTTTTGGGCTATATCTTGCCGATCTGCCTGATCACCGCAGGCTATGCTTTATTTCAGGCGGCCAACAACACGGCGGTGATCAAACAGGTTGGCGTCGAGCGGCGTGGGGTCGCTTCTGGCCTGCTAAATCTGGCGCGCAACCTTGGCTTTATCATCGGGGCTTCCGCCATGGGCGGCATATTTGCTTTGGCCTCATCAGCTAGCAATATGCGTTTAGGTAGTGCGACCGGTCTGCAACTGACCTATTTGGTGGCAGCCGTTTTAGCGGGACTAGGGTTGTTGATGGCACTGTGTAGCCAGTTTTATCGCAGGGGGAAGCCCGCTGCATATGAGTGACGTTGTCACAGATGCTGTTGCCATCCAGTAGACTAGGGAATGCGCGCAACTGCGTGAAATTTCCGCATATTACATGCATTCACCTGCCGCAAAATAAAATATCTGATAGATTAATCTCATACGTTATTTTATGGATAATCGATCCTCGAGGGAGACAGAGGTGCGTCATTTCGAATTCAACGATGATAAATCAAACAAATTTTGGCAAATCGAGCAGTCAGACAGTGATTTAAACCTGCGCTGGGGCAAGATTGGTACGCACGGGCAAGGTCAAACCAAGCGTTTTGATAATGAAGCCAAGGCCTTGGCTGCTATGGCTAAACTGGTAAAAGAGAAAACCGGTAAAGGTTACGTTGAAATCGGCGTTGATGAAAATGCCACCATTGGTGCTCCTCCACCAATGCCTAAAACAAAACCGGTTAAAACTGCTGTCAAAAACAGCGCAGCACCTATTGGTGATACTCCAACAGCAAACACGCAGCAGGTATCTGCTGCAAGCATACTTGCTCGTTCCGTCATCTCAGTGGCCAAGCCTGCTGGCGAAACGCCGCCGTGGTTAGCCAACGGAAACCCCATATCCTTACCGCAAGCTATAAGCGTTCAGGCGTTATCCAGCCGCAACCATCCGGGTGAAAAACCGCCGCTAAATGACGAACAGAGTTGGCGGCGAGTTTGTGATCGGCTGAATATAAACGACGCGGTACAGCCAAACGTTAACGAAACCTCCGTGGGATTACGCCAAGCTTATGTTGCCTGCAGGCAAAGGTTGACCGATCGGCAGATGGACAGCACCATCGAGTCAGATGCGGTGCTATTTGCGCTGGCCGTGTGTATTAACAATCAACAGTACGCCACGGATAATACGCAAGATATTACCGAATTTCTGGTGGCCAGAAAGGGGCTGCCCTATGCGATTGACGTTCTGTTATTGGCGCAGGGAATTAACGTTGAAACTTGCAGGGAATATTCAACCTTCGAAGAGCACTATTATTTAAATGAAGAAGTTAGAGAACCACTAAACAGTTCGTCGCGAGGTCCCTATAGCTGGCCTGAACTGTATTTCCGTAAATACCTGTCTTGGGCCGATGAGGCCGAGTGGCAAATTTGCGCGGAGAAGCTGATTGCGGGCATATCTCGATTACATGTCAGCCGCCAGCCGTTGGTTGCTTTACTGCTGCCTGAACGTCCGGATGTCGCCAACCGCTTAGCTAATGAGTTGATTCAACGGGGCGATGAGTCCGTAATCACATGGCTACAACTGGTTGCCAGCGATGAGGTTGTTTTACAGTCGCTTGGAGAATTAAACCGATGGGTCCCTAGAAATAATCTCTTGGACTGTGAGTTTGGCGTCGCCACGCTCATTGCCGAGCGCGGCCTTAACGCGGTGCCGATCCTGGCCTGCCAGCCCGAAATGGAGGTTTGTGGCGATGCATTGGCCCATATTGGTACTCCACAGGCTATTACCGCACTTGCGACGGCTGCGGGGCAAAGAACTAGTCAGTCCCGCTTTATTGACGCTGCGCACCGCTGGCCGCTGGCATCAATCCCGGCGATTGCTGAACTGTTGGCCAGTGATCATCAAGACAGCGACATGCTGAGTGCCTGCTTAAGCAATCTGTTGTTGGCAAACCCGGAACAGGTGGCTCAGTTACTGCCGTGGATGAGCGAGGCGGCGCAAACAGAGGTACAGGATTTGATTGCCCGCATATCGGGCCCGATCGAACTGGCTGATGAGGCTGAATTACCCGGCGTATTGGTCAACCCTCCCTGGCTGCAGAAAAAGAAAAAACGCCAGGCCGCCATTCTGACGCTTGCCCCACTTACGCTGGCACCTATTGTTGATTTGCCCGATGCAGTGAAAGAACAGTGGCTTGGTCGGTTGGCTGAGTCAGCCGAGCAGAATGCCAAAATAGAGGCCAACACCCTGGCGTACAATTTTGGTTTCAGTTACGACGACGAGACGGCAGTCACTGCTATCAAAAACCAGGATACACAGGGCCTGATTGACGCATGGATGTCTCGTGTTGCTCAATACAGTGGGTATGATTTTAATATGGAATCGACCTGGTGGTTACCCGATGAGATGGCGCTCGCCTTATGGAACGGTTTATCTGCTTATCCATGTCGTGGTGAGAGCTATATGGTGGCCAGATTTGGTGAAGCGGCAGTGCCTGGGCTGATCAACGCAGTGCGTGCCAGACCAGCAGAATTGAACCCTGTATGGCAGCATGTTGGTGCCAGCGAACTGGCTCCGATTATCGTTCGCGCTTTCCTCAAGCGTAAAAAGTTACGCAGTGAAACCCTGCAATGGCTCTACCAATATCCGCATCATAGCGTTATCGGCCTGCTCCCAGCGGCATTAGGCAAAAAATCTGAAGCTCAGGATTGTGCAATGTTGGCGTTACGCCTGTTGGCTAATCAAGGCCACGAAGCGTTGATTATGCAAGCCGGTGAGGCCTACGGCGATCCAAAGGTTATCGATGCGCTGCGCGATATGTTGGACGAAGATCTCCTTGACCGTTTCCCGAGTAAAATCAGTCAAGCGCCTCACTTTTACCAACCCGCTGGTTGGCGTCGTCCAATCCTTAAACAGAACAACAAAGCCTTACCGGACAGTGCGCTGGAACATTTGGGTACCATGCTGCGCTTCCCTATGAGCGATAACCTATATGAAGGGATCAATCTGGTCAGGCAAGTGTGTGACAGGGATTCACTGGCGGACTTTGCCTGGGATCTGTTCTCGGCATGGCAATATGCCGCGGCGCCATCCAAAGAGGGCTGGGCATTTATGACGCTAGGCCTGTTTGGCACCGATGATACGGCACGTAAGCTCACGCCGTTTATCCGTGCCTGGCCGGGGGAAGCCCAGCATCAGCGGGCGGTTAACGGCCTGGAGGTGCTAAATATGATCGGTTCCGACGTGGCGCTGATGATGCTGAACGGCATCGCGCAAAAGGTCAAGTTCAGAGCCTTGCAGGACCGGGCGCAGGAAAAAATAGCGGCGATAGCCGAGACCCGTGAGTTAACCGTTGAAGAGTTGGGAGACCGTATAGCTCCGGATTTAGGTCTGGATGAATATGGCTCCCTGCGGCTCGATTTCGGAGAACGCCATTTTACCGTCAGCTTCGATGAAACCTTGAAACCGTTTGTGCGCGACATGGACGGCATGCGTTTGAAAGATTTGCCCATGCCGAAAAAGACCGACAATCAGGAGCTGGCCAATGAAGCGGTTAGCCTCTTCAAGCTGCTGAAAAAAGACGCCCGTACCGTTGCCGCTCAGCAGCTCGTACGCCTGGAGATTGCCATGTGCCACCGCCGCCGCTGGACTCCCGAGCTGTTCGACCTGCTTTTAATGCGCCATCCGCTGCTTCGTCACTTGGTGCAGCGGCTGGTCTGGGCCGTGTATTTGGTGGACGATGAGTCTTCTCACGGCGGCAAGTTAGTGAACTGTTTCCGCGTTGCTGAAGACGGCGGCCTGACGACGGCAGAAGATAACGAATACGCCTTGCCGCTGGGCGACAACGTGCGCGTTGGTATTCCCCATACGCTGGAGCTGTCCGCTGAACAGTCGGCAGGTTTCGGCCAACTATTTGCCGATTACGAACTGCTACAACCGTTTGCCCAGCTAGGTCGAGATGTCTACAGTCTCACCGAGCAAGAACGAGAAAGCCGTGAGCTGTTGCGCTGGAAAGGTGAGGTGGTACCAACAAGCCGTATTCTTGGGCTGGTAAATAAAGGTTGGCGCCGTGGTAAATCACAGGGGCGCGGTATGGTGATGGACTTCATCAAACCCATCGACCACATGTTAGGCTTCAGCTTAGCCTTTGAACCCGGGATGCTCGTCGGCATGGGCGGCGAATATCCTCAACAGACGCTGGAGTCCGTGGTGATCGACGATGGTCAGTGGTTCTGGAAGAGGGCCGAAGAGGGCAAATCGTTCACCCTTGTGGATGATATTGTATTAAGTGAACTGATCCGCGATATGGAAGCCCTACGAGCTTAGGCCCCGCTGCCGCACGCAGCTGCATGGCGTTTTTCCCAAATTCCATGCAGCCCCTCTATTCATAGCCTAAATATCTGATAACTTAATCCCACGCGTTATTTTATGGATAATTGATCTCCAGGGAGACAGCGGTGCGTCATTTCGAATTCAAAGATGATAAATCAAACAAATTTTGGCAAATCGAGCAGGCGGACAGTGATTTAAACCTGCGCTGGGGCAAGATTGGAACGCAAGGGCAAAGTCAGACCAAGAGTTTTGATAACGACGCCAAGGCCTCGGCTGCCATGACTAAACTGGTGAAAGAGAAAACAGGTAAAGGCTACGTTGAAATTGCCGGTGATGAAAATGCCACCATTGGTGCCACCGCGCCAAAACCGCAGGTCGAACCCGCAGAAAAACCTCGCGCTGCGCCAATAAGCGATACCCCAACAGCAAGCGCGCCTCAGGTCTCTGCTGCCACCATACTCTCACAATCCGTTGCCTCTTCAGACATCGCCAAACCTGCTGGCGAAACGCCGCCGTGGTTAGCCAACGGTGAACCGATCACCTTACCGAAAGATTTAAGCGTTCAGGCATTGACCAACCGCGCCCATCCGGGTGAAAAGCCGGAGCTGAACGATAAGCAGAGTTGGATCAGGCTTCGCAACATGTTGTATAAAAACGACAGTATCCTGGCTGACTTTAACTCGACCTCTGCGGGATTATGCCAGAACTACGTGGCAAGCTGGCAACGGCTGGCCGATCAGCAGATGGACGGTCCCATCGAGTCAGATGCGGTGTTGTTTGCCCTGGCGAGTAATGTCGGTGGTCACCGGTATAACGGTGAAGGAACGGCAGATATTACCGATTTTTTAGTGGCCAGAAAGGGATTGCCGTATGCGATTGATGTGCTGTTACTGGCGCAGGGGATTTGCGTTGAAGCCAACTGGGATCGCGCAGCGCAAAAGCAAAGCTACTACCTCAATGAAGATATCGAACAACCGCTAAGCAGTTCGTGGATGTGTCCCTATAGCTGTGCTGAGCTGCATTTCCGTAAGTTCCTGTCTTGTGCTGATGAGGCCGAATGGCAGATTTGCGTGGATAAATTGATCGCGGGCTTGCCGCAGCTGCATGTCAGCCGCCAGCCGTTGATTGCTTTGTTATTGCCTGAGCGCCCAGATATTGCCAACCGGTTAGCGAGTGAGTTGATCCAACAAGGGGTTAATGACGTCACGCCATGGCTACAGTTGGTCGCCACCGACGAGGCGGTTCTGAAGGCACTAGGCGCAATGAGCCGTTCTGTCTATCGACACGGGGCATTGCTTAACAGTGAATTTAGTCTCGCCACGCTGATTGCAGAACGCGGCGTTAACGCGGTACCGATCCTGGCCTACCAACCTGAAATAACCCTTACCGGTGATGCTCTGGCCTGTATTGGCACGCCAGCGGCGATCACCGCACTGGCGCAGGTTTCCGGTCAGGGTAAAGCTTTTCTGACCCGGTTTATCGACGCCGCGCACCGCTGGCCGCTGGCCTCGATCCCGGCGCTTGCCGAGCTGTTGGCCTCTAACAACAAAGACAGCGGCATGCTGAGCGCTTGCTTAAGCAATCTGCTGCTGGCCAATCCTCAACAAGTGGCTCAGTTACTGCCTTGGATGAGTGGGGCAGCACAAGCCCAGGTACAAGATTTAATTGCTCGCGTATCTGGCCCGGTTGAATTAGCCGATGAGGCTGATTTACCCCTGGTACTGGTCAGTCCGCCTTGGTTACAGAAAAAGAAAAAACGTGAAGCGGCAGTCCTGACGCTTGAGCCACGGATGCTGGCACCGGTATTCGGTTTAACCGATGAACAGAAAAAACAGTGGTTAGCGCTAAATGGCTGGGAAGAAAAACGCTATCAGGCGGCCGCAAAAAATATGAACACGCTGGCCAATGAACTGGGTTTCCAGATTTATCAATCAGGTAACAGGAAGAGCCAAAACGAAACGGCAGCCGTGGCCATCAGAAACCGGGATACGCAGGGCTTGATTGATGCCTGGAAAGTTCAGCTGGCGCAGACCAGTTGGTCAAACTTTAGTATGCGTTTTACCTCGCTGTTGCCCGATGAAATGGCGCTGGCCTTATGGAACAGTTTATCTACTCACCAATGCAGCGGTGAGGAGTATATGGTGGCCAAATTTGGTGACGCGGCGCTACCTGGCCTGATCAACGCGGTGCGCTCTCGCCCAACAGAACTGACCAATGTCTGGGGCCACGTGGGGGCCAGCGAATTGGCCCCGCTGATCGCCCGTGCCTACCTCAAGCTGAAAACGTTGCGTAGTGAAGCCCAACAGTGGCTGTGCAAGTATCCGCATCACAGCGCTATCGGCCTGATCCCTGCGGCATTAGGCAAGAAAGGGGAAGCCAAAGATTGTGCCACCTCGGCGTTACGGATGCTGGCCACGCAGGGGCACGAAGCGTTGATTATGCAGACCGGTGAGGCTTACGGCGATCCAGAGGTTATCGACGCACTACGCGCTATGCTGGATGAAGATCCACTCGATCGCTTCCCGAGTAAAATCAGCAAATCTCCTGACTTTTATCAGCCCGCAGGCTGGCGGCGTCCGCGACTCAAGGCCAGTAACCAAGCCTTACCGGACAGCGCGCTGGAACACTTGGGTACCATGCTGCGCTTCCCGGTCAGTGAGGGGCTGTATGAAGGGATCAATCAGGTAAAACAGGCTTGTGATCCAGACTCGCTGGCGGACTTAGCCTGGGATATGTTCTCGGCATGGTTATTTGCTGCGGCGCCGTCAAAAGAGGGATGGGCATTTTCGTCTTTGGGCCTGTTTGGTACCGATGATACCGCACGCAAGCTCACGCCGTTTATTCGCGCCTGGCCGGGAGAAGCTCAGCACCAGCGGGCGGTTAACGGCCTGGAAGTGCTCAATCAGATCGGTTCCGACGTGGCGCTGATGCTGCTGAACGGCATCGCGCAGAAGGTTAAATTTAAAGGCTTGCAGGACCGGGCACGGGAAAAGATAGCGGCCATTGCCGCAGCCCGTGAGTTAACCATTGAGGAGTTGGAAGACCGTTTAGCGCCGGATTTGGGGCTGGATGAAAACGGCTCGCTGCGGCTGGATTTCGGCGATCGCCAGTTTACCGTCAGCTTCGATGAAACCCTGAAGCCCTTCGTGCGTGATAAGGATGGCACCCGCCTGAAAGATCTGCCAAAGCCGAAAATGACCGACAATCAGGAGCTGGCCAATGAAGCGGTGAACATCTTCAAGCTGCTGAAAAAGGATGCCCGCACCGTGGCTGCCCAGCAAGTAGTGCGCCTGGAAATTGCTATGTGCCAGCGCCGCCGCTGGACCCCCGAACTGTTCGAGCTGTTCTTGGTACGCCATCCGTTGGTACGCCACTTGGTGCAACGCCTGGCTTGGGGCGTGTATCTGGTGGACGATGCATCGGCTCACGGCGGCAAATTGGTGGACTGTTTCCGCGTTGCCGAAGACGGCAGCCTGACCACAGCAGAAGATGACGAATACACCTTGCCGCTGGGCGATAACGTACGCATTGGTATTCCGCACGCGTTAGAGTTGCCTGAGCACCAGGCGGCAGGCTTTGGCCAACTGTTTGCCGATTATGAACTGTTGCAACCGTTCGTGCAGCTGGGCCGCGATACTTACAGCCTGACCGAACAAGAACGGGAAAGCCGTGAACTGCTGCGCTGGAAAGGGGCCGTAGTCCCCACCGGCCGTATTCTTGGTCTGGTTAACAAAGGCTGGCGCCGTGGTGATGCCCAGGACGGCGGCGCGATCCTGGACTTCATCAAACCTATCGACCACAAGCTAGGGTTTAGCCTGACGTTTGAACCCTGCATTATCGTGGGCATGGTCGATGAGTATCCTGAACAGACGCTGGAGACGGTGGTGATCGACGACGGCCAGTATTACTGGCAGCGCACCGAAGAACGCAAACCGTTCACCCTTGTGGATGATATCGTCATCAGCGAACTGATCCGCGATATGGAAGCCCTGCGCGCCTAAGCTAGCCTGGATCCCGACGCAAGTCGGGATCTTACCGCCTACCAAGAGAATCCATCCCTATGTCTGAACAACAACAAAAAATGCAGCGGCCACCCGCGGAAGTTCAATATGCCGAACAGCTTGCCCTGTTGGCAGAATTGGATAACCAACCGCGCCCACCGGGCTGGGCACTGAGCCTGAATGCCGCCCGGCGCTTTATTCTGGGTGATGAAAAGTTAGGCATTGAGCGCAAAATTGTCGCTGACGTGGCCTCGATTGAGCGGATGCTGGTCACGCTGGCGACTGGCCGCGGCCTGATGTTGGTCGGTGAGCCGGGCACTGCCAAATCGATGCTGTCTGAACTGCTGGCGACCGCCATCTCTGGCACCTCCAGCCTGACGATCCAGGGTGGGGCATCGATTACCGAAGATCAGATCAAGTATTCATGGAACTACGCCTTGCTGATCAATGAGGGGCCCTCGCTGAAAGCGCTGGTTCCGGCACCGCTTTATCAGGGCATGCGCGACGGCAAAATCGTGCGTTTTGAAGAGATCACTCGTGCGCCGCTGGAAGTGCAGGACTGCCTGCTGGGCATGTTGTCCGATCGGGTAATGACCATCCCCGAGCTGAATGATGACCATAACCTGCTGTATGCGCAGGAAGGGTTCAACATTATCGGCACCGCCAACACCCGTGACCGCGGTGTCAACGAAATGAGTACCGCCCTGAAGCGTCGCTTTGATTTTGAGACCGTGTTTCCAATTATGGATTTCCAACAGGAGCTGGACTTGGTGGCCACGGCCTCTAGCCGTCTGTTGGCAAAGAGCGCCATTCCTCATACCGTTCCCGTTGAAGTGCTAGAACTGCTGGTCACCACCTTCCGCGATCTGCGCGGCGGTGAAAAATCGGCAGGTAAAGGCGGGGGCGACAGCGCTATGGATCGGTTAACCGCCGTGATGTCGACCGCCGAGGCGGTGAACGTGGCCCATGCGGTAGGGGTGCGGGCATGGTTTCTTGAACAGCGCAGCGGGGAGCCCGCCGATCTGGTGGAGTGTATCGCCGGGACGATAGTCAAAGACAATGCGGACGATCGGGCAAAGCTCAGACGCTATTTTGAGCAGAAGGTCGCGAAAAAGCCCGGCAATCACTGGCGAGCCTATTACCAAGCCAGACACCGTTTGCCTTAAAGGCGCTGCGTAATGAATAAATCACCGGAAATCATCGGCATCCGCCACCACAGTCCGGCCTGCGCCCGACTGGTGGCGGCGAGAATTAACGCCCTGAAGCCTCGCTACGTGCTGATAGAAGGGCCGATGGACTTCAACTCCCGGCTCGATGAGCTGTTTTTGCCCCATCAGTTGCCGATGGCAATCTACAGTTATGGCGTACCGCAACAGCCTGGGCAGGGCATGCGCAGAGGTTCCTGGTCACCGTTTGCCGAACATTCCCCTGAGTGGCAGGCGCTGCAACAGGCGCGAGCGATCAAGGCGGAAATACGCTTTATGGATCTGCCAGCCTGGCATGCTGCGTTTGCCGATATTGCCAACCGTTACGCCGATTTGGCGGATGCCGAACAGCAGCAACGGGCAGAGGATTTTGAACAAGCACTGAGCCTGGAACTGGGCATTCAGGGGCGCGATGCGCTTTGGGATCGATTATTCGAAGATCAATGCGATGTGCAGGAGCTGGGACAACGTCTCAGCCACTATTTCGAACGGCTGCGCGGAGAGGTTCCCGGCTCGCAAGGCAATCAGGATCGTGAAACCATGATGGCCCGCTGGATCCGCTGGGCCATGGATCAACGGGACGGTGCCGTTTTAGTGGTGTGTGGCGGCTATCACGCGCCAGCCTTGATGAAGCTGTGGCAAAGCCTTCCCAGTGAAGGGCATGAGCCTGACCAACCCTCTTTAAGCCAATGTTTTGACGATCATCAAGACGGCACTCAATACACCACCGGCTCTTATTTGGTGCCTTACAGCTATAAACGGCTGGATGCGTTTACCGGCTATGCTTCCGGTATGCCGTCACCGGCGTTCCAACAGTGGGTGTGGGAATTTGGCTTGGAGCAGGCCGGGCTATATGCTTTCCAGCGCATACTCGAACGGCTGCGCAAGCTTAACCTACCGGCGTCTACCGCCGACATGGGCGCGGTATATCTACGGGTTCAGGCACTTGCGCGGCTGCGGGGCCACCAGTTGCCACTGCGTAATGACTGGCTGGATGCCATGGCCGGTTCGCTGGTGAAAGAGGCGATGGATGTTCCGCTGCCGTGGACCTATCGCGGGCCTTTACGGCCAGGAACCGAACCCATCCTGGTGCAGATGATGGCGGTATTGGCCGGGGAGTCTCACGGTAAACTGGCGGCCAATACGCCACGCCCACCCTTGTTGATTTCGTTGGAGCTTGAATTAGAGCGGTTGGCGATAACCCTTCCCTCAGAGGTCAAACTCAACCTGCTTAAACCAGCGGATCGCCAGCGCAGCAGAGCCTTACATCAGTTAGCGATATTGGCGATCCCGGGCATCCACTGCCTGAAGGGCGTTGGGCAGGCGATGTCGGGCGAAATGAGCGAGCACTGGCAGCTTCGAACCCCTCTTGAGCAGCTTGCTGCGCTGATTGAAGCGGCTTCCTATGGCGCTACGTTGGCCGATGCAGCATTGGCCAAACTGGAAGAAGCCTTGCTGGAGCTGCACGGTAGCCAGGGAGTCGTGGTAGCGCTGGTTAACTTACTGAATCAGGCGGCGTTGGCCGGGCTGGCGGATTTCAGCAGCCGGGTAGTCGAACAACTCACTGAAGCAGTGGGGCAGGAAGGGAGCTTTGAAGACCTGGGCTTGGCGCTGGAAGCGGCCCACACGCTCTATCGGCACGGTGAAAGCGTGGGTATGCAAGGATCGCCGATCTTGTTGACGGTGATCCAGATAACCTTCGACCGTGCGCTATGGCTATGTGAAAGCTATGGCAGCGTGAATCCCGCCGACAGCCATCGGCACATTGCGGCATTTCAGGCGATCCGCTTGGTGACGCGTGATCTGCTCGCGCTGCCTGATGCCGACCGCAATACGTTATTTCCCGCGCTGGAAGCCGATCGCGCGCTCACCGTTTGGCAAAGAAAAGCCTTGTCTACCGATGCCGATCCGCTAAGCCGTGGTGCGGCACTGGGCGCATTACTCAGCCTGAACGACACCCAGCCTGATACCGCATCGCTGATGACACAGCCGCTAGCGCTGCTGGCTACCCTGGCAGCCAATAAAATGGGCGATGCGCTCAGCGGATTGATTGCGTTGGCGCGCCACCAGTTGACCCAGGATTTAACCTTTGTTGACGGGCTGAACCAGTTGGTTACCGCACTGGACGACGAAGACTTCCTGCTCGCCTTGCCCGCGATGCGTGGCGCGTTTGCATGGTTGCCTCCAAGGGAACGCGGTGAGTTTGCCCGCCAGATACTGGAGCTGCATCAGGCGGGCCATTTACCGGTTTCGTCGTTAAATCGCGAAATGACTGCCGCAGCACCTCAGGAGATTGCCGCTATGCAGCAGGCAGAAAAGCGGGCACTGGCAATCCTTGGCCAATGGGGGCTGATATAATGGCGCATCCACTATCACCAGAGTTACAGCGCTGGCGCTTGCTGTTAGGCGAAGCCGCTGAAGCCTCGTTGGGTGAATTAGACGATCGCTATCGCTCCGTCGATAGCGCCCTGGAATGGCTGTATGGCCGGGATCCGGAGCGTTTAGCCCGTGGTGAACGCGGAGCCAGCCTGGGTAAATCCAACCTGACCACGCCAGAGTGGATTAATGAAATTCACCAGTTGTTCCCAAAAGAGGTGATCGAACGGCTGGAAGTGGATGCGGTTGAGCGCTACGGCATTGACGATGTAGTCACCAATTTTGAAGTGCTGGAACGCATTGAACCCTCGGAAGCGTTACTGAAAGCGGTGTTACATACCAAACATTTGATGAACCCGCAGGTGTTGGCCGCCGCACGTCGGTTGGTGGCGGAAGTGGTTCGGCGGATCATGGAACGCCTGGCGCGTGACGTGCGTCAGTCATTTTCCGGCAGCCGTGACCGGCGCCGCCCCTCGCAGGTCAAGGTGGCGCGTAACTTTGATTTTAAACGCACCGTTGCCGATAACCTGCACCGCTGGAGCCCGCAGTACGGCAAGCTGTTTATCGAAACCCCGGCGTTTATGAGCCGGGTTAAACGCCATAGTGAACGTTGGGACATCATCCTGCTGGTCGACCAGAGTGGCTCGATGGTGGATTCGGTGATCCATGCTGCAGTGATGGCGGCCTGCCTGTGGAATTTACCAGGCATGCAAACCCGGCTGGTCGCCTTTGATACCGCCGTGGTGGACTTGACCGCAGACGTCAGCGATCCGGTTGAGCTGCTGATGAAGGTGCAGCTAGGTGGCGGCACCGATATCGCCAAGGCGGTGGGCTATGCCCAGTCCTGCATCACCAATCCCCAGCGTACGATCGTGGTGGTGCTGAGCGATTTCTTTGAGGGCGGCAGCGAAGGCGAACTGGTCCGGCGGGTGCGTACCTGCGTTCAGGCCGGGGCCAAAGTGCTAGGGCTGGCGGCGTTGGATCATCAGGCCAACCCACAATACGATCGAGATATGGCTAACCGACTGGTCGCGGTCGGCGCGCAGATTGGTGCCATGACGCCCGGCGAACTGGCGGCCTGGCTGGCTGAAAAGGTACAAGGATGACTCAACGTTCCGATTTACTCGAACTCACGCCGGAAGCGCTGATGGCGTTAAGCAACGCGGGCTTCGTCAAGCGCGCGCAGAAAGAGGTCGCCGAAGGAAAGCTGCCTGAGGTGACAGAGCGTGATGACGGCTGTGTTGAGGCCAAATTCAGCGACGGCAACCAAGTCACTTTTCCGCCAGGCAAAACCTTGCGGGATGCGACCTGTAGCTGCCCGGCCAGCAGCATGTGCCGCCATCGGGTTACGCTGGTGTTGGCCTATCAGGCGTTACATGCCACTGGGGAGACTCCGGCAACTGAAGATACTCAGCCGCAAGAACCAGCACCGGGCTGGTCACCGGCCAGATTTAGCCAGCAGCTTGGGGATGTGCCGCTCTCGGTCATTAGCCGGGCTAAAAAGCTGATCCAGGGCAGAGTCGTGGTGCAATTGAGTAAAGGCAGCGGGGCGCAAGCCACTCCGTCAGCGCGTTTACCGATGTGTGACGTGCGGTTTTTCTCCCGCAGCAGCCTGGCCCATGCACGCTGTGACTGTATTCAGGAGACGATTTGCGAACATATTGTCATGGCGGTCTGGGGTTTTGAGCAGGCCGAACTCAGCCAGCCGGACTTCGAGCAGTTAACGCTGCAAATCCGCTTGCCCGACGGCGAACAGGTGCTGACAAATGCTTTATTCGACCAGCCAGAGGCGGTGTTATTACAAACTTCATTGGATAAATTGCTGCTCAAGCTGTGGTCAGACGGCAGCAGCCAGCCGGATACGGCCATCAAACCGCTGATGGCAGAAGTGAGTCGCCATGCCCAGCAGCTTCAGTGGCGCTGGGTTAGCGAAAGCCTGGCGGATATTCAGCAAGGGATGGCCGATCAACATAATCGTTCAAGCCGCTATCATCCGGTCGAGTTCTTGCAGCGCATCACTGGGCTTTCTGCCCGGTTAGTGGCGGCCAGATGCATGGACCAACAGGCGCAGCAGCAAACCTTACCACGCCTTCCGGCGGCAGAAATTCTTGGTCTGGGGGTTAAAGGTGAGATCCAGCTGGAACATCTGAAGCTGGTTTCACTCGGCGCGCGTTATTGGGCCGACGAGCAGCAGGAAGGGGTGGATCTGATCTACACCGACCCTGACTCCCAGGCGCTGATGGTGATTGAACGCCAGTGGCCTAAAAATAGTGATCCACAAGGCGTGGCGACGCCGATCGGCAGCCGCAGGATTGCCGGCCACCCGGTAAAAAAACTGGCTGCCTGCCAGGTGATCACCAATGCCGCCAAGCGCCGGGCAAACGGGGCGTTAGACATTGCCAGCGGTAAGCAATATACCAGCGTATTGCCGCTCTCTTCCCGTGCGTGGGAGCTATTGGGGGAACCGCTCAGGCAGCCTGATGCCGCAGCGCTGAAACGTCATCTCCAGCAGGCATTGCCGGATTTTGTGCGCCCCAGACAGCCGATCGAACAGTTGCATATCATACCGGTTAGCGAGGTGCTTGACTGGTGCTGGGACCCGGCCTTGCAGTGCCTGCAGATTGAGCTCTTAAGCGGAGGGGATCGTGATGAACATTTGGTGACGGTGTCACTAAATTATGAGGGTGCAGCGCCTCAGGCTATCGAGGTCTTGGCCAGGGCAATGCTCACGCCAGCCACGCCGCCACGGTTGATTTCAGGCAGGGTGAAGATCGAATCCGGCAAGCTGTTTATCGAGCCATTGGCCGTAGCCAGTGACACCCAGATATTCTCGCTGTGTGCCGATGAGGCTGAGCCTTTCCCGATGGAGCGCCAGGCCGATCTGCAACAGCGCTCAGGCATGCAGCAAGCATTGGCGGAAACCGAAACGTTGCTGGCTCAGTGGTTACAGCAGGGGATCCGGCATCAAGGAGGGCGTGGGATTGAGCGGGTGGAAATCCTGGCCGAGGCGCTAAAGGGCTATGGCCTGGTGCAACTGTCGGCAGGGTTAAATGAGTTACCCGAGCGCATTCGCTCCAACAACCACACGGAATTAGTCCACCGGTTGATGATGCTTTATCAAACGCTGCGCCTGGTGAAAGACCGGGAGATTCATTGAAAAGCATAGCCAACGTGTTGGCTATGCAGATCGGGTACCAGGCAGGTCTACTCATCTCAGCCCCTTCAAATGCCCTTTACAGGGCATCTAAAGACGCTGACTATTAGTTTTCAGCCTACTGAAACTTAAATGTGAAGTGGCAGTCCGATTGCCTCACACGTCAATGTGCAAACAAGGCAATCAGGATGATAATAGGGATTGGAACCCCAAGGAAGAACAGCAATAGTGAACGCATTATGATTCTCCAGTAAGTTGCAAAATGAAAGGTTATAAATCGCGTTGACGACCACCAAAAGTCGCACACAGACTGGCTACGAAAGCCCCTGTCAACAGTGAAATAAACGTCCAGAGCGTGACATAGCTTGCCGTTTTCCTGGCGGTATCAGTCGCTTTCACGGCTGCAATTTTTGTGTCATTCAGCTTCGTCTGAACTTTTGTATAAATATTTTGAACCCGCTGCTCAGCCTCGTTTTGACTGATACCCGTATGTTGTGAGACTAACTGTGCAACATAATGCAGATCATCGGGGATAATGAACCTGAGCCAATACTAGTGGCAAAAATACCTGTCACCTCAGCCAGCTGAGCAGGAGAAACAGCCTGGTTCTGCGGCACTGATTCATGCGATACGGTGTTATTCGTTGCTATTGCACCTGAGGAGGATGAATTATTTGAAACGGAAGAATTGCTACCGATCCGAAACAGGGAATTAACGAAATATCCCATTGGAGAACCTGACATTGTTGAAGTGTCGTGAGACCCCGTCAACACACCATTAAGAGATGTACTCGCCGCACTTGCGGCCATTGAACCAACAACCTTTGCACTGCCGCCAACTATTGCTCCGATGGCAGAAGTTAACAGCACGGCTGATAACAGTGAAGCTACGGCCCAAGCAAGAAAACCGTGCGCGGTATCCCGAAAGTAGATTTCATGGCTATGTGTCCTCACCCATTTGGTACGAAGTCGTCCAGCCAAATATCCCCCCCATTCCTGACGCCGCTATTTGTGTAAACATCAGCCACGCTATCGTCGCGACACCTATGGTTTCAGCGCTTAGTCCGTGATTCCCCCATGGTGAAACTGAAGACAACCCCAACCCCGTACCAAGCATCAACAAAATCATTGCCAACGCAGCAGCAGCTGCTGCACCCGCAAAAATTGCTCCCCATGATACTGCGCTATCGTTATGTTGAATGGGCAAAATTGCGTGTGTGTCGGTGTACTGATTCTGGACTGTGGATTGCTCTGAAGGATCGTGAATATGATTCATTGATAGCGTCCTGATAAAAATAAAAGTTGGCCCCATTGCAGACAGGCTATCCTGCGCTAGGAAGATTGAAATAACTTTAAATGAGCATCAACAATAAGTTAATCATGGAAAAGAAATTTATCTAACCAAGTAGTCACCATGAAAACGAGGCTTTGACGGGGGAATACTTGCCAGACCAGAGGGTACCATAGCACCGCGATTAACTGCCGCAGTTCGTTATGCTACCCATTGCCAATTAAACTCAGGCTTAATTCGGCAACCCCGTGATTAACTATAGTAGTTAATCACGAAGGTAACTCTAAAATAAGTATTAATAGGGATATGAAGATGTCGATAGCAAAAAAAACTCTTCTAAAACACAGGCATTGACCATAATCTCATCATCACAGGTAACAAGATAAAATTCCGGGCCAGCCATATAGATGCTGGAGCGTGAGACGTAGGGTCGCGCCGAGTTCATGGTTAGCAACGGGGGGAGACCTGCCGGTTACCTGGACAGGCCCCTCCTTAGATCCGGACTTGCGTAACTATCGCATCCGTTGCAGATGGCCCTGTGGCGACGAAAATGCCCACAGAATGTCATGTGGACCGCTCGAACCAGTATTGTTCGGGGGATTATCACACATCGCTGAAGCGGAATCTCAGGGCACTGACATAAATGTAAGTAATTATTTATAAAAATAACCAACCAAATCAAACTGCACTCGTTGCACTGGTGTTGTTCTTGCTACCAAAGTGGACTTTCAAAAATACCATCCGCTGATTAAATTGACACTCTCACACACATTAATTGAAATCATGACTATACTTATAGGCTGAACCTAGAATTATCTTATTGCTGTGTGTGTAGGCTAGGGATATTTGTTATCAACATCGCGCCCTTTGTTAAGTGTTAGGGGTTTAACTTGTTGTTTAAATATTGCTAATTACCCACCTAATGAAGACGAAGGCATGCAGTCTTTAATCTTTGCTCACAAGCCTATTTTTTGCTGACTTATTTTTAAACGATAGCCTATAGGCGGTAAATCATCTCGAAATAGTGCTGGCACCGATGAATCATTCTGTCCGTACTTACTCTTGCCGGTGTTGTGCGATATTTGTTTTATAATTCACCGAAATAGGAACATGATAAAGCTAAATTAAGTCATGTGGCCCATGCTCAGCCCAATATTACCTGAGATGAATTTGTCATTACGGCGGTTTACCAGGGGGCTTAATCAAACTGAGGAAAAATCATGGCATTTGAAGAGAACTATCTATCCTGGGTAAGGGACGCCCATGCAATGGAAATACAAGCAGAAACCATGCTGGAAAAAATGGTTGACCGGCTTGAACACTACCCGGCTTTAATTGCTCGTCTCCAACTGCATCTACAGGAAACGCGCCAACAACAGGCGCTACTGCAGTCCGTAATTGACCGGCTTAACACCTCAAACTCCACGTTCAAAGATGCGCTGGGGAAGATGGCCGCCATCAGCCAGGCGATGGGTGGCATGTTTGCCGACGATGAGGTGGTAAAAGGGGCCATTTGCGGATACGCCTTCGAGAGTTTCGAGATTGCCTGTTACACCTCGCTTATCGCTGCGGCAGACGTGGTGGGAGACAGTGAAGGTGCCCGTGTTTTCGAGCAGATCCGGGAACAGGAAATCGCAATGGCCGAATGGTCACTGATTAACCTGCCAGAGCTTACTGAGCAGTTCCTGATGCGAGACGCAACGCCCGGTGTAGAGGCTAAAAAGTAATTATTGCTTTCAATCCCTTGTAATTTATCTATTGGAGTGAGTTATGTTCAGACACGTAAAACAATTACAGTACACAGTAAGGGTTGCCGAGCCAAATCCTGGTCTTGCCAATCTTTTGCTGGAACAGTTTGGCGGCCCTCAGGGTGAACTGGCTGCCGCCTGCCGCTACTTCACCCAGGCTATTGGGGACGAAGATCCGGGGCGTAAGGACATGCTGATGGATATCGCCACTGAGGAATTGAGCCATCTGGAAATCATTGGTTCGCTTGTTGGCATGCTGAATAAGGGCGCGAAAGGTGAATTGGCTGAAGGCACCGAAGAAGAAGGAGATCTGTACCGCTCTATCAGCGGCCAGGGTAACGATAGCCACCTGACCTCCATACTCTACGGTGGTGGACCTGCGCTGACTAACTCTGCAGGAGTGCCCTGGACTGCGGCCTATGTTGACACCATTGGTGAAGTCACCGCGGATTTACGCTCGAATATCGCCGCAGAAGCTCGCGCCAAAATACTCTATGAGCGCCTGATTAACGTCACGGACGATCCAGGCGTGAAGGAAGCGCTTGGTTTTCTGATGACGCGTGAGGTCGCGCATCAAATCTCGTTTGAAAAAGCACTTTACTCGATCCGCAATAACTTCCCTCCGGGCAAATTACCGCCGATCGAACAGTATGCCAGCGTGTATTACAACCTGTCCGAAGGGGATGATATTCGCGGAAGCTGGAATTCCGATGAGAACTTTACCTATGTGGCGAACCCCGAACCTGCCGTTGATGGCGGTGATGGTTCCGCCAGCGTGGAACTCTCGGCACAGCAGCAAAGCTATTTGGATATGCTGGCAGAACGTACGGCTTCCGACCCTGCAGTTAACCCGGTCACCGGCACGGATATTGGAGCTGTTTCACCGATTGAAAAAGAAGTTGCCCCAACGAAAAGCATTGCAAAAACCCGGAAGAAATAGCTCTGCGGAGACAGCGACTTGAAGATTTTCAACCCTTTTTGACAGGGTGGCTTCGAAGGTGTCGATCATATTACGCGATTGGGTGACGCTGTCTCAACGAACGAGGCTACCTAAGAAATGTTCATTTCCTAGCATCAACGTAAAATATCAACAGGAGTATCACTATGTCGATTAAGACTTTGAACGATCTGTTTATCCATGCACTTTCCGATGTGTATAACGCCGAAAAACAACTGACTAAAGCATTAGCCAAATTAGCTCGAGCTGCCGATCAGGAAGATCTGGTTAATGCTTTCAAGACTCACCTTGATGAAACACTGGGGCAGATTGAGAGACTGGATAAACTGGTCGAAAGCACCCCGGACGTGCGGATAAAACGTATTAAATGCCTAGCTATGGAAGGTTTGGTCAAGGAAGGACAGGAAATGATCGACGGTATTGACGCCGGACCAGTACGAGATGCGGGGTTAATTGCTGCCGCGCAAAAGGTTGAGCATTACGAAATCGCCACCTATGGCACTCTATGTGCCCTGGCCGAAAAGTTAGATTACACACTAGCCAGGCAGCTGTTAGGTCAAACGCTTGACGAGGAAAAGAATGCGGATAAAAAACTTACACTGATTGCGGAGAAAAAAATTAACAAGCACATCGCCTGATTAATTACCCTAGGCGCTTATGGCCGGTTTAAATCGGCCTCTTTGAAATTTCCTTACGGTCAGAAGGGCGCTAAATGGAACGAAATCACCCGTTAAGCTTAAAACGCTTAACGTGGGATAGCTTCCGAATTCCAAGCGGACACCAGATATTTATCGGGCAATAAACATGGCACGCTTTACCGTGTGAAATATTAAAAAATATAACCCAATCCTCAAAGCGATTATTTTCATTGTGAGATTCATCTGGGTTAATAAACGCTTAAGTATTAATCGATTTCATCATCACTTGATTTATTGATTTGACAGCGCGACGACAGTTCGCTTAAGCTTGCCCCACTCATTTGGGGAGTAGCCTTCCTTCATCATGAAGGAGGATGTGTCAACATACTCAGCAAGTTGCTGTGGCACATCCGTCGATCAGATTGGCGAGACCATAGGGGTAATATTTCTTTTGGATTGGACGAGGAATATTACACCATGGTTTGCTACGTCCAGTCGGTATTTCCATCATGACCCTTGTTTCTGCTTTACTCTCACATCACCTCACCCAAAAGCCTGGCGAATTGAGGGCGAAAGGATGACGCTGTCATTTTTCCAGCTCGCAATATCTTTAGTCATCATCTTGATTGCCTCGGAAATTTTCACCAACGCCCTTGAACACCTTGGCGAAAGGTTGAAGATCTCAGAAGGGGTAACCGGTTCGCTTTTTGCCGCCATTGGTACCGCCTTACCTGAAACCATGGTGCCCATTTTGGCCCTGGTTGCCGGCACGTCGGCGGCTAATGTTAACGAAGAGATTGGCGTGGGGGCAATATTGGGCGCGCCACTGATGCTGTCTACGCTATCGGTCTTTTTGATGGCGCTGGCCGTGGTGAGACGGCGGGGTATTAACGGGTCAATCACCCCAGAGCCTACGGGGTTTATACGGGATACGCATTTCTTCCTGCTGGCTTTTGTATTAGCCGCGATCGCCTTGTTCATTCCCGTGGAGATGAAAATCGCCAGAATGGGCGTCAGCGTTTTGTTGGTCTTGCTTTACGTCACCTATATTGTAAAAACCTTACACGCTTCGAAAAAGTTAGTGGCGGAGGGGAATGGAACCGCAGCAGATAATGTGATGTTTTTATCCCGCGTAGGATTACCCACCACGCTATTTACCATCATTATGCAAACGTTAATCGGCTTAGCCGTATTGGTGGCAGGGGCTTTAGGCTTTATAGATGGTGTTGCCGCAGTCTCGGAAAAGCTTGGCATCTCGGTGTTGCTGCTATCGTTGATTATCATTCCTATTGCTACCGAGTTGCCAGAAAAAGTGAACGGTATCCTGTGGATACGCAAAGGGAAGGATACTCTGGCATTAGGCAATATTACCGGCGCAATGGTTTTTCAAGGCACGATATTACCCGCCATCGGTATATTGTTGACGCCATGGCAACCCCGGCATGAAGTGTTGATCGGGGTGTTTATTACGCTTTCATCGGCATTTTGGCTGTGGATCAACGCCAGAAACAAAAATCTGAAAGTGTGGATGCTATTTATTAATGGGGCTTTCTATTTTGCTTATATTATCGCCTCAATCTCATTTAGCCGTTAATTACCCCTCCTGAAAGGCTACTGCAGCGGCCCGCTAACGTTGACGTTGGAGCCGCTGCGGTCAGCGTGACCCAGCCCCACTTTGCGCCGTAAAAAATACTTGACCTTCCAAACGTGACAAGCCGGATAAAGGCAGCCTGCCAAACCTACTGCGACATTTACGCTCAAACGAATCCCGATCATCACTGTAGCAACCGGTCCTAGCCACCAAAAGCGAAACGTGAATTATGGCTCTGACGTTATTGTTTCGCTGATACGGGAGTCCCCCCTGCCAGATGTGTCTGATAGATGCTCCCTGGCAAACGGACAATTTCGCATTTAGGTCATTGCATTTATTCTATCGCACATAGGTTATGTCATTCATCGTGTGGCGTCACGTTTTGATTATTGCTTCAGGGTGTACCCTTATGCGATAACCATTTTTGTTAAAAATACCGCATGGAATAATTTACGAGGAAAAACTATATGCCACGAAGGCAGATTCTTTCTCTGTCTGAAAGAGAATCATTACTGTCATTAGAGGGCCAATGATGTGCATGCATTCAATTCCCTGACAGGTAAGATTTAGCGCTGATCTGTCTCTATTTATATTCGTAACACTTAAAACTAAAGTGACTGTTTATCAAGGACAGATCAGGCTAAGTATATTTTTTAACTTAAAAAATCAAAGAGTTACAAAAAAATATTAGCTAGAGCGATACCTAAAATAATAGATACACCGCTTTGAATAAGTCCCGGAATCATAAAGGAGTGATTAAGAATAAACCTGCCTATTCGCGTAGTTCCCGTTTGGTCAAAAGCAATTGCCGCAACCAAATTGCCGTAAGTGGGTAGGAAATAATGCGTATTCGGGGCATTGTATAAACCGATCAGGAAAACGGGGGGAATGCCAAGCGTGAGCCCCAGCGGCATAACGGTTCGAATCGTCGCAGCCTGAGAAAACAGCACAACACTGGTAAAGAATAATACGAAGGCAAAGCTCCAAGGATAAGCTGTGGCATAATACCCTATCGTGTCAAGCAACAGTGTTTTGTGTTCACCAATGAAGGTATCACCGAGCCAGGCTAAACCAAATATGCTGATTAATGCTGTCAGACCTGCACGAATGGTCGGTGTTTTAACAACCTCCTCGATTTTCGGACGACAAAAAATATAAATGATGGCAGCCAAAGTCATCATAAAGATTTGAAGCGTAGTGCTCATCGAGAGTGTGGTATCAGAACCTGGGACAGAACGCAGAACCGGGAAGAGTCCGCATAGGATAACCCAAACTACGCCTAGCGAGAAGATCAGAGCTGCACGACGTCCCGCTGCAGGAATAGGAGTTTCATTGTTAAGTTCAACCTGGTGAATTTCCCCACGTTTAAGTTTATCAAGATAAACTGGATCATCTTTAAGATCTTTACCCACATAAAGTGAATAAACACATGAAAGAATCACGCCGATAAAGGAGGAAGGGACTGTCACAATTAAAATGTCAACCAAGGAATAACCATGAGGCGCCATGATTGCGAGCATAGCGGCTGTTGCTGCTGACACAGGTGATGCCGTAATGCCAGCCATAGATGAAACCGTCGCTGCGGCCAAGGGGCGCTCAGGGCGAATTTTATTTGAAACGGAAACTTCATAAATGACTGGTAGGAGCGGGTACATGGTATGACTGGTACCGGTCAGCACAGTGAAAAACCATGTAAGCGTTGGCGCAATGAATGTGATATGTTTAGGATTCGCCCGAACAATACGAGAGCCTATACGCACCAGATAATCGACTCCGCCGCATGCATCCATCATAGATGCTGCCGTCACAACAGCAAGGATAATAAGAAGTACATCAATTGGTGGGGAAGCCGGCACTAGGCCACAAAAGAACACTAGAACGAAAAGTCCGACAAAGCCCCAAATGCCAAGACCAACACCAGATGTTCTTGCACCAAGGACGATAACAGCGATTACAATAATCGATTGTATAAGAATATCCATGATAAAACCCCTGATTAATTGCGTTCATTTTTACCTGTGCAAAATTGCCCGATTTGAATACCAGTTAAAACCTGATCTAGCATAACCACATTGCCCCGAACAATGGTTGCGGTAGGAATACCCTTGAGTTTGAAGCCATGAAACGGAGAAACCTTACTCACGCTTTGGAACTGAGAAATATCAACGACCTTCTCACTATTAAAGTCCATGATTGTGATATCAGCGTCAGCGCCAACACGTAAAAAACCTTTTCGTTCTTGGATACCAAAAATTTTGGCAGGCGCCTCAGAGAGGAGTGTCGCCATTTCATTCATGGTGATTCGTTTTTCATTAACTGCTGTCGCCATTAAGGGGACTAGCGTTTCAATACCGCATATGCCTGAGGGAACATCGAAAATATTGCCCTTCATTTCTTCTGGTGTATGCGGAGCATGGTCGGTGGCGACATAAGACAAAGCGCCTGTACGAAGTCCATCCCAAAGTGCATCCTGATCCGCCTGTGTGCGAACGGGTGGGATCTGCGAACCGAGGATATCTCCATTTTTATCAGTAAAATACAGAAAATGAGGGGCAGTTTCCCCTGTAATACTTATGTTGTTTCGGTGAGCCTCATCAAGGAGCTTGACAGTACCTTTTGAGGTAACGTGCATGATGTGTACAGGAGTCTTGGTCAATGTCGAAAAAAGAATGGCTGTATTAACAATTGTTTCTTCTGTTAGAGGCGGTCTACTTGCCAGAAATGCCGCATAATCGTTTTTATAGTCGGACATACACTCGCGAATTTGCGACGTTAATCTTGCAATGACATGAACATTTTCTGCATGAATCCCCAGAACTTTTCCCGTTTGAGCCACTGTTTTAAAAATATCAAGAACCTCCCCATCATTCAGCGGAGGAATCAAATTAGGGTCCCCTGGGGTATAACTGTATGCGAGGCCATAAGTATCCCTTTTGAGAGCATAACCCCAGAAAAACTTAAAACCAATGGCTCCCGCTTCTGAGAGAGCCATGATGTCCTTGTTATTCACATCCCCCAAACAAAGTGCCCACAGCGCATAATCGACAAATGCCTTTGACTCGAGATGTTCTTTTTGACGTTGAAAATTTTCTACATTAAAAATGGAAGGCACCACGTTTGGCATTTCCATCATCAATGTTACTCCGCCCATTGCCGCAGCACGGCTTGAATGCCAGAACGTTTCTTTATGTTCGGCGCCAGGATCGCGACTATGCGTATGCGCATCGAAAAATCCAGCAAAAACATGTTTACCAGAAGCGTCTATCGTATTTGTTGAATTTCCATCAAGAGGAATGTTGGAAATTGCTGCAATTTTCCCATCTCTGACATAAATGTTAGCGGGGAATGTTTCGCTGCCTGTTACAGCCGTTCCATTTTTAATAATTAAATCCCACATAGCTGTTTTCCCTTTCTAGAAAAATTGTGAAATTAGGCTTGTGAAAACCCCAAAAAAAGAGGAAAGCAAACCAGTAATTGATTACCCTCAAAATGACTATAAGTCCGTCATACGTATAAATCAGCAATCCATAGCTTAGGCTTCTAGTTATCATTAATCCTTCTAATGGTTTCTACGGGCTACGTTTTACAGCAAACGCTTATTTTAAACATGGCTAAAACGTATTTGACTATGTCAGTCAGATGCATTTACCTAAGGGAAGGGGTTTGAGGGCCAATGATGTGAAAAACCACGCTAAGGAAATAATTCATTGTTTATATTGAGATTTAACGGCCTTAATTCCCCATTCATAATATCATCCGGTAGGGTGAAGGTATAATGTCCCAGCATGTTGATATGACCGTGCATCAGAGGAGAAAGCCGCGCGATATGTTCATCCTCTGGCCCTTCCCCGGTGCTGCGCAGGTGCGACAAGGCTTCCTGCATATAAAACGTATTCCACAGCACCACTGCGTTTGTCACCAGACCCAGCGCACCCAACTGATCTTCCTGCCCCTCGCGGTAACGTTTTCTGATCTCACCACGCTGACCGTAGCAGATGGCTCCTGCCACGGCATGGCGACCTTCGCCCCGGTTCAGCTGTGTTAGGATCCGGCGGCGATAGTCCTCATCATCAATATTTTAGTCCCGTTTGTTGCTCAAGTAGCCCTTCCAGCACAAATATGGAATCCCGCAGCATTCCAGGGATTACTATGCCATGAAAACCCGAATATTGGTCAGAGACAAAGTTGTACCAGGTGATGCCGCGCCCTGAACCAAAGTATTTTCTGTTGGGGCCAGAATTCACCGTTTTCACTGGTGTGACAAAACGCATACCATCAGCGGAGGCTACC